>NZ_JBANSP010000002.1:0-518151 GCF_037167145.1 Paenibacillus sp. YIM B09110 | reverse complement strand
GCGCAGCGCCGTCCATTGGCGGCGCTGCGCGTTTCATTCCGGAGAAATATAGAGAAAGTATGGCAGATTGAATTACTTTCCTATATTTGAACAAAGTTGTTCGTTCTAGGTACTCCGATAGGAGGTTTTCTTAATAAGCTCTTGCAAATACGACTGTGTGCTTCGAATCATCACCGCATACGAGACATTTCGGCTTCTGAACGGAAGGTTCGAAAGGAATATTGCGGCTTGTAGCGCCTGTCTCTTCCTTCACTTGCTTCTCGCAAGCGGCAGAACCGCACCAACCGGCTTCAACGAAACCGCGCTGCTCTTCAAGGAAAGCTTTCATCTCGTCGATCGTGTCGACAGAACGGGAATTGTCGCTTCTGAATTGCTTCGCTTTCTCCAGCATGCCGCTCTGAATCTCGGCAAGCATCGCTTCAACTTCAGCTATTAGATTGTCTTGCTGCACGATGCGCTTCTCGCCAGTCATCCGCGATACGAGCACAACGACGCCGTTCTCCATATCGCGTGGTCCAAGCTCGAGACGAAGCGGTACGCCGCGCATCTCGTATTCATTGAACTTCCAGCCCGGACTTACGTCCGCACGGTCGTCGACGCGAACGCGAACGCCAGCTTTTTTCAACTCGGCATACAGTTCGTCCACGCGACCAACAACTTGCTCGCGCATCTTCGCAGGTCCGATCGGAATCATAATTACTTGTGTTGGAGCAACCTTAGGCGGCAATGCAAGGCCACGGTCGTCACCATGCACCATAATAAGCGCACCGATGAGTCGCGTGCTTGCTCCCCATGACGTCGTATGGCAGAACTGCAATGTATTTTCACGATCCAAATATTTGATATCGAAAGCTACAGCGAACTTCGTTCCGAGATAATGGGAGGTGCCGGCTTGAACCGCCTTGCCGTCCTTCATCATCGCTTCGATCGAATAAGTGTCAACCGCGCCCGCGAATCGCTCCGAAGGTGTCTTCTCGCCTACGATAACCGGAATCGCGAGGAACTCCTCTACGAACTCACGATAAACGTTCAGCATGCGCATCGTTTCTTCACGTGCCTCTTCTTCGTTCTCGTGAGCGGTATGGCCTTCCTGCCATAGGAACTCGCTTGTGCGAAGGAACGGCATCGTACGCTTCTCCCAGCGTACAACGTTAGCCCATTGGTTAATAAGGACAGGCAAATCGCGGTAAGATTGAATCCACTTGGAATACATATGGCCGAACATCGTCTCGGAAGTCGGACGAACGGCAAGGCGCTCTTCCAGCTTCTCGCCGGCAGCCTCCGTTACCCATGGAAGCTCTGGATTGAAGCCCTCGACATGCTCCTTCTCTTTTTGGAAGAAGCTCTCCGGGATGAACATTGGGAAGTAAGCGTTGCGGTGACCTGTTTCCTTGAATCTTCTGTCCAGGTCGCGCTGAATATTTTCCCACAGCTCATAACCTTCTGGGCGGAACACGATACAGCCTCGAACCGGCGAGTAATCCATAAGTTCGGCTTTCTTAATAACATCGATATACCATCTGGAGAAATCTTCGCTCTGCGGCGTAATTTCCGTAACAAATTGCTTATCCTTAGACATGAGCTTTCTTACTACTCCCCTCGTACCAATCGTAAAATATCGTTATAGGTAACTACCAGCATTAATAGCATAATCATTGCAAATCCGACAAAGTGAACCATGCTCTCCCTATTCGGATCGACCGGTCGGCCGCGCAATGCTTCAATTCCGAGGAAAATGAGACGGCTGCCGTCCAGCGCCGGAATTGGAAGCAGGTTGAATATGCCGAGGTACAGACTAAGCAGTGCTGTCCACGAAGTCAGCTGTACGATGCCTTGGCTTGCGATCTGACCCGTAACTTCCGCCGTTCGTACTGGACCGCCTACATCATCTAGATTAAAGTTGCTGATTAGCTGCTTGAATCCTTCGAAAATGCTGATCGTCATATTTTTCATTAATTTTGCCGAACCCGTAATCGTTTCTGCGAAGGTGGCCTGCCTCATCGGCACTTTATTGACACCGGCGGTAATGCCGACCTTGCCGACTCCTTGATCGTCAGGCTTCGGTGTAATCTCAATCTGCTGAGCTACGCCGTCTCTTATAATATCGACCTTAAGCGCGACATTAGGAGACTTTCCGATTATATCGAGCATTTTATCAAAATCGGTACCGATCTTCGTGCCATTAATGGCATGAATGACATCGCCTTCTTGCAGCTTGCTTTGTGATGCAGGGGAATCTGGCAATACCGAGTTAATTAGCAGCTTATCGGGCTGAGTGGTTGGTACGCCAGCCATCTGAATGTAAGCAGCGAACAGCACGAATGCCAATACGAAGTTCATAAATGGACCAGCTGCAATTGCTAGCGCGCGCTGACCTACAGTCTTGCTGCCGAATTGGCGGTCAAGAGGCGCAATCTGCGTATCTCTGCCTTTCGCAATCAGCAGCGCTTGAGGATGCACAGCAAAACGCTCCGTTTCCCCTTCAATATCCAGCGTCACATGAAGATTGCGCTCTAGATCAATCGAGGTAACTTCACCGCGAATAACGTCGCTCCGCTCATCCAAGCGATCGAGATACAGCTTCTTGACCACATTATCCTTAACGCGGACTGCTATTGTCTGGCCTGGCTGAACTTCAACAATCTCTGGATCCTCGCCAGCCATTCTAACGAAGCCGCCTGCCGGGATCAATCTAAGCGTATACCTGGTCTCGCCTCGCAACACCGAAAACAGCTTTGGACCAAAACCGATCGCGAATTCGCGGACTAGTATACCCGCCCGTTTGGCAAAGTAATAGTGTCCCCATTCGTGAATCGTGACAATAACGAAAAAAACGAGCACGGTCAGAAGAATGACCTGAATCATATGCATATACGTGAAGCCTCCTGTTCGTTACGGCCTGTACATAGATTATCATTATTCTCCCGTCCGATACAAGAGAACCGGTTTTTGACCGTATGCAATCGCTATACGGTTGCCGCGAACCGGCGAGCCCAGCTGTCTACCTCCGCGATCGTCTGTAAATCGTTAATCTCCGTAACATCATGACGGCTAACGGTCGACTCTACAATTCTCTCTATATCGAGAAAATTAACTTCTCCGTTCAAGAAACGCGCGACAGCTATTTCATTCGCTGCATTGAATACAGCAGGAGCGGAGCCGCCTAAGCGCCCGCTATCGAAGGCAAGTCGCAGTAACGGGAAACGGACAAAATCCATCTCGCGGAAATGAAGCTTGCCGATCTCAGCTAAGTTCAGTCGATTCGTCGGCGTTGCCACGCGATCCGGATAAGTGAGCGCATATTGAATCGGCACTCGCATATCCGGCAAGCCCATTTGAGCGATTACACTATGATCGGAGAATTCCACATAGGAATGAATGATGCTTTCCGGATGAATAATGACATCTATCTGATCGTATGAAACCCCGAACAGCCATTTGGCTTCAATGACCTCAAGCCCTTTGTTGACCATCGTAGCCGAGTCAATCGTAATCTTCGCACCCATCGACCAGTTCGGATGGTTAAGCGCCTCACTCACTGTCACGCCTTCTAGCTGCTCGCGCGTACGATCACGGAACGAGCCCCCCGATGCGGTAAGCGTAATCTGCTTGATGCTCTCCCGCTTCTCGCCATTCAGACACTGGAAGATGGCCGAGTGCTCGCTATCGATCGGCAGAATCGCCACGCCGCGCTGTTTAGCGCGTTCCATAACGAGATGCCCTGCTGTAACGAGCGTCTCCTTGTTAGCGAGGCCAATCGTCTTGCCGGCATTAATAGCTGCAAGCGTTGCTGGGAGCCCTCGGCTGCCAACGATCGCCGTCACGACTATATCTGCATCCGTATGAGAAGCCGTCTCGATCAAGCCCTCTTCGCCATATACAACTCTTGTTCCAGAGGGCACATGCAGTCTAGCGGCATCGGCAAGCTCCTTCGAACCGAGACATACGATTGCCGGCTTGAACTGGCGCGCCTGCTCGATGAGCAGGTCGACGTTAGATCCCGCCGACAGTCCAACGACTTTGAACAGCTCCGGAGCATGAGCAACGATATCGAGCGTTTGCGTTCCGATAGATCCTGTCGAGCCTAAAATACTAATTTTCTTCATCACCAATATCCTCCAAACTTAAGACGGCAATAGGCCGGTTAGGAGCAGCAGCGGAAATACGATCAGCCAGCTGTCGAAACGGTCGAGTACGCCGCCGTGGCCGGGAAGCAGTGTTCCCGTATCCTTAATATCACGCACTCGCTTGTAGGCAGATTGGATTAAATCTCCGAATTGCCCAGCAACAGCGGCCAGCAAACCGATGAGAAGTGCCGTTGGCAGACTAAGACTGACCGTTTCCGGTGCGAATACGGAGAAAATCACTGCAACGATCAAAGACAGCACGACACCGCCTAACGCACCTTCGATTGTCTTATTCGGGCTGATCGACGGCCATAGCTTCGATCTTCCGAAGGCTCGTCCGCAGAAATAAGCGCCTGTATCCGACGCAATCGTACAGGAGAAGGATAGGAACGTCCAGAACAATCCGTTCGGAACGATGCCTCGCACTTCGATCATGGCCGCAAAGCCGTAACCTACATATAAAGCGCCTAGCAACATAAGCGCGGCGCCATCAATTGTCGTTTTGTTTTTGGTAATGACAGTCACGGCAAGCAATAGAAAGGCAAGCATCCACATGATTGTCATTTCGGAAGGCACATCAACGTTCCAATCCGACCAAGGAAGGACAAACAGCAATACGCCCGCATACCCAAGCAGTGCGGACGGATGCGACCATTTGACGCCGTTCATTCTTGCATACTCCGTAAACCCTATAATGGCGAGCAGTACGAGCAAAGCGGTAAATAGCCAGCCTCCAACAATTGTCAGAGCAACTAAAAGCGCCCCAGCCAGCACCCCTGTAATAATCCGTTGTCTCAACGAAACGTCACACTCCGATACTTGAAGCTACAAACCGCCATATCGGCGCACACGGCGCTGATACTCTTGTATGGCCTCATGAAAATGCTCTTCTGTAAACGCTGGCCAATACACATCCGTAAACCATAATTCACTGTAAGCGAGCTGCCACATCATAAAGTTGCTTAGACGGAGCTCACCGCTCGTTCGAATAAGCAAATCCGGGTCAGGCATTCCGCTTGTATGTAACCGGCTTGCCATCAGCTTCTCATCAATTTCATTGATGTCGACCACGCCTCGCGACACATCCGAAGCAATATCCTTGACCGCCTCCAGCATTTCCTTACGGCTGCCGTAGTTAAGTGCAAAGTTCAATACGAGCCCGGTATTGTTCGCTGTCTTGACGATCGCTTCCTCAAGCGGGCTTATTGTATGGGCAGGCAAGTTCTCTTTATGCCCCATCATTCGGACTTGAACGTTGTTCGCAATCAGCTCGTCGAGCTCAATCTCAAGAAATTGCTGGGGAAGCTTCATTAAGAAGTCGACCTCATCCTTCGGTCGCGTCCAATTTTCCGTGGAGAACGCATATAAAGTCAAATATTTAATGCCCAGCTTATCAGCGGCCATCGTTATTCGCTTGACCGCCTTCATCCCGGAATGATGACCTGCCGTCCTCGGCAATCCACGTTTTTTAGCCCAACGGCCGTTGCCGTCCATAATAATAGCCACATGCTCAGGAACCTTTTCGAAGACTTTAGGATTAGACGGCTTTTTGGACGATTTGCCAAGTAGGGCCCAAAGTCGCTTGATCATCTTCGTTCCTCCCAACCGGAATCAAAACCAAACCCCACCTGTCGGAGGGGCCTATTGTATAATTATACTTCCATAATCTCTTTTTCTTTGGAAACGAGAACTTTATCCACTTCAGTGATGAACTTGTCCGTTGCCTTCTGAATATCTTCTTGATGGCCGCGTGATTCATCCTCGGAAATTTCCGATTTCTCAAGCTTCTTGATGGAGTCGTTGGCATCGCGGCGAATGTTGCGGATAGCCACCTTTGCTTCTTCACCGAACTTTTTCGACGTTTTCACGAGTTCGGCGCGGCGCTCTTCCGTAAGCATAGGCACGGAAATGCGAATCGCAGTTCCATCGTTAGAAGGAGTAAGACCCAAATCCGACTTCATGATCGCCTTCTCAATTGCAGCAACGGACGATTTGTCCCAAGGCTGAATGAGCAGCGTGCGCGCGTCTGGTGTATTGATATTAGCGAGCTGGTTAAGAGGCGTCATTGCCCCGTAGTATTCAACTTGAATGCGGTCAAACAAAGCAGGACTCGCTTTGCCTGCGCGAAGCGATGCTAGGTCGCGTTTTAAAGCCGAGATTGCTTTATCCATGCGTTCTTCAGCATTTTTCTTAATTTGAAGCGGCATTATTTGACACTTCCTTTCACAATAGTCCCGATTTTATCACCGAGCACGACACGCTTAATATTACCATTCTCTGTAATCGAGAATACAATAAGCGGAATATTGTTGTCCATGCAGAGCGAAGCGGCTGTTGAATCCATTACGCCCAAGTTGCGGTTAAGCATGTCAAGGTAAGTAAGCTCTTCGAATTTTTCTGCCGTATCGTCTTTGAACGGATCGGCCGAGTACACGCCATCCACTTTGTTCTTCGCCATTAAAATCACTTCTGCTTCGATCTCCGCAGCACGAAGTGCGGCTGTCGTATCTGTCGAGAAGAACGGATTGCCTGTTCCTGCTGCGAAAATAACGACTCTGCCCTTCTCCAAATGACGAATGGCACGGCGTCTAATGTACGGTTCAGCAATTTGCTGCATCGCGATCGACGTCTGCACTCGTGTTGGCACATCAATTTGTTCCAGCGCGTCTTGAAGCGCCAGTGAATTCATTACAGTAGCAAGCATGCCCATATAATCGGCTGTCGCGCGATCGATGCCTTTCGCCGTGCCGGCGATTCCGCGCCAGATATTGCCGCCGCCGCATACGATTGCGACTTCTACGCCGAGCGCAATAACTTCCTTCACTTGGTTCGCAATGGAAGAGATGACCGACGCTTCAATACCATAGCCTTCCTGTCCTGACAATGATTCACCGCTGACCTTAAGAACGATACGTTTATACACAGGATGTTCCAACGTTTATACCTCCATCATACAGCTCAAATAAGTGTGCAAGCTTCTACAAATTGTGTCTTTGAAAACAAGCAGGCGGGGCGGACGCCCCGCCCCGCCTGTGCGTTCGGATTAAAGTTTTGCTTGAGCCATAACTTCTTCAACGAAGTTGTCGACTTTTTTCTCAAGGCCTTCACCAAGTTCGAAACGAACGAAGCGACGGATCGAGATGTTCTCGCCGATTTTGCTAATTTTTTCATTAAGCAAAGTCGAAATTGTTTTGTCGGGATCTTTGATGAACGATTGCTCCAACAAGCAATATTCTTCATAGTATTTCGAGATGCGGCCTTCAACCATTTTTTCAACGATTTTTTCAGGCTTGCCTTCGTTAAGCGCTTGTGCTTTCAAAATTTCGCGCTCTTTCTCAAGCTCATCGCCAGGAACTTCTTCGCGGCGAACAAATTTTGGATTAGCAGCTGCGATTTGCATAGCGATGTCTCTTGCAAATTCACGGAATTGATCCGTTTTTGCAACGAAGTCTGTTTCGCAGTTTACTTCAACGATAACGCCGATACGGCCGCCAGCGTGGATGTACGATTCTACAACGCCTTCTGTAGCGATACGGCCAGCTTTGTTAGCTGCAGCCGACAAACCTTTTTCACGAAGCAAAGCGATCGCTTTGTCGATGTCGTTGTTTGTTTCGTCCAAAGCTTTTTTACAATCGAGCATTCCTGCTCCCGTTCTTTCACGTAGTTCTTTTACTGCGCTAGCGCTAACTGCCATGTTAAACCCTCCTAAATGTTGTGCGAAGCTGTTATTCTACCTTATTTTAAAAAAATGATTTTCGTTCAAAAAAAGGGCAGTGAGAGGTTTTTCACCATCTGACCACCCTTTGTTGACCTGCATGAACTGCTATTTAAGCCGTTGTTTGCTCGCCTTGGTTAGCTTCTACGATTGCGTCAGCCATCTTCGAAGTCAACAACTTAACGGCACGAATTGCATCGTCGTTACCAGGAATGACATAGTCGATTTCGTCTGGGTCACAGTTCGTATCAACGATACCAACGATTGGAATACCAAGTTTACGAGCTTCTGCTACAGCAATGCGCTCTTTGCGCGGGTCGATGATGAACAGCGCGCTTGGCAAACCTTTCATACCTTTGATGCCGCCAAGGAATTTCTCCAAACGGTCTTTTTCTTTGCGAAGAATGATAACTTCTTTCTTAGGAAGAACTTCGAAAGTGCCGTCCTCTTCCCATTTCTCAAGCTGTTTCAAACGGTCGATACGCTTTTGAATAGTCGAGAAGTTCGTAAGCGTGCCACCCAACCAACGTTGGTTGATGTAGAAGTTGCCGCAACGTTCTGCTTCTTCTTTAACCGAGTCTTGAGCTTGTTTCTTTGTGCCGACGAACAGCATAGTGCCGCCCTCTGCAGCTACGGATTTAACGAAGTTATACGCTTCGTCAACCTTTTTCACTGTTTTTTGCAAGTCGATGATGTAAATTCCGTTTCTTTCTGTGAAGATATAACGATCCATCTTAGGATTCCAACGACGAGTCTGATGACCGAAGTGTACCCCAGCTTCGAGAAGCTGTTTCATGGAAATAACCGCCATATTCAACACCTCCTGTATTGGTTTTGTGTGCTCCTCCGCCACTCGCATCTCTTGCCAACACTTTCGCCGAGCGAAAGCACCATTGGCAAAATTGACCGGCGTGCGTTTTTAACACCGTCAATTAATATATCATATATGACAAACGTCTGCAACAATGGTTTATAGAATAAAATCAGTTTGCTGCCTTCGAGCTATTGAACGCGTCCGCTTCTGATTTCGTTATCGGGTTGCTCGTAACCGTTTCGATGGCTTCATCAACCGTCATATTCTCGTGAAACAAAAAATAACCGGCGCGAACCAGTTTTTTGTCCTTCTTCATTTGATTAATGAACCCCGTCTTATCGTCAATAATATGGTTCTTCTCGAGCAAAGAAGCTGTATTGCTTAAGTTCGCTCCATGTTCAATCCGTAGTACCTTCTCAGCATTAGATTGATCAGCTGCAGGCGTAGCCGGAACGGGCGTAGAAGTAGGCTCAAGAGGCTTGTCGCTTGCTTTCACTGGCGCATCCGTTGCTTCTGGATCAGCATTCTGATTCACTTCGTCGTTTATCTCATCTGAATCCTTCTGTGCTGCCAGCAGTGCATCAACTTCTTCTTGCGTATACAACTTCTGTTCAGTTGCTTGATCTTCGCCAAGCAATGACAACTTTTCCTCGCTTTTCTCGCCGATGTACATGAGCTCCAAAAGCAACGCTCCTATAATAATGCCGACGCCGAGACCAATCATGAATGTACGGTTTTTAAGCATGAGCAGCATCCTCCTGCTTTGCAAGCTGCATAATGAGCTGCACCTCGCCTTTGTTCATGCCAAGCTTCCGAGATATCGTTTCGATCGATTTTCCTTGCTCATACAATTGAAACAACTCCGCGTAACGAGCCTGGATTGAGCGCTTCGCATGAATTGGCTCTTCTGCCTGCGTTTCTTCTTCGTCTAGCTTGGGCTGACTCATTATGGAAGCAGGTTGAATCGCATCATGTTGAACGGATTCTGTCGATAATGGATCCAGTCTTGTCCCCTGGTTGACTATACTCGCGGCTTGCAGTGTCGCTAGATGCAGTTGTTGCTCAAGCGTAGAGCTCTTGCGCTCTAACTCTGCTATACGCATATCTTTGAGTTCTGCATCTTTCTTCGCTTCCTGCTGCGATTTCGCCACAAGCGAGACAAGCTCCTGATTGTCCTTCTCCATATTCTCCATAAACTGCTCGAGCGCCGTCTCCATATTTTGAATACTTTGTGAAGGCTGCTCTGCTTGCCGCTTCTGTCTAGGCAGCATAAAAGCCAGCACGATGACAACCGCTCCAACTAACACAATATATTGCCAGTACGATTCCACCTCACTTACCGCCTTTCTCCTGATGACTTGCGCTTCTATAATTTAATGTCAAGATTATGCCCCTTGAATGGATGGGCAGGCTTCGCTTCCGACTGCTCGTCCGTCTGTTCGCCAGCTGTGCGCTTGGAAGCAGATGAACGGTGGCCTCCGGATTCTTTACTCTGATCTTGATCGCTGCGCACCTTCTGACCAGTCGCTTGCTCAACTCCGGTATTTTTTGACCGCAGCTGTTCGGTTTCCTTGGACGCTTGACCCGCTAATGCTGACTGGTCAGCTAAAGGCTTATGAGCAGCTTGTCCTTGCAGTCCACTATACTCTTGCGTACGCGGTACAGACATTTGCATATCAAGTGGTTTGAAGGTCATCGAATGACTCCCCCTTATAAGGTAGTCGGCCGAGCAGAAGCCGAGCAGTGCGGTCTAAATGTGTTTCTTCCCGCAGTTAAATGCATAAAATTGCTTATCCTCACAGGACTTCGCTAGATATTGTTATCACGAGATTAATGGATTCATAGTAATATCCCCGTCCTGATAACGGAAGGATACTCGCTGCGCTGCGTCTTTAACGAATTTGGTATATCGTCCGATGACAACCTTGGTCCCGCCGTAGATTGTATTTACGACCTCAATCGTGGCCCGATCCGTATCTTCCAGCGAACGTTCAATTTCGAGAATGCGCATTCTTGTCTCCTCTACCTCAACCTTCGTCTGACGTTTCGTCGCGCTAAGCTTAACCCGCAGCGCCATCTTCTCCTCAGAGAGCTGTCCAGCTGCGGCCAGCTGATCGAGAATAGTAAGCGCTTTATCCGTTTTGTCCAAGCTTTCCGCAGATTGCTTTAACCTCGTCCTTAGCTCCTGCAGCTCATAACGGAACTCTGGTTTAACGCCAACCTCAATCGCTGTTGCTGTAGACATCGTGTTGCCGACGGTGCGGGCACGCACTAAGTCGCCTGCTTGAACGATGCCGCCTACGATTAATCCCTTTGCTCCTGAGCATACGATGCTTTTGCCAGCTCTTATACTTGAATGCATAATGCTTTGGGAGACGAGAATATCTTCTCCGGCAATGACGTTCGCTTCTTGAATAAAGGAACTGCGCACGTTGCGCCCAGCCTTCACATGACCCTTATTTCCACCGAGAATACCCCCTGTAATCTCGATAGAGCCTTCTGAATCAAGCTCAGCGCCTTCTACGCCGCCTATAACGCGAATATCGCCTGCTGCTTTAATACGGAAGCCGTTGAGTACGTTGCCGCGAATGACGACCGTTCCGACAAAATCAATGTTTCCGACACGATAGTCAACGTCGCCATTCACTTCATAGATCGGAAAGACGTTTATCTTTTCCTTATCCGTCATCGTGATTAGACCGTCAATTGCCGCATACATGGCCGTTTGTTCCGGATTAAGCACGACATTCTTGCCTACTTTGAAGCGTACCTGCTTGCCCAGCTTGGAAGGAATCGCTTCTCCGTTAACCGTTACTCCGGATGGACCTGGCTGAGGATCAATTCGTTCTGCGATAAGTTGTCCGCGCGTAACGTTCTTCAGCTTATTAACATCCTTGAAGTCAATCTTGCCGTCTTCGTTCTCGGACGGACGCTTATCTCGCTGTTCTAGTTCATAGATAAGGTTAATATATCCATCTTTGCCTGCTTGGGGCGATTTACCCTTCGCAATGACGGTTTGTTCCTTGCAATAGGCAAGCGGGTTGCTGCTTATGTAATTTAGCATCTCTGACTGCAGCCCTTGGACAATTCCTTTGCTCCGTACAAAACGCTCCAATTGCTCAGCGGTACATTCGAAGTCATCAGTTATACGGCTAAAAGTTAAGAAGGCCGACAATTTATCCGCTGAAGTCTGAACGCGCAGAAAGCTGTCTAATTGTTGATCATCCACCTTATCTCCTCCTTTCTAATGCTGCAAGAGTTGATCCTTATGTTTAGCCAGCACTCCGCGCAAACGTAAAATCGCTTTGGAATGGAGCTGGGAAATTCGCGAAGGCGATAAAGACATAACTTCAGCTATTTCGCTCAAAGACAATTCCTCGTAGTAGAATAAGGATACTACCGTACGTTCCTTTTCGGTCAATCTTTCGATCCCCTTCACTAACGATTCCTTCATATAAAACTCGTGAACCTTGTGATCGGGATTCTTCGCTTTGTCGTCCACCAGCAATGACATCCGTGTCTCCGATTCCTCTTCACGAATGGGATCTTCCAAGGAGCATACCGTCGTCACTGCAATGTCTTGAAGCATGCCGGCGAATTCTTTCTCCGATATTTGCAAATAGGAGCTAATCTCGGCATCTGTTACGGAACGCAAATACTGCTGCTCGAGATGCTGATAGGCTTCCTCCACTCGCTTCGCTTTCTCACGCACCGAACGAGGCACCCAATCGCCTTGACGCAATCCATCGATAATTGCCCCGCGTATACGCCATGAAGCATAGGTCTCGAATTGCAATCCCCGGCAATAATCAAACTTCTCGATTGCATCGATTAAACCCATAACGCCATTGCTAGCGAGATCATCCTTAATTACGTTTTTGGGCAGGCCGATTGCCATACGATTCGTAACGTAATCAACAAGCGGCAAATATTGCTCGATCAATTGCTTCTTAGCTTCGACTTCACCACGTTCTCTCCACGCTTGCCACATCTGGATGTTTGTCAGATGAGCGGTTTTGGGCTCGGCCATCGATTCACTCTCCTGTCAGGTGACGAATGGCCTTAGCCAATTCCTCAGGCTGTGAATTTTTTGTAGAAAGCAATTGAGGAGGATTAAGCGGTTGAAACGCGCTAACAGCCTCCTGCTTTTGGGCTCCAACAGTAGAATTGTCTTCTCGCATCTGTTTCTTGAGCAGCTCATTCAAATCGTCACTTTCGTTCGGTGTCTGAAGATCGAGCTGCCCTCCTGTTAGGCTGCCGGCAGCTTCCGCGCTCTCGGATGGTTCTCCAATTAGCGCCGGAGGTTTAAGGATGATGGCAAACACTGCTCGTACCGCATACGCAAGAACAAAGAAAGCGATGAAAGCATACACGCTTCGAAGCAGTACTACGCCAGGCGGATTCGCTCCGAGTGAGAAAGCTACCGTCAGTACCGTGCCGACGAATCCTAATCCAACATTCCATCGCCATGTTCCTAGCATGTCAAATCTCCTTTATTCCAAACTGCACACTTCTTATCGAAAGTATGCCGCTGTTGCTGTCTATTTCAATCGTGCGACCGACACTGCCTCCAGTATCTTGCGAAAGGATCGGAATCTTGAATCGGTGAAGCATTGCTGTGCACGATTCTACGTTACGCGGTCCGATTCTCATCGTATCGCTTTGTCCAGACATCGCAAACATTTGTGCGCCTCCAGCCATCTTCGCTTTCATACGCTCTATTCGCGCGCCTTGTGCAAGCATTCGGTCCAGCAATTCAGGAATTGCCGTATCCGAATATTTTGCCAAATTAATTGTAGTTTCGCGGGCAATATCTGATGAAGGCAGCATGACATGCGCCATACCGGCTATTTTTCGAATCGGGTCAAACAACGTAAGACCAACACAGGAACCAAGTCCTGTCGTCTTAAGGGTTGCCCCGTCCATTGCGATATTCAGATCTGCCATGCCTACCTTGATCACATTTTGCTGTATCATTGAACGACTCCCAGGGCCCTGAATATTTTGTCGAACGATTCTGGATCCGGGATTAGGAAGAAGTGCCCCTCTAGCGCCTCACGATCTTCTAAGAAAGTCGTTTCGATCAGCATTGCAGAGTCGCCCATCTCGCCATATTGGACAAGTCCATAACTAAGAATAGCTCCCGCCATATCAAGCGCAATCTGCGGTACAGACGGCGCCATCGTCAGATGAGTAAAATCGGCCAGCGATGATAAATACGATCCGGCGAGTATGTTTCCAATCTCGCATAGTGCGGAAAGCTCCATCTCTGAATAACCTTCTTGGCCTTCCTCTCTTATCGACAATAATTGTCTTAACAAACGTTCAGCAGATGCTTCCTCGATGATAAAGAACATATTGCCTGGGGCGTCTCCTTCAACGCGAAGGAAAACGGCGAACACAATCTGCTCGGAGCCGCCAACTCGATCAGCGACTTCTTCGAAAGGAAGAAAGCTTACTTTTGGAACAGCCATATCTACCGGCTTGTCCAGTAGACGGGACAATGCGGTCGCTGCATTGCCCGCCCCAATATTACCTACTTCTTTCAGTACATCTAGCTCGAAGGCTTCGAAACGACTAAATATACTCACTTCTATGCCTCTACTTGCGCTAGCTGGACAATCTCGTTTTTGTTAAGTACTTCCGATAGATTGAGCATAATAAGAAGCCGGCCTTCTCCGAGCTTCGCAATGCCGCGCAAATATTTCGCTTTTATACCACCAACAATCTCTGGCGGCAAGTCAATGGAATCCGTATCAATATCAATGACATCGTTAGCTGCATCTACGATAAAGCCTACTTCAATCTCGCCTACCGCTACTACGATTATCCGCGAATTTTCAGTTGGCTGCGTCTCGGATAGATTAAAGCGACCGCGAAGATCAATAATTGGAACAACTATTCCGCGAAGATTAATAACTCCTTTAATGAATGCCGCTGTTTTCGGGACACGAGTAATTGGAGACAATCTTTCAATCGTGCGAACCTTATCTACTTCAATTCCGTACTCCTCGTTGCCTAGCGCGAACACGATAACCTTTACTTCTTCTCCCATTGTAAACCCTCCCTATTTAATGAGTGCATTCGGATCAATAATAAGTGCCACATAGCCGTCGCCAAGAATCGTTGCTCCGGATATCGCTTCAATGTTGGCCAAATACTTGCCAAGCGTCTTAAGTACGATTTCACTTTGGCCGATGAACTCGTCTACCGTAACAGCAGCCCACTTCTCGCCTTTGCGAACGACGACTATTTCTGTTTCTTCCTCCGTATCCTCGTTATAATCAGGGGAATCCAAAACTTTGCTTAACGACACGACTGGAATGATCGTATTTCGGAATTCGATCATCCGATTGCCATGTACATGCAACACTTGCTCTTTACGAATAATTCCAGTTTCCACGATGGACGATAGAGGAATCGCATACTTCTCGCTTCCTAGCTTAACAAGCATTGCAGATATGATAGACAAAGTAAGCGGAAGCTGAACAGAGAATTTCGTTCCTCTGCCTTGCGCAGAATCTACCGTTACATTACCACCGAGTGAAGTGATCTTTGATCTTACGACGTCAAGACCAACACCGCGGCCGGAAATATCGGAAATTTTGTCAGCCGTACTAAATCCAGCAGCGAAGATGAGCATATTGATTTCATCGTTCGTCAGCTTCTTCGCTTCTTCCTCTGTAACGACGCCATTCTTGATTGCGGTCTTCAGCACTCTTTCCTTATGGATGCCTCGGCCGTCTTCTTCCACTTCAATAAATACATGGTTTCCGCTATGGTAAGCGCGAAGATTGATCGTACCCGTCTCCGACTTGCCCGCGGCAATACGCTCTTCAACCGTCTCAATACCATGATCTACCGAGTTGCGAAGCAAGTGAACAAGAGGATCGCCAATCTCATCAATGACTGTTCGGTCAAGTTCGGTTTCAGCACCGGAAATGACGAGATCAATCTTCTTGTCCAACGATTTAGCCAAATCCCGAATCATCCGCGGGAAGCGGTTGAATACCGATTCTACTGGAACCATGCGAAGCTTTAGAACGATGTTTTGCAAGTCTGAGCTGACACGAGCCATGTGCTCAACCGTCTCGGTCAAATCATTTCGTTTAATCTCGCTGGACAACTGCTCTAGCCTTACGCGATCGATCAACAGTTCGCTAAATAAATTCATAAGCGTGTCCAAACGTTCAATATCGACGCGGATCGTACGCGAAACGGCTGGCGCTGGAGCCGAAGATGTACTCGCTTGAGCAGCTGGCGCCGCAGCAGTTGCCGCAGTTTGGCTTTGGGCTTCAATAACAGGTACTGCTGCAGTTTCGTTCACTTGGGCAACACTATCGATCGCAGGCGCCGCCGGTGATTGGCTAAGCATGGCCAGCGATTCCTGATCAAGCAGCGTAACAACGGCCGATTCGATTTCTGAAATATCGGAAATTTGTTTCTGTAGATCTGCACCCTCTAGCGGCGATATCGTAAATACGGAGAATGATAGATCGAACTTTTCTTGCTCAATATCCTGAACGGACGGTTCTGACTTCACGATCTCACCGCTGCGCTCTAGCAAGTCGAATACCATGTAGGCACGCGCCGCTTTCAAGACGCAATTATCGCGTACCGATACTTGAATGTGATATACATTCTGACCGCTTTCGATCGATTGCAGCAGTACCGATGATTGGAATTCATCGAGCAGCATGGCTCCCGCTGTTCCCGCAGACGGCTTAACAACCTCAGTTGCAACAGGCTGAGCCGAAGCAGCTCCCGATTTATAATCGCTTTTGAGAATGACTTGCAGAGAAGCAACGATCGCCGTTACGTCTGCTTTGCCCGTTCCTCCGCCAACGATATCCTGTACCATCGCTTCCAGAGCGTCAAGCCCTTTAAACAATGTATCAAATATAAAGCTATCCATCTTAAGCTTGCTATTACGAACGAGATCCAGCACATTTTCCATCTCATGCGTTAGAGCTGCCAGATCCTCGAAGCCCATCGTTGCCGACATCCCTTTAAGCGTATGAGCGGAACGGAAGATGGCTTGAACGATGCTTAGCTCCCCGGGCTCGCTTTCAAGCTTGAGCAGGTTTTCGTTCAATGCTTGCAAGTGATCGTTCGATTCATCGATAAACATGGACAAGTATGCATTCATATCCATTTCGAGAAACACCTCCTGTAAGTACTTATGGTAGTCACTAGCATTTATTTCAACACTGCATTCACTAACTCGGACGCAATGTGTTGCAACGGCAATACAGTTCGAGCGTACCCGCCTTCAATCGCACATCTTGGCATACCGTAAACGACGCAAGTTTCCTCGGATTCGGCAATCGTTGATACTGCACCGCTTTGAGCGAGCTGCATCATTCCTTTGGCGCCATCGCTTCCCATGCCGGTCATAATAACCGCATGCCGCTTCAACTCCTGATGATCGATTAATGATTCGAACAACACATCAACAGATGGACGATGACCATTTCGCACTGGCTGTTCTGTCAACTTGATCCGATATCCGTCAGTGTCCTTGCCCAGCATCATATGATAGCCGCCTGGCGCGATATATACGACACCGGCTGTTACCTTCTCTCCATTGGTCGCTTCAACAACCTGCAGCGGACTAAAGCTGTCTAACCGCTGTGCGAGCGACTTCGTGAACTTAGGAGGCATATGTTGAACAACAAGCACAGGGGATGGGAAATTCGCTGGCAGCGAGCATATCACTTCATGAAGCGCTCTTGGTCCTCCAGTCGATGTGCCAATTGCTACGATATGGCGGAAATTTGAAGCCGTCCCCGATAAAGGCTTAACGACATTATTCGGTGGCTGAATTACTCTCGATTGTGCAGGTTTCGCTTTCGCAACCGTCTCCTTAGGAAGACTGCTTAGCTGCGAAAGTGCAGGTTTTGCTTTCAGTGCCGGCAATGGCTTGCTTGGCGCGGCATCATTAAGCGGTTTATGTAAAGGGGTTGTCGACCTTGCCGGCAGCGGCTTGTCCTTGGACGGCTGAAGCAAAGGCTTCTTACGTTCACTAATGATAGGAGCAGCAGGCTTTGGCGTCGTATCCTCATATTTTTGAGGTTCAGAAACAGGACTAAGTAACGGCTTAATGGCTGCGTCGACTTTGCTCGCTTCGGCTTCTTGAATCTGTATGACCGGTTGATGACGCTTCGTCAAGACGGCAATTTTGAGTTTCTCCAGCAATTGCTCGCCAACCTGATGAATATCGTGGGAAATGCTGCTTGACGGCTTCCGAATAAAATCGAATGCACCGTATTGCAGCGCTTTGATCGTATCTCTTGTGTTATCCTCGCTAATGCCGGATAACATAATGATCGGTATTGAATGATCCTTCATAATGTGCTGCAGCGCTTCGAGTCCGTTCATAAGCGGCATTTCCAAATCAAGCGTTACAGCGTCCGGCTTCCATTGCGTGACGGCTTTTATGGCCTCCTCGCCGTTATCGGCAGTGGCAACAATCGTAAATTGCGGATCTTGGAGTATCAGATCGCTTATAATTTTCCGCATGAAGGCGGAGTCATCTACTACTAGAATGCGATAAGGAGCCATCTGCGTTCCCCCTAGATTTCAAAGGATTATCGTGAAAGTCTGAACATTTTGTGTAAAAACCCTTTGACGCCTCCCGTCTCTGCGACTTTAGGCATCTCCAGAAATTGCATGGCAATTCGTTCAATTGCTGAGGAAGCCTCCGAGCTCGGGTATGCGACAGTGAAAGGAATTTGTCGTTTTACAGCCTTGGTAACGTTCGAATCATCGGGCACGATGCCAAGTGACGGAAGCTCCATGTGCAAAAACTGACTCGATACGAGATTGATCTTGTCGGCTGTCTGACGACCTTCGCGATAATCCGTTGCCCGATTGACAATCAGCTTGAATGGGACGTGAATATCCATCCCTATTACCATCTTGATAAGTGCGTAAGCATCCGTGATGGAGGTAGGTTCAGGTGTCGTCACTACGATCGTTTCTTGCGAAGCGGCAATAAACTTTACCGTTTCCTTCGACAATCCCGCACCTGTATCGAACAATATAATGTCATATTGCCCATGCAGCTTATCAATCTGCTCAGCGAAGCCATCAAGCTGCTCTTTGGTCAAGTTCAGAAGATCGCTAAAGCCGGAACCTCCAGCAATAAAATGCAGCCCTTCCGGACCAAGCTGTATAATATCCCAAATCGTTTTCTCTTGCTTAAGTAAGTGATAGAGACTATAACGTGACGAAACCCCCATCAGAACGTCGATATTAGCCATACCGATGTCAGCATCGAACACAAGCACTTTCTGTCCTAAACGCTTCAGCATGATAGCGAAGTTAAGGCTGAAGTTCGATTTCCCAACGCCGCCTTTGCCGCTCGTCACAGTAACGATTCGGGTCTGGCGACCTTCTTCTTTTCGTTCTCTCTGCTTAATTAAATTTCGCAGCGCTTCTGCTTGGTCATTCATGGGACGAATCCCCCAGTAGAAGCTGAATATAGGACTGTGCCCGGAACCTTTCTATATCGTCCGGCACCGTCTGGCCAGCAGCCAAGTATGTAGGGAGCAACTCGTATTTCATAATCAAATTGAAAATCGTTCCAAAAACAGATGTCTCGTCCAGTTTCGTGAACAATACCTTCCGTACGCCATACTTCGCAAATTGCTCAGCAACGGCCGCCATATCCTTCGTCTTGGCCGTTAAGCTAAGGACAAGAATCGTCTCGCTCGGCTCCTTCGTTTGCAACAGGCTAAACACCTCGGAAACAAGAAGCTCGCTTCGGAAGTTGCGTCCCGCCGTATCCATATAGATGAGTTCACGATCGTCTAGCTGCTTATAGGCTTTCGTTAAGTCAGGCTGAGATACGACGACTTCAAGCGGAATGTTCAAAATATTGGCATACGTGCGCAACTGATCTACCGCAGCAATACGGTACGTATCCGATGTAATGAAGCCAACCTTGCGGCTGAACTTAATCGTCTGCTCTGCAGCAAGCTTAGCAATGGTAGTCGTCTTGCCTACCCCAGTTGGTCCTACAAAGTGGATGACTCTTGCGTCTGGATCAATCGCTTGTCCAAGATAAGGGCGCATCCATTCTTCCAGCAATTTGGCTGCCTCAATCCACAGCTGCTTCTTGTCCCATTCGGTTTGCTGCTCATTCTGCTTGTCCACAATGGCTTGCAGTAGACGGTCAATCCATTCGGCTGACAATTCCTGATCGTTCAGTCTCTCCTTAAGCTCCAGCATTTGCTCTGAATAAAATGCTCTATCGCTTTGCTGCTTAGAGAGCTGAACCATATATTGCCGCAAATCTCTAATCTCATCGATGATGAACTGTTCCCGATCGACCCGCATGTTTTCTTTCGAATCCGGTGCAGGCGGTGCTAATACAGGGGGCAGGATAGGCGCCTCAGCTTCTTGAACTGCGGCTGACGAACGCTGCATGCTTTGCAAAATCTGCATCGCAGCGGCGTTCACCTCCGGTGGTGCCTGCCGCTGCGGGACAGCATTCGCAGGCGTCGATTCTACTGCTGCAATCACTTCAACCTTTTTTTTGCGGAACATTCCCATGAAGCCGCCAATCTTTATTTCCTTCGAATTCAATATGACTGCGTCTTTGCCCAGCTCCGACCGGATAATGGATACAGCTTCCGGCAACGCGTCAACGATATAACGTTTTACTCTCATAAGTTCACCACCCCGATACTTTGAACTTCAACGTTCGGCTCCAGCTCACTGTACGAAAGCACGGGCACATCCTGCATCGTCCGCTCGACAATTTGTCTCAAGTACATACGTATCGTTGGCGAAGCGAGTACGACTGGCTGCTGCCCGGTCTGAATCTGTCTATTCACATGTTCAGCAAGCTTTTGATAGATCTGTTGAGTTGATACGGGGTCAAGGGCGATATAGCTGCCCTGCTCCGTCTGCTGCACCGATTCGGCAATCTTCTTCTCAAGCTGCGGGCCTACCGTAATGACACGAAGCGTATCGCCTTGCGGCGAAAACTGTTGTGTAATTTGGCGGGACAATGATTGTCTTACATATTCCGTCAGCACATCCGGATCTTTGGTATAGCTGCCGTGATCGGCAAGTGCTTCGAATATAGTAACGAGGTCGCGAATTGATACTTTCTCTCGTAACAGCTTCGCAAGCACTTTCTGAATTTCGCCGATCGATAGAATCGAAGGAATAAGTTCATCGATAAGAGCAGGATACGTTTCCTTCACATTCTCGATCAGCAACTTCGCTTCTTGACGTCCGATCAGCTCATGCGCGTGACGCTTAATAATTTCCGTTAAATGCGTCGCCACGACTGAAGGCGGATCAACGACCGTATAGCCGGACAGCTCGGCGCGTTCTTTCATCTGCTCATCAATCCATATTGCCGGAAGACCGAATGCCGGCTCCATCGTTTCGATGCCGATAACCGAATCGTCTTCAAAGCCTGGGCTCATCGCCAAGTAATGGTTAAGCAGCAGATCACCGCGTGCCACAGTATTGCCTTTGATCTTAATGACATATTCATTCGGCTTAAGCTGAATGTTATCTCGAATACGGATGACAGGAACGACAAGTCCGAGCTCAAGCGCGCATTGCCTGCGGATCATGATGATACGATCAAGCAAGTCGCCGCCCTGCTGCGTGTCGGCGAGCGGGATTAAGCCGTAACCGAATTCGAATTCGATCGGATCCACCTGAAGAAGACTGATAACGCTCTCCGGACTCCGAACCTCCTCGATCTGTTGCTCTTCGACAAGCATCTCCGCTTGTTCTTGCTCCTTCGAGATGACCTTCTGCATCTTCCATGCTCCAAACGCTAGCAACAGTGCGAAAGGCCATGTTCTGAATATTCCGATTGGCGTAAAACCGAGTAAAAACAATGTGCCCGCTGCAACGTAAAGCAGCTTCGGATATTTGAATAATTGGCTTGTGACATCTTCAGCAAAGTTTCCGTTGGAAGCTGCTCTTGTTACAATAAGACCTGCTGCCGTCGAAATCAGTAGTGCCGGGATTTGGCTTACGAGTCCATCGCCTATCGTAAGGATCGAGAATGTCTCTAATGCTTCGCTAAAGCTGAGGCCACGAAGCGTCATCCCGATAATGAAGCCGCCTACCAAGTTAATCAATAGAATGATGATCGACGCAATCGCGTCACCTTTTACGAATTTACTCGCACCGTCCATTGCGCCGTAGAAATCAGCTTCCCGTTCGATCTTGGAGCGGCGCTCTTTCGCTTGCGTTTCATTAATCAAGCCGGCATTCAGGTCAGCATCGATACTCATCTGCTTGCCTGGCATTGCATCGAGAGTGAACCTTGCGGCAACCTCCGCTACCCTCTCCGAGCCTTTCGTAATAACGATGAACTGAACAACGACGAGGATTAGGAAGACGATAAAACCAACTGCTATTTCACCGCCGCCTACCCATCTGCCGAACGTCTCAACGACTTCGCCTGCATGGGCATGACTCAAAATATTTCTTGTCGTTGATACGTTGAGCGCTAATCGGAACAACGTTGTTACGAGCAAAATGGCGGGAAAGATCGAGAAATCCAGCGCCTCCCGCGTATTCATCGCAATAAGTAAAATCATCAATGCTATCGATATATTGACGATAAGGAGAAAGTCTAGCAGCAGCACCGGGATCGGGATAATCATCATGAGAACAATCCCAATGATTCCGAGTAATATGATTATATCTCTTGCTTTCATGACGCTGCCTCCTCCCTATAGTTTATGATGACTTTGCTCGGCCTTTCAGTTTATATACATATGCCAACACTTCAGCCACAGCTTGGAACAGATCTGCCGGGATCACATCGCCGATCTCGGCCCGTTCGTACAGCGCTCTGGCAAGCGGCTTGTTTTCCATCGTAATGACTCCGTTTTCCTTTGCGATCTCTTTGATACGGAGTGCTACATGATCCATCCCCTTCGCGATTATAGTAGGTGCCTCCATATTAGAAGCGTCATATTTGAGTGCGATCGCAAAGTGAGTCGGGTTCGTGATAACGACATCGGCCTTCGGAACTTCCTGCATCATACGCTGCAAAGCCATTCTGCGCTGCTTCTCGCGGATACGGCCTTTTATAATCGGATCTCCCTCTGTCTTCTTGTGTTCGTCCTTAATATCTTGCTTGGACATCTTCAAGCTCTTCGCGTGCTCATAGCGTTGATAGAAGTAATCTGCGAATGCAAGCACAACCAGCATTGCACTGACTTGCAGCCCGATCTTCATCGTTAAACCTGCTACATAGGTGAATATTTGTTCTATTGGCAAAGTTGTGAGCGATAAGATCCGCTCCCAGTCACTCCTTATTGCCATGAACACGAAGATGCTGATCACTAGCAGCTTGAGAATACTCTTCAGTCCTTCTACGACCGTCCTCATAGAGAAAATTTGCTTGAAGCCTTTGAGAGGATTAACCTTCTCCAGCTTCATCTTCAAAGGCTCGCCAGTAAGCAGGAAACCGAATTGCATGATGTTGCCGATAATGCCAATCAGCATCGCAATAGCGAAGATCGGCAATAGAAACATTAAGATCTCGACCGATACGTCAAGCATTAACGTCATCACGTTCTCGGTAGTCAGTTCCATTGTGAGCCAATCCTCGAACAAATTGCCGAACAATCCGATAACATGTTTCTTATAATAGCCGCCCAGCATCATGAAGCTGGAGAATATGGCGAGCAGAATGAGCGCGCCAGGCAAATCGCTTGATCTAGCAATTTGACCTTTCTGTCTTGCTTCACTTAATTTCTTAGGTGTCGCCTGCTCCGTTTTCTCTTGACTGAACAGCTGCAAATCTAGTTTAAAACGATATGTACGCATCGACGCTGCCTCCTAACGCCCGGCGGGCGGCCCTTGTACGATGCCGAATAGCTGTTCTAACGACTCGAACATAATCGAGAACAGTCTCTCGAAGATGGAAGCAAGCCCTGGCATAAGAAGTACGAGTAGGAACAGACCGATAATCAACTTAAGCGGCATGCCGATAACAAAAACGTTGTATTGCGGCGCTGTCTTGGCAAGCATGCCAAGTCCCGCGTCAGTCAACAGCATTGCTGTAACAAGTGGTGCTGAGACTTGCAGCGCGAGCAAAAACGTATTGCCTACGACCCTGACAAGAAAGTCTGAAATGCTGCCGCTCATTATTCTTGCAAACAGCTCATTCGACAGTGGCATCCATTGGTAGCTGTCCATTAAGCCTTTAAGCAAGTAATGATGGCCGTTCATCATCAAGAAAATCAGAATCATCAGCATATACTTGAAGTTGCCAAGCAATGGCTGAGAGGTGCCCGTGTGCGGGTCAATGACGTTTGCCATCGCGAATCCGATCTGCATATCCATAAGTGAACCAGCCGTGTTGACGACCGAGAAGAACAAATACACAACGAAACCCAACAAGACACCAAGCAATATTTCACGGAATATGGCTAATACATATTCTGCATTCAGTTGAATCGTCTGTTCCATTCCATAAGTAAGAAATACGATAAATGAAATGAAGAAACCGAGTCCAATCTTGAACGTACTCGGCACGCCTCGGGATGAAAAGACCGGTGCGACAACGAAAAATGCTGTAATTCGACAAAAAATAAGCAAAAAAATAGGAAAGCCAGTTACGATCGCGTCCATTCATTCACAGCCTATCCGATGTACTTATGGAGATTATTCAGCAGATTGTAAGTGAAGTCGACGACCGTATTCAGTATCCATGGGCCAAAAATGATGATGGCTATAAAAACGGCTACAATTTTGGGCACAAATGCAAGCGTCTGTTCCTGAATCTGAGTTGTCGCTTGAAAAATACTGACAATTAGGCCAACGACTAAAGCAAGAATGAGCATTGGCGCGCTGGCTTTCAACACCGTAAAGACGGCTTGTCCGGCTAGTCCGATAATGAAGTCAGCACTCATGTTCTTCTGGTCCTCCCTGCCTTTGTCATGTGTTGAAGCTTAACAGCAATGATTTGACTATTAAATACCAGCCGTCGACTAGAACGAACAATAGCAGCTTGAAGGGCAAAGAAATCATAATCGGCGGTAGCATCATCATCCCCATCGCCATCAGCGTGCTTGAAACAATCATGTCGATGACTAGAAACGGTATGAAAATCATGAAACCCATCTGGAAAGCTGTCTTAAGCTCGCTTATCGCATAGGCTGGAACGAGAACAGTAATCGGAATATCCTTAAACGTTTCAGGCTTCTCAGCCTTCGTATAATTCATAAACAGCTGCAGGTCCTTCTCCCTCGTATGTTTGAACATAAACTCTTTCATAGGAATGGAAGCCTGCTCAAACGCTTCGGTTTGCGAAATTTCGCCTTTCATATAAGGCTGTAATGCTACCTCATTCACTTGAGAGAATGTAGGTGCCATTATAAAGAAGGTTAGAAACATAGCAAGTCCGATAAGCACTTGGTTCGGCGGCATCATCTGCGTGCCGAGCGACGTTCTGACGAAGCTGAGCACGATGACAATACGCGTGAAACTTGTCATCAACACCATGATAGCCGGAGCGATACTAAGAACCGTAATGAGCAGCAAAATGGATAATGCGCTCGTTGCCGGCTCCTCTGAACTGCTGTCTCCGATATTAATGGAGATGTCCGGTATAGGCTCAGCGAATGCTGGCGTGTAGAACAGCATAGCAAGCAATTGTACAGCTACTATGGATATCCACCATTTATTTCTCATCGTCGATCAACCGTTCATTTGATTTAGTATCATTAAGCAATGACTCTAGTTGCTGCTTGCGGTCCGACTGCTGAGTAAGCTTGCTTTGGAGCATGCTTTGGAATGACGTTGAACGATTCCATTGCTCATTGTCAGGTTGTTTATCTTTGTCCGTGTTAGATCCGCGCAGCTTGCTTGTGAACTGCTTCAAGGCGTTCTGAGGCCACATTTGCTCAGGCTGACGCTCTAACGAATCAATAATCGCCTTAATTTCCTCTGGATCGACAATCTTGTCCAGCAGCGTAATATTTTCGCCTATTCCGACAACATAGATGCGTCCGGCAATTTCAACGACTTGCATCGAATTGTTCTGTCCTAGCGCAATGCCGCCAAGCGAGCGCATCGAGCGATTCGTTCCCCAAGACCGATTGCGCTGGGACAGCCATTTGATTACAAATACGATTAGCACGATAACAATGGCCAGCGACACAATTACCCACACGAAGCTGCCTGCAAGACTGTCCGATCCCGTGAAGACAATCTGCTCATCATTAGTCGCATTGTCAACCGTTTCTTCCGCCGCCGAAGCGAGCCCTGGCATTAGCGCCGTCCCAAGCGCAGATGCGATCGAGACGCGCGAGATTAAGTTAGCCATGGCGTTACCTTTATCCGAGCGTCTTCTTGATCGCTTCGATTACGCGGTCCGCTTGGAATGGCTTCACGATAAAGTCTTTAGCGCCTGCTTGAATCGCATCGATAACCATCGCTTGTTGACCCATAGCGGAACACATAATCACTTTGGCGTTGCCATCCAGCTTCTTGATTTCTTTCAATGCGGAGATGCCGTCCATCTCAGGCATCGTAATGTCCATTGTAGTCAGGTCAGGCTTCAATTCCTTATACTTCTCAACCGCCTGCGCGCCGTCTGGTGCTTCGCCGACGACTTCGTAGCCGTTCTTCGATAAAATGTCGCGAATCATCATTCGCATAAAAGCTGCGTCGTCTACGATAAGAATGCGGTTTGCCATCTTTTTCTTCCTCCCAGGATGTTACTGTAATTTTTGAATGCGGTCCCATTGGCTTACGATATCAGTTACCCGGACGCCAAAGTTTTCATCAATGACGACAACTTCGCCTTTGGCGATCAGTTTGTTATTCACGAGAATGTCGACCGGCTCGCCTGCCAGCTTGTCCAGCTCGATAATGGAGCCTTGCGACAACTCAAGAATATCCTTTATTTGCTTTTGGGTTCTTCCTAATTCTACAGTGACCTTAAGCGGTATGTCGAGAAGTAAATTGAGGTTTGTCGAATCAGGTTGAACGAACGCGCCTCCCCCAAAATTAGCAAATTGAACAGGTTGTACATTGACATTGCGATTTGCTGCATTATGTCCGTATGTATGCGGTCCAGGAGGCTGCATTGGCATATCATATCCAGCTGCCGGCGCCCCGTAAGGCATGCCTGGTTGCGTCTGAGGAGGCATCGCATACATCTGGGCTGCCGCAACTTCCTGATAAGCTGCCGCTTGCTCGACTGCCGCTGGAGAAGCCGCAGCAGGTGCACTCGCAGGCGTTGGCGCTGGTGATGGTGCTGGCGTCGGCGCTGGAGCAACCTCATCATCGAAGCTGCCGCCCATAAGCGTAGAAACCATCTGCTTAGCGAACGATACCGGCAACAGTTGCATGATTGTCGAATCGATAAGATCCCCAATGGTTAGGCGGAACGAGATTTTGATAAAAACGTCGACTGGCGGCAAATGACCTAAACCGTCACCATTGTTCACATCCAGAATGTCAATGCCTGGAGGCGATATGTTGACAAAACGGTTAAAGATCGTTGACATCGAAGTCGCTGACGAGCCCATCATTTGATTCATCGCTTCTTGTACGGCGCTAATATGAATCTCATTTAGCTCCTCGATCGAAACTTCGCCTTCGCCGCCTAACATTAAGTCGGCAATGACTTGAGCGTCCTTCGTCTTAATGACAAGAGAGTTAATCCCTTGGAAGCCATCTACGTATTGCACGCTTACGGCTACATGCGGCTTCGGAAAAATATCTCCAAGTTCATCGCGTCTAACCAATGTAACTTGCGGTGTCGTAATATCGACTTTTTTGCCTAGGAGCGTAGATAGAGCTGTTGCCGCGCTTCCGAACGTAATATTACCGATCTCGCCAAGCGCATCCTGTTCCAAGGACGACAGGAAATCTTCCAATAGTGCTTCTTGTTCGGTCGACTGCGCTGATTCAGGCTCATTAGAGGATTGACGAAGCAATGCATCGATTTCCTCTTGCGATAAATAGTCTTTACTCGTCATATTCTTCTTCCACTCCTTCGCTGAGAACCTCGTCCACCTGTATCGCAATCCGATCCTTAACTGAGCCCGGGCTGCCGATGAACTTAAGCTTATCTCCAACTTTTATTTTGAGTCCATCCTCAATCGGCTTATTTAATGTAATAACATCACCGATATTCAAACCTAGAAATTCGCTAATCGATATCGAAGATTCGCCAAGCTCTGCAACGATCGGAAGCTTCGCCCTATGTACCCGTTGTTCAAGTATTTCGTATTCCTCTGGGGCGCGCGCCTTCTTCTGCGATACAAACCAGTGGTGGACGGACAGTCTTTGCATAATCGGTTCGATGACGACATGAGGAATACAAAGATTGATCATTCCCGTTGTATCGCCGATCTTCGTGCTGAATGAGATAAGTGCAATCGTCTCATTCGGCGAGACAATCTGCATGAACTGCGGATTTGTCTCTAAGGCTTCCATAACAGGCGAAATATCAATGATTGTTCTCCAAGCTTCCTGCAAGCTTTCTAATGTCTTGCTGAAGATTTTTTCCATAATCATTGTTTCGATTTCAGTCAAGTTATTGATCTTGGAAGGCGCCGAGCCTTGGCCGCCTAACATTCTGTCAAGCATAGCGTAGGCAACATTGGGATGAACCTCAAGCACCATCCGCCCTTCCAGCGGCTCCGCTTCAAATATGTTCAGAATCGTCATTTTCGGTATGGATCGAATAAATTCGTCATACGGCAATTGGTCTACGTGAACGACGTTAATTTGAACAAAAGTGCGAAGTTGCGCTGAGAAATAGGTTGTCAAATATCGCGCGAAGTTTTCGTGTATGCGAGTCAAACTCCGGATATGATCCTTCGAAAAACGAGTGGCGCGCTTGAAGTTGTAAACACTGACTTTTCGTGACGTATCTTCCTTCTTTAAATCCTCTGCATCCATTTCCCCTGAGGACAATGCAGCGAGAAGCGCATCTATTTCGTTCTGCGATAAAACATCAACCAATTTTCTCACCTCCTTCGAGGAATGTCGGCCTTAACCTTTAAATTTCTGCGATTGTAAAGTTGGTAATCTCGACCTTAACAAGCTTGCCTTTGGCGAGAATAGGATTAATCAAGTTAAGAAGCTTCGATTCCAACGCGTCTTCGCCCTTCGAGCCGCTCAGCTCTTCCGCCGTCATATCCGCAACTGCGCGGTTAATAATCGGACGTACTTCAATTTCCATAATTTTATCAAAATCTTCTTTAGCCTTTTTGCTATCCAGTTGGAAAGCAAAGCTTAGTACGACCACATATTCAGGGTCGAGCAGATTCCGACGGAAATCTTTCAGTTCGGAAGTAACCTCTACGCGCTCAGTGGCAGATAAAACTTTCACTTCCACTGGCTTGTTGGCAGCCTCCGCATCTGTATCAGTTAAAAATGATTTGAACAGAATTACAGCTACGATGGCGATAAGCGTAATGGACAGCAAAATCGTAATCAACCATGGCATCATCTTTTTCATGTCGAAGGACCCTCCGTTTGTTCACTCTTCTGAGCCGTCGCAATGAGGCCGATCGTCCGAAGAAATTGCTGATTAAGCAGTATCAGGTCAGATGACTTTTCCTTTACGACCATCTTCTTGCCAGTCGTAAGCGTGATAACTGTATCAGCCGACTCCTCGATCACTTCAATTAAGAGCGCATTAATTATAACTTTTGTGCCGTTCAAACGCGTTACGGTAATCATCAGTTACCCCCTCACACCTAGGGGAGACGCCTTACGCCGCCTCCCGCCGGTTAAGACTTAAATTATCGTTTTAAGTTAACAACCTCTTGCAAAATCTCGTCGGATGTCGTAATGATACGCGAGTTGGCTTGGAAGCCGCGTTGCGCAACGATCATTTCTGTGAACTCAGCAGTCAAATCCACGTTCGACATTTCAAGCTGACCTGCAATGATTGCACCAGTACCAAACTCAGGATCGCCCGCGAATGTCAGATAGTCTTCAATGGAAGCCTCCGGATTCGCGTTTGCCGTCATTCGGTACATATTGCCGCCAAGCTTCTCAAGTCCGCTAGGATTGATGACTTTAGCTACAGCGATTTGCGGTCCAGGAACCGTACCGTCAGCTGTTACCGTCATAACCGTTCCGTCTTGACCAATGGAGAATGCTGTAACCTCTGGATCAAGTACGATTGGCTCTTGGTCCACCGAAAGCACGAAGTAACCGTCAGCCGTTACGAGCTGTCTGTTCGCATCCAGTGTGAAGTTGCCTGCCCGAGTCAACAGCATCTCGGCGTCATCGTTAGCTCTAACGACGAAGAATCCGTCACCGTCGATACGCAAGTCTGTCGGCTGGTTCGTCGTCATTGCGCTGCCCGCTGTATGAACGGTATCGATCGAACCGATCGATACGCCGAGTCCAATCTGCTTCGCGTTGACGCCGCCGCGGACGCCTTCCTCTGGAGCTGTAACGCCAGCAACCGTTTGGCTCAAAATATCTTTGAACATGACGCGGCCTGCTTTAAAGCCGACTGTGTTCACGTTCGCGATATTATTACCGATTACATCAAGCTTTGTTTGGAAACCGCGCATACCGGATACGCCGGAGTACATCGATCTTAGCATTGTTCGTTATTCCTCCTAAAAGTTTTTTCAATTCGATAGCTGGCTGCTGCAAGCCGCTTCAATCGGTCGGCGGCTCGAGGCCTCCTATTAGGTCCAGCCCTATGAAATAATTACAGCGCTATCGATCTGAGTAAATACGTTGCTCTGCATCTGACCGCCGTCCAGTGCTGTTACGACTGTGCGACTCGGAACGTTGACGATCATCGCAATATCTCGGAAAACGATCAAAGAATCTTTCGCGCCTTTGGACGCTGCATCCTCGACGGCATTCATAATCTTCGTTAATGATTCGGGTTGAAGCTTAATGCCGCGCTGCTGCATGCGCAATTCCGCATGATGGCTGAACTTAAGCACCTTCGCGTCGAGCATATCGCGGAATTCCGTTGATTGCGTTCCGCGTGATGCCGCAGTTTTGCTTGGGACAAGCGGAGTGCTCTTGACCGGAAACAAATGGCCGATCTTCATCGCGTCACTCATTACGCTTCAGCCTCCTCGCTAGAATCCGAGGCGCTCGTTTCTTTAATGCCAAGCACGTAATCTAATGCGACCGACTTTTCACCCGCGGTTGCATACAAAATGCCATCTTTCGAGACGATCGAATCCACGACGCCGCTAACAGGAATAATCGTTCCTGCTTCGTCATACTCGTTCCATTCGATCGTTTTGCCGATTAGACTAGAAGCGGAACCGATGCTTTGGCGAAGCTTGGACACTTCAGCTGCCATGTTCACCATCTGCTCAACCGATGTGAATTGAGCCATCTGAGCGATAAAATCTTTGTCTTGCATGGGCTGCATCGGGTCTTGATTGCGAAGCTGAGTAACTAGGATACTTAGAAACTGATCTTTGCCTAACGTATCCGTCTTTTTCTCAGCCGCTTTTTGAACATTATCTGTACTGTAATTGGGCCAAACTACTTTGGAGGAAACGCTGTCTGCCATTTCTAATCACCTCCGTTTCTTCTCAATGTCGCCGCTAAGCGCTACGCCTTCACATTGATTGCTCTGCCGTATCCAAGTCCTTGAATCGTTACCTGCTCAACGATCTCGTTCTCGAAGGCCGCATCTGCTGATCCATCGCCGTTACCTTTCGAGGATTGGCGGTTGCCAGATGCCTGCTGCCCATTTCCTTGGCTGTTATGTTGACCGAATAATTGCGAGGACGCTCCGCCTTGGGATACTTCCAGCTTATCGACAACTAATCCTTGCGCTTGCAACGCCGTTCTTAATTGGGCTAACTGGTTGTCCAGCATATCTTTCGCTACTGCCGTATCTGTATGGAAGATTGCTGTCAGCTGTCCGTTTTGCATCGAGATACGAACGTCTACTTGTCCCATATGTTCAGGGAATAAAAGGAGCTTCGCCTCCGATACGCCGTCTGCCGAGGTAACGTCGAACTTTTGAACGACAAGTCCTGTCATCGTTTCGGCGAATTCTTCAGCAACTACATACTGGACTGGCGCATTCTTCGCAATAAGCGGTGCTGCACTTTTCGCTTGCTCAGCATTTGCTGTCGTCACAGGCGCAATCGGTGTTTGTTCGGCTGCAGTTTGTTGTCCTGCTTCTGAATCAACCGTATTCTCGGAAGATTGCGCAGCTGCCGCAGCAACATAAGAAGGATGCAATGCTTGTTGAGATAATCGCTGCAACAACGTACTCGTTTCCGACTTCGGTGAAGATACAGCCGTAAACAATGAATTCGAAGCGGAATCCGACTTCGTTTCCTGCTTGATCGGAGAATCCGAATCGTCCTGAAGCAACGCTGCCAATGCTTGAAGCTGTTGACTAATCAATGTCGTTGGTTCTTGCTGATTGACACGCTTCAGATCGCCTTGCGACATAAGAGCTTGCAGTTGCAATAACGCATCCTGCAGGCTGTTCTTGATCATAGCTGCATTCGTGTTAATCCCTAAGTCCGTTGATTCTTCACCGTTCGCTTGCAAGTTGACTGCTGGTTGATTCACCATTACGATTGGTGCGCCTAACATCGCGAGCAATGCGTTTAATTGATCTAACGCCGAGTCAAGCTCCGTCAAGTTCTCCTCAAGATCAACAGCAGGCTCGATCTTCTCATCCTCATCTTTCAGCTTCTCTAGCAAGCCGTCAATCAATGACATCAGATCCGATAGAAGCGTTAAGCTGTCTACATTCTCATTGCCTACAATCGCAGGCTGAGTACCGCCAACAATCTGAACGATTGGTTTGGCTGATCCAGCAGCTTGCGATGTGTTGCCTCCGATTTGTTGAACGAGCGCTTTCTGAAAGCTGCCACTGGCACTTGCGCCTCCAGCAGCATTCGTTGCGCTTGAAGTTTGATTCTGACCTGCCGATGTTCCTGCCTGTGATTGAACGTTCACTGCCTGCGGAATAACCATTTCCATTTTTCTCACCTCCTCTCCATGATAGGATCTAAAAGGATGCTGTGAAAAATCAGTTGCCGCTCATGAGCTTCGTTACAAGCTGTGCCGTTGTCGACTCATTAATGGCTGACATTTCCGCTAATATTGCCGAACGTGTCGTATTATCAACAAGGTTCAATATCCGAAGTGCTTTACTCGGACTAACATCAACCATCTTAATCAACAATTCGGCTGCGCTTTGCGCATTCATCGAAGTAAACGTTGCGCTAAGCTGTTCCTCGTCTAGCATGGAGGAGGCCGGCTTCGTCGTCTTCGACTTCAGCTCATCCACTTGCGATTGAAGTGCGGCGATCTGCAAATCTTTCGCCGTACCAACATCCTTCAGCTTGATTGCCGCATCAGCAGCCGTCTGAGGATTCATCTTCTCCATAATCCGAACGCGATCGTCAGGACGCATTGTATTGAATATAAGTACCATCTCTTCAAGCGTCATACTCTGCATGATTGGCGCTGCCTTGCTCGGGGAAATCGTCGAGAACATGTTAGACAGCTCCAGCACTTTCGCCTGATACTGTTCATCCTCTACGAGTTGTTCCTCGTTCGAGCGTTTCAACTGAGCAATCTCGCCTTCAAGATCTTTGATCTGCTGCTCTTGCGCGGTCTTGGACTCTACGGCAGTCGCCAGCTCCTGTTCCTTCGTTGTAAGCTCAGCTTGCAGATCAGCGATTTTCTTGGACATATTGTCCGTTTTCAACTGTTCATCGTCTGATGCAGCACCTGCTTCAGCTTTCGGTTCCGGAAGTACTTCTTTAAGGAAAGGAACCGAATTACCGACTTCCAGCGCTTTATTCCGTATATCACTGTTAAACAGGATTAACAGTACAACCAGCATGACAATTGCGAATAGAATCGGTGTCGTAAAAAACATGAACCGTTCAATCGCGCTATAACTTTGCTTCTCTGCATCCGCACCCGCCAAATCATTCACTCCCTCTAGCCAGCGTCACAGATCACGTTACGGGGTTGATATCATGAAACGGACGGTTGCCATCTCATCCAGCTCGTTCTGCTCCTTCACCTGCAGGGCGCTGCGAAACCGGTCAAAAGCGTGATCCTTGGCTTTTAGCCATACTTTCTCGTCTTTCATCTTCTCCGTTAGCAAACCTCTTCGATGCTCAACCTTCTTCTTCGCTTGAAGCACATCCGTCATCTTGTTTTGGATACAAGTGACCAAGTGATCCAAGTACTGCTGCATGACTTGAAGCTCCATTAAGGAAACCGCGGTCTGAGAAGCTTCGATCAGCTTAATCTCCCATTCCCGCTTGGACATGTGCAGTTGCTCAAGCGACTGCTCTTCCACAGCAAGCGCACCAACCGCCGCGGATAAAATCCATTCCGCTTGCGTTTTCTCGCTAGACTTTAAATCAACGATCTTCTGGAACGAATAACGAAATGCCGCCACTTAGCAGATCAGCTCCTATAGAAATCAGTAATTAATCGTTGCTGGGCTTCCTCAAGGGTTACCTTCTCATTCGTTTTTTGCCTTGTGTAGCTTTGGATTTCATCCATGTATTGAATGGCCATATCAATTTCTTCATTTGTTCCTCGCTGATACGCCCCAATATTGATCAGGTCTTCCGAATCTTTATAAACAGCAAGATATTTTTTCAACACATTCGCGGCGTCTTGCTGCTCTTCCGTTACAATTTCTTTCATGACACGGCTGACGGAAGCCAGTATATCAATTGCCGGAAAATGTCCCTTATGAGCAAGCGCCCTGCTAAGTACGATATGACCATCCAGAATACCGCGCACTGCGTCGGCTATCGGTTCGTTCATATCGTCACCGTCTACTAGAACGGTATAGAAGGCTGTAATCGATCCTGTCGGACCAGTGCCCGCTCTCTCTAGCAGCTTAGGCAGAGCAGCAAATACGGATGGCGTATAACCTCTTGTCGCTGGCGGTTCGCCAATAGCTAGTCCAACTTCACGAAGCGCCATCGCATATCGTGTAACGGAATCCATCATTAGCATCACGTTTAGCCCGCGGTCACGGAAATATTCTGCGATGGAAGTAGCAATTAAAGCGCCCTTCATCCGAATAAGTGCCGGCTGATCGGAAGTTGCTACGATGACAACCGAGCGTGCTAAGCCTTCTGGACCAAGATCCTTCTCAATAAATTCGAGAACCTCGCGTCCACGTTCACCGATTAGAGCGATGACGTTCACATCAGCTGATGTATTGCGGGCGATCATGCCGAGCAGCGTACTCTTGCCTACGCCAGAGCCTGCGAAAATGCCGACCCTTTGGCCGCTGCCTACAGTAAGCAGACCATCAATCGCGCGTACGCCAATGCCCAGCGGGTGTTCAACCCGAGGACGCTTGAGCGGGTTGCTTGGCTCGTTATGAGTCGAGTATTGCTGCATACGGCTTGGCAGAAACGATCCATCGAGCGGATTGCCTAAACCATCAAGCACTTTGCCTAGCAATTCGGATCCGACTTGAACCGTTAAAGGCTTGCCTGTTCCAACGACATCGCAACCAGCGCTAATCGAATGAAGATCGCCTAGCGGCATAAGAATAACTTTGTTATCCCGGAAACCGACAACCTCCGCTTTGAGCGGCTTCGCCCCTTTGGACGGATAAATGTAGCAAACGTCGCCGATACTTGCATCCGGACCTTCTGATTCAACAGTAAGCCCGATTACCTGGGTTACTTTGCCGTTGACCCTGATCGGATCGAGCGGTTGCAAATGTTCGATATACTTGAGAACGTCAAGCTTAATCGTTTCCATGCGCATGGCCTCGCTCTTCGTTGCTGTGATGCGCAAGCTGAATTAACTCTTTTTTGATCTCTGCTAGCTGTGTATCGATTCGAGCATCGATGCTGCCGTAAGCCGAACGGATTACGCAACCAAAATCTTTAACGGTAGAATCCGGCAAAATTTGCAGCTCTGCTTGCGAATCGATCGAATAATGCAGCTCTTCCCTTGCTGCTTGTACGAAAGCAAGCTGCCCTGGGGACACACATAACGTAATGACGCCTAGCTCTCTGCGTCTCGATAGCGATTTGCGAATGAGCTCAATTGCCATTTCCGGTGCAGCCGACAATTGCATCCCGATAATTTTCTCGGCAATCGCACAGCTTAACTCAACGAGGAACGGTTCCGCTTCCTGAATGATCTGCTCTCTCATATCATAAGAGCCTTTCAGAATAGCAGATGCCTCTTCGAGCTTATGTTCCCAATGTTCACGGAGCTCTACCTCGGCTTGTTCTGCGCCTTCCGAGTAACCTTGTGCGTAGCCTTGTTGTCTAGATGCTTCTGATGTCGCTTCATCTTCGGAACGCTTGAGAAGCCACCATGTTTCAATCTGCTGTTCGGTCTCCTGAAGTAATTGCTCACTTTGCTGTGAAGCTTCGCGCAGTCGGTCTTCAGCGAAAGTTTGCGCATCCGAAAGAATTTGATCTCGAAGCGTTATTAGCTCCTCATCGGGTACCGGTTCGCTGTTTTGATGTTCTTCCGTCTCTGGCACTTCTGGTGCATATGGATTCATCCATTGCAGATGTTTTAATTGTTCTACCGAAATGACGCTCGAAGATTTTATCAAATTAGACAATGATATCGTCTCCTCCGCCGCGCGAGATAATGATCTCGCCCGATTCTTCTAGCCTGCGAATCGTAGCAACGATACGAGTCTGAGCTTCTTCGACGTCGCGAAGACGAACAGGACCCATGAACTCCATTTCTTCTTTGAATGTCTCGGCCATACGCTTGGACATATTGCGGAAGATAACTTCGCGAACTTCTTCGCTCGCCACCTTGAGCGCCAATTGAAGATCGGAGCTCTCGATATCGCGAATGATACGCTGAATCGAACGGTTGTCGATATTGACGATATCCTCGAATACGAACATGCGTTTTTTGATTTCTTCAGCCAGTTCCGGATCTTGGATCTCAAGCGAGTCGAGAATCGTACGTTCCGTTCCGCGGTCTACGCCGTTCAGAATCTGAACGATCGAATCGATACCGCCGGCATTTGTGTAGTCTTGTGTAACCGTTGAAGACAGCTTCTGTTCCAATACGCGTTCAACCTGTGAAATGACTTCAGGAGACGTACTATCCATTAGCGCAATTCTTCTTGCTACATCAGCTTGCTTCTCTTGAGGCAAAGATGACAGAATATGTGACGATTGCTCGGATTGCAAGTACGAAAGCACTAATGCAATTGTCTGCGAGTTCTCGTTCTGAATAAAGTTTAAAATTTGAGTAGGCTCGGCTTTACGAGCAAAGTCGAATGGTCTAACTTGAAGCGTTGCCGTCAATCGATTGATGACATCAAGCGCCTTTTGTTCGCCAAGCGCCTTTTCCAAAATATCTTTCGCGTAGCCGATACCGCCTTGCGATATATATTCTTGAGCCAAACAAATTTGATGAAATTCGCTAAGAATCGTTTCTCTGTCTATACTGTCTACCTTCCGAACATTCGCAATTTCAAGTGTCAGCTGCTCGATTTCCTCATCGCGCAAGTGCTTGAATATTTGAGCCGATACTTCGGGACCGAGCGTAATGAGCAGGATGGCCGCTTTCTGCCGACCTGACAAACCTTGCATCGCTTTGGACAATTAAAGCACCTCTATTCATCCACTAGCCAAGTACGAAGAAGGTTGACGAATTCATCCGGCTTCCGTTTGGCAAGTGTTTCAAGATTTTTACGGGCTTGACTGTCACCATTGGCACTATCAAAATCAAGCGTTGGATACTCCACTTTAGGAGGCGCAGCCATATCAATTTCTTCAACAACACTTTGTTTGCGTCTGCGAACGAGCATTACGACAAGACCGCCGATTAATGCAAGTGCCGCAGCACCGATTCCAATTACCCAGCCTAGCGATAAGCCGCTTGATTGGCTCGCAGAAGCACCTTCTGCAAAAGTTTGTGCGATAACCGAAACCTTTTTGCCCATTAGTTCGTCATTAGTAACATCTTGACCCGAATCGGCCAGCTGTGCTCTTACTAGCGCCGTCAAATATGTTTTAACCGCTTGATTCGATTCGTCATTCAGTTTTCCTTGTTCGACGCCGATACTAATAGTAAGGTCCTTCAGAAGAAACGGTGCGGACTCGATCTGATTTTTGATTCGATCAAACTCATAATTAGTCGCCTTAGAACTACTCTCCGAAGTACTTTCACCAGAGCTCGCAGCATCATAGCCAGGAACATCAGTTTCACCTGTTCCTGTGACTCCGCCAGCTTGCGAAGAACCACCCGTAGACGAGCTGTTATTCGATTCTTCACTCAGAATAATTCCGTTGTTATTGTTGCCTTCAAGCGGTCTAACGAGATTTTCCTCCGAATATTTCTTATCGAAGTTCATCGTGCTCGCTACGCTAATGACAAGATTGTTCGATCCGACCATCGGACCTAGAAATTGTTGAATGTTCTTCTTCAATTCCGATTCGTATTTGCGTTGGATTTGGAACTGTTGTTCAACGACGTCCGTATTTCCGACAAGCGCGCCGTCAACTTCAGACGATGCAAGCTCGCCTTGCGGACTCGATATTGTAATATCTTCCATGGCAAGGTTCGGAACGGCTGTCTTCACCAAGTTATAGTAGCCATCGATCTCCTTTTGGCTTGGTCGATAACCTGACGCAAAGTTAAGCATGATGGACGCCGAAGCCTTCTTCGCTTCTTCAGCAGACAGGAACACGCTTTCCTCCGGCAAATTAATAAGCACGTTTGATGAATTCACGCCTTGCATGCCGTTAAGCAACTGCTGAACTTCGCCGTTTAATGCGTTCAAGTACTTCACATTGAACTCATTGTCCGTTGTGCCGAACGCGCTCGAGCTGGAGTTGAAAGCCTCGAAGCCGATCGAACCATTTTGAACAAGTCCTTGCGAACCAACATCGACTTTAACTCTGGATGCCACCGCGCTTGGCACTGAAATGCTTTTTCCGTTCGCGCTAAGTTCGTAAGGAATTCCACTGCCATCCAAATGATTCATGATTGCTGCTGCATCGGTTGTATCCAAATTTTGAAAAGCAATCTCGTATTCCGTTCTAGTGAACACGATTGTTAACAAAATAATAGTTACTAACAATCCACCAATGGATGCCCCCAACCATATTTTTTGTTTTCTGCCCATCTGGCCCCAAAACTGCGTAAGTCTGCCTCGATATTGGGCGATTCTCTCGTTCACATTGTCACCTCACCCAAATACTATGCTAAGAACGTCCTCATGCTAGATTTGCATCCGCATCATTTCTTGGTATGCTTCGACTACTTTATTGCGGATTTGCGAGGTTAGTTGCAAACTAAGCTGCGCTTGTTCCGAAGCGATCAGGACTTTCGTCACATCCACCTGACCGACTAAATATTGATCGTTAAGCTTATGTACATTTTTTTCCTGCGCACTAACATTTTCAATCGCCGTTTTTAAGTATTCGCCGAACGATTGTGTCATCTCCGCCGGAGTCGCCTTGTCAAACGATTTAGTCTCGATTAGCTTCGTCGGTTGAATCTGGCTTAGCGACATCGGTTGTATCATCAGTACCCCTCCATTCTAGTTCAATTCACTCCATTGCTTACCTGCCAATTTCAAGCGCTTTGACAAACATGGCCTTCGAAGCGTTTATTGCTGTTATGTTTGCATCATAGTTACGAGTTGCTGCAATTAAATCGACCATTTCTTTCATCACGTCAACGTTTGGCATTTGTACATAACCGTTCTCGTCGGCGTCTGGATGCGTAGGATTGTACACGAGCTTGGTCGGTGTCTGATCTTCTTTGATTTCGGTCACCTTCACGCCTTGTCCAACTGAGCTCTTACCGCCCATTTGCTGGGAAAGGACGCTGGAGAACGATTGCTTCACAGGCTCCATGACAACCATCTTGCGTTTGTACGGCTCGAACTTTCCATTCACGAAATTTGCGCGCGTCGTTTCGGCGTTTGCGATATTTGACGAAATAACGTCCATCCGCAACCGCTGTGCCGTTAATGCAGAAGCATTAATATCAAATCCTGTCGAAAGCTTCACTCTTTACGCTCTCCCTTCTATCGCGGTTCGCATCATGGAGACATCATGGTTAATTTGTTGGATATAAAAATTGTAACTCAATTGGTTTTTCGCCAATAACGACATTTCGCGTTCAATGTCGACATTGTTTTCACTGTTCGTCATAGAAGTTGTTTCATCGGTTACCACTTTAGCAGTTGGCACGTTAGAACCCCCGATACCAATCGGGATATGCCTGGAATCGGTCGTTCTGCCTGCAAAACGATTGAGACTATTGCCCCCCATCGATTTCTCGAGCAGTTCTTCAAAAAGTACCTCTGTCCTCTTGAAATGCGGCGTTTCAGCGTTGGCCACATTGTTTGAAATGACGCGATGCCTGAGCTCAGCCGCCTGTACGGCTCCCTCCATTCTTTGGAATGAAGCGCCATTCAACAAATTCATGCAGTTTCACCACTTTCATTGATGATCTTCTCTTAGGTATTCAACAGAATAATCTTCATTCCTGCTAAGTTCGACACATAAAAATGAAAAAAATGAGACGAGTGTGTCGATATTTGCCGACTTCATAATCTTCAACAATTCCCTAATTTATTACAATAAGAAAAAAGCCCTATCTTTGAATTCAGATAGGGCTGAAATGGTCTAAACGTCCCATTTCTAATTTTTCATCTTTTGAAGTTCTTGTAAAAGCTGATGGTTTAATATTTTGATGTAGGTCCCTTTCATGCCTAGCGATCTTGTTTCAATGACGCCAGCACTCTCAAGCTTGCGAAGCGCATTGACGATTACCGAACGCGTGATGCCGGCACGATCGGCAATTTTGGACGCTACGAGCAGTCCTTCCTTGCCATCCAGCTCTTCAAAGATATGTTCAACGGCCTCTAGCTCGCTGAAGGACAACGAACCGACTGCCACGGATACAGCAGCCCGACTGCGAACCTCTTGTTCAATCTCATCCGCACGCTCACGCAATATTTCCATACCGACGATCGTCGATCCGTATTCGGCAAGCACAAGATCATCATCGTCGAACGTGCCCGACTGACGAGTCAGCACAAGCGTTCCGAGACGATCTCCGCCTCCGATAATGGGAACTACGGTCATAATTTCTTGGTCGCCAAGCCGAGGAAACGTCTCATAAACGCCTTCATCCGGCTTCACGTTCGTCATGGATTCCTGCATATCGAGGAACCTGACGTTAGCTTCCTGCGGAAACCTAAGCTCATCAGACGACAAGGAACGCAGGAAATCGTGATCATACACATCAACCGCCGCGCTGCCGAGAATTTTCCCTTTGCGGCTCACAACGAATACATTTGTCTGAATCGTCGTGCACAGCACCTCGGCCATTTCTCTAAAGTTAAGCGCCTTGCCCGCAGCGCGCTGCAGCAAACGGTTCAAGGTTCTTGTCTTTGTAAGTAATGTCATTACACTGCCTCCCAAAACTCTTAACAACTACAATATATATTGACTCAAATCGCGATTTTGCGCAATGCTTCCCAGCTTTTCCTTCACATATTCCGGTGTAATCGTCATTGTCGCAAGCGTTAGCTCAGGCGCTTCGAACGATAAGTCCTCCAGAAGCTTCTCAAGAATCGTGTGCAATCGGCGCGCACCGATATTTTCAGTATTGCGATTGACGTCTGCAGCTATTGACGCGAGTTCACGAATCGCTTCGTTCGAAAACTCCACTTTAATGCCCTCAGTCTCCAAAAGAGCCGTGTACTGCTTCGTCAATGCGTTCTTAGGCTCCGTCAAAATGCTTACGAAATCATCCAAGCTTAGGCTCGTTAATTCCACCCGAATCGGGAACCGTCCTTGAAGCTCGGGTATTAGATCGGAAGGCTTCGCCATATGGAAAGCTCCGGCAGCGATGAACAGCACGTAATCCGTCTTCACAGGACCATATTTGGTCATGACGGTAGAACCTTCAACGATAGGTAAAATGTCCCGTTGAACGCCTTCTCTGGATACGTCGGGGCCGTTGCCGCGCGATGGACTGGCGATCTTGTCGATCTCATCAATGAAGATAATGCCGGATTGCTCTGCGCGAAGGACCGACTCCGAGATGACATCATCCATATCAATAAGCTTATTGGCTTCTTCCTGGGTAAGAACCTTGCGGGCTTCCTTGACCGACAGCTTACGCTTCTTATGCTTCTTAGGCATGAACTGACCGAACAGCTCCTGCATATTCATGCCCATGCCTTCAGGTCCTTGACCAGACAGCATATCCAACATATTTGGCGTGGAGTCTTCAACCTCGATCTCGATCGTTTCGTTCTCGAGCTTGCCTGCTGCTAGCTGTTCCTTCACCTGACTGCGTCTTTGCTGAACGTTAAAGTCAACGTCCGGCTCTTCGACTTCCTCTTTCGCCTGCTGCTGATTGTTGCCGAACAGCATTTCAAAAGGATTTTTGGCTGACTTCGCTTTGGCAGCAGAAGGCGCAAGCAGCGATACAATACGCTCGTTAGCAAGCTTCTCGGCCCGCTCCTGCACACGCTCCGTACGCTCAGCCTTCACGATACGAATCGATGTCTCAACGAGATCGCGAACCATCGACTCGACATCACGGCCAACGTAACCCACTTCCGTGAACTTCGTCGCTTCGAGCTTGACGAAGGGAGCTTTCACCAGCTTAGCCAAACGGCGGGCAATTTCCGTCTTGCCGACACCAGTAGGACCGATCATCAAAATGTTTTTCGGAACGATCTCATCGCGCAGCGATTCATCCAGCATGCTTCTGCGATAACGATTGCGGAGCGCGATCGCAACCGACCGTTTCGCTGACTTTTGACCGACAATATATTTATCCAGCTCTGCAACAATTTGGCGCGGCGTTAAGGCATCATTTTTCATACTATAATCCCTCCGATAATAGATTCCATCCGATCATTACACGCTAAGCTGATAGTTCTTTAGGCCTAATTGATTATTCGATTTCTTCAACGATAATATTATTGTTCGTATAGACACAGATCTCGGCAGCAATTTGCAAGGATGCGCGAGCAATATCCTTCGCTTCCATATCGGATGAATAACGAGTTAACGCACGAGCTGCCGACAGCGCATAAGTTCCGCCTGAACCAATCGCTAGCAGACCATCATCCGGCTCAATGATTTCACCATTTCCAGAGATGAGTAGCAAACCGCTCTTATCCATTACAAGCATCATCGCCTCCAGCTTGCGGAGCACGCGATCCGATCTCCAATCCTTAGCCAGCTCCACGGCAGATCGCTGCAAATTGCCATGATGTTCCTCAAGCTTGCCTTCGAATTTCTCGAATAGAGTAATGGCATCGGCAACCGATCCTGCAAAACCAGATATGACTTGTCCGCGATAGAGTCGTCTTACTTTTTTGGCTGTGTTCTTCATCACCATGCTATTGCCGAACGTGACTTGCCCGTCGCCGGCAATTGCGCCCTTACCATTATGTCTGACTGCGCAAATCGTCGTCGCGTGAAATTGCATTTCCATTGCTTTGCCTCCTCTATGGTATGACTCAAGCACGATATACTCCTACTTGAGCAGCAGTTGTCTTTCTTCCAAAGTTAAGCGCTTATATGATGAAATCTTATACAAACGCCGCCTCGAGTAGACCTTGCTATGCTTTCCTACGAAATTTTATTGCAAATGTTCCCGTTTAAATTGTTCAATACCTTCCAGTGCTCTACTCGCGATCGCTTCGTTTTTCTCTTTTTTGCTGCGAATTCTCGTTTCTAACGGCGGAAACAGCCCGAAATTCGCATTCATCGGCTGGAAATGTTTGAAATCGGCGGTCGTAATATATTTCGCCATACTGCCCAGCGTCGTTTGCTCTGGCAATACGATCGGCTCCTGATCTTGAGCGACTCTAGCGGCGTTAATACCCGCTATAAGGCCTGAAGCAGCTGACTCCACATAACCCTCTACCCCGGTCATTTGGCCGGCAAAGAACAGATTCTCACGCGTGTTAAGCTGATAAGTCGGCTTAAGCAGACGCGGCGAGTTAATGAATGTATTGCGGTGCATGACCCCGAAACGGACGAACTCGGCATTTTCTAATCCTGGAATGAGTGAAAATACACGCTTCTGTTCGCCCCATTTCAAATGGGTTTGGAAGCCTACTAGATTGTAGAGTGTTCCGGCAGCGTTATCTTGGCGCAGTTGAATAACCGCATGCGGAAGCTTGCCTGTATGCGGGTTAACAAGACCGACAGGCTTCATCGGCCCGAAGAGCACCGTTTGCTTGCCCCGACTCGCCATAACTTCGATTGGCATACAGCCTTCGAAATAAACCTCTTTCTCGAATTCCTTTATCTCTGCGGTCTCGGCAGTCGTAAGCGCTTCGTGAAAAATTTCGAATTCCTCTTCGGTCATCGGACAGTTGAGGTAAGCTGCTTCGCCTTTATCATAACGGGATGCCAAATACACTTTGTTCATATCGATAGAGTCTTTCTCGATTATCGGCGCAGCCGCATCATAGAAGTAGAAATATTCCTCGCCAAGCAACTCTTGAATTTGAGCCGACAAGCCAGGCGCCGTTAGCGGGCCTGTTGCAATGACGACGATACCGTCCTTAGGAATCTCAGTTACTTCTTCGTTGCGCACCTCGATAAGGGGATGCTCGCGAAGCCTGCTCGTTACTTCACCGGAGAATCCGTCTCGGTCGACGGCGAGCGCCCCGCCAGCAGGCACGGCATGCTGATCCGCGCAGCTCATGATAAGCGAGTTAAGCTGACGCATCTCTTCCTTCAATACGCCTACGGCGTTTGTGAGACCATTCGCTCGCAAGCTATTGCTGCAGACAAGCTCTGCGAATTGGTTCGTATGATGTGCCGGCGTTTGCCTAACCGGACGCATTTCATATAAAATCACGGGCACTCCTTGCGATGCGATCTGCCATGCAGCCTCGCTTCCGGCTAAGCCTGCTCCGATGACGGTTACGGTTTGTGGTTGTGACAATGACAATTTAGGTCAATCCTTTCGAGTATATTTACTACCAAACCTTCAAAGGCTTCTAACCAAACCTTTAAAGGCTTTTCGAACCCACCCAAACCCTCCCTTCCAAGGGAGGGCCCCATAGGGTTGCACCCTCTGGACACCGCCTGACTAACGATGCAGTAAAAGAGACGCTCGCGAGTTCACACTGTGCTAGGATCGCTGGTGTCCTTCAGGACACTCTTTAACTTTGGGCGGTGTTTAGTTACCTGGTTTCGTGCAACAGTAACGATGGCGTTTCATATTTGTGTTTTGAGTTTATTTTGTCCTTCGAGCGCTGATACAGATTATTGATCGAATATTCGGACTAAGGTTGAGTCAGCTATAGTAACAATCCAATCGCTCGCATCCAAACGATTCTTTTGTACCCGATGCATCGCAAGTGATTCAGCACAAACGTTGAGCACGCCATTAACTGGAATTTGTCCTGTTAATTTGCGAGTGTAAACCGATTTTCGCGAAATAACTGAAATTTCTCCAACTATTTCGAAGAGAAATGAGCAGGATGCTGATAGTAAACAATATTAACGGGAGTTTTCCCGTTAATGTTGGTTCAATCGACAATGGAGAGACTTTAACAGGAGAAACTCCAGTTAATTTCGCTCCATCTTCAGCTCATAATTTTTCCTGCATCTTCACGCTGACCGTCCATGGACGGTCAAACCCTCCCCTTTGCAGGGAGGGCTTGATACGTTTGAGCATCGGGTGTTAAAAAATGGAATGAATAGCCCTTATAACGACGGTGTCCTCCCTAGTAAGGGAGGACGGTGTGCCACTCGCAATGGCTGTTTGTTCATTTCATTAACAAGCTAGCTTTAATCCACTATTTCCTCGTTATCCTCTTCATCCGGCACTTCTTCCGAATAGTCGCAGGTCGGACAATTCAGCTTAACTCCGCTCCGGTTGCGCTTCTCGACCAACATGCTTTCGCAATTCGGACAAGGTTTCGTAGTCGGCTTATCCCATGACACATAATCGCAGCCTGGGTATTGATCGCATCCATAGAAGATACGGCCTTTCTTGCTGCGCCGCTCGATAATCTTTCCGTCGCCGCATTTCGGACAAGGTACGCCAATATCCTTGACGATCGGCTTCGTGTTGCGGCAATCAGGAAATCCCGAGCATGCTAGGAACTTGCCGAAGCGGCCCATTTTGTATACCAAATGCCTGCCGCACTTCTCGCACAGCTCGTCGGAAACCTCATCCTGAATTTCGATTTCCTTCATTTCGTCCTCTGCAACCTCGAGACGTTTCTCGAAAGATTCGTAGAACTTTGCGAGCACCTTCACCCAATCTTCTGTGCCTTCCTCCACATGGTCAAGGTTTCCTTCCATGTTGGCGGTAAACTCAGCGTCAAGAATTTCGGGGAAGAACTCCTCCATCAGTTGGATAACGAGATCGCCTAGCTCTGTCGGCATGAACTTCTTCTCTTCCATCGCCACATAACCGCGCTTCTGAATCGTCTCCAATGTCGGCGCGTACGTACTTGGGCGCCCTATGCCGAGCTCCTCAAGCGTTCGAACGAGCCGCGCCTCCGAATATCGCGGCGGGGGCTGGGTGAAATGCTGTTTCGGGTCAATCGTCTCGGCTGCAATCACGTCACCCGTTACAATCGGAGGCAGAAACTTATGCTCTTCGACGGTGCCGTCATCGTTGCCTTCGACATACACCTTCATGAAACCCGCGAACTTCACTTTCGAACCGACCGCACGGAAGACGGTGCTGCCAGCTTGCATATCAACGGTCATCGTATCAAGGATAGCAGAAGACATTTGACTGGATACGAAACGCTCCCATACGAGCTTATACAGACGGAACTGATCGCGGCTCGTGAATGACTTAACCGATTCCGGGTCACGGAGCACGGATGTCGGACGAATCGCTTCATGCGCATCCTGTGCGTTGCTGTTCTTCTTCGTATAGACGCGAGGCTGTTCTGGAGCAAACGCCGGACCGTACTTCGTCGTAATGTACTCCTTCGCTTCCTCTTGTGCAACCGGTGAGATACGAGTCGAGTCCGTTCTCATATAAGTGATTAAACCGACTGTACCTTCCTTGCCAAGCTCTACACCTTCATAAAGCTGTTGAGCAACCGACATCGTCTTGGAAGCGCGGAAACCAAGCTTTCTGGCCGCCTCCTGCTGCAAGGAGCTCGTAATGAACGGCGGAGCCGGATTACGGAGTCGTTCCTTCTCTCTGACATCGGAGACGCTGAACTTCTCGCCTTTCATAGCGCTCAGCACTTCTTGCACATCGGCTTCCTTGCCTAGTTCCTTCTTCTCCCCGTTCACCGAATAATATTTGGCGTCGAACGGGATACCGGAATGGGTCAACTTAGCGGTAATGGACCAATATTCCTCAGGCACGAAAGCGTCGATCTCATTGTCGCGATCGATAATAAGCTTAACCGCAACAGATTGTACGCGTCCGGCAGACAGACCCTTTTTTACTTTCTTCCATAGAAGCGGGCTAATCTTATAACCTACAAGCCGGTCTAGTATTCGTCTAGCTTGCTGCGCGTTAACCAAATCCATATTGATCTTCCGCGGCGTCTTAAACGCATCCTTCACGGCTTGCTTCGTTATTTCATTAAATACGACACGGCAAGTGTCTGTTTCGTCAAGCTCCAAGTAGTGTGCCAAATGCCACGCAATCGCCTCGCCTTCGCGATCCGGGTCAGCCGCCAGAAAAACTTGTTTTACTTTTTTACTGGCGTCCTTCAATTCCTTGAGCACGCTTCCCTTGCCGCGAATGGTTATGTATTTGGGATTAAAATCGTTCTCTACCTCTACGCCGATCTGACTTTTAGGCAAATCGCGAATGTGACCCATCGATGCTTTAACGATATATTTGCTGCCTAAATATTTGCCTATCGTTTTGGCTTTGGCCGGTGATTCGACGATAACTAATGAATCTGCCATGCGAGGTGCCTCCTCTCTCTACTGCTAGTTACAATGCGATATATATGGATCCGGGCTGAAGCTCGATTTTCCGTTTTATACATAAATTTATCAGAAGTGCGTTCAAATGTCCAAACGGAATGGCGGACAGCTCGTGTAATTCATTAATGGACAATGGCTGATCTTGCAAAAAACGGACGATTTGCCGTTCTTCTTCTGTAAGACTTAAGGCAGAATCTTCGCTTACATTATTCCCGGCAGCCGTCTTGCTTTTGAACCGCTTATCGATAGCGGCTGGCAGCCACCTCAGCTCTTCAATAATATCATTTGCGCAAGAGATGAGTTTAGCTGTGCCTTTCTTGATAAGTTCGTTAGGACCATCACTCTTTGGAGAAGAGATTTGTCCCGGGATGGCGAACAGTTCTCTCGACATGTCGAGCGCGTATTGCGCCGTTATGAGCGACCCGCTTCGTTTGGCTCCCTCCACAACAACCGTGCCGACCGATAATCCGGCAATGATCCGATTGCGCTGGGGAAATTGTCCCGGATGTAGCTTCGTGCCAATCGGCGTCTCGGATAAGAGTAAGCCTTTCTCAGCTATAGCACGAAATAATGAAGCATTTTCCGAAGGATAACATGTATCAATCGGCGTTGGCAACACCGCTATCGTTCCGCCAGTACCGTCTAGCGCCGCTTCATGCGCAACGCTATCGATTCCTTTGGCAAGTCCGCTAACAATGGTTAGACCGATATCGGAGAGCTCCTTCGACAGTTCTCTTGCACTATGTCTGCCATAGGCGGTTGGCACTCTCGTACCGACAATAGCAACGCTTGGCGCGTGCAGTAGTTCGATATTACCTTTCGCGTACAGCACCCAAGGGGGCTGATCGATCTGTCTTAAACGATATGGATATTCCTTATCGAACGGCGTTAACGTAACCGCCCCTGCTCTTTCGGCAGCTGGAGCCGACTTGTCAGCGAGATCCCATCTCCCCGCAGCGAACCGGTTCATAACCGATTGTGCCTGATCCTTCTTCAGACCAATGCCGGTCAACAGCTCAAATGTCCATATTGGCTTCAGCCATAATTGATGTTCAAGTGCCTTCATAATGGAATGCCAGCCAATGCCCGGTATTTCATAGAATGCGACAACCATGCTTCTTTTCAGTTCATTATTGCTGTTCATACGCCCATCCCTCTCATAGATCCGGACGGCATACATTCTTATCTATTGTGCGTTACATGGATAAAGAATGCAAGTCGACCGTTTAAATTTTGAAAATCCAAATGAAAATGAACAAAAAAAAGCAACCCTCCAACTCCCGTTAACGGGTCGTCGAAAGGTTGCTTACCTTCATATGTTGCGTATTAGATTTGTACTTGGTGAGTCGTGCATTTCTCAAGCAAGCCTTGCTCTTTCAGTACGCTTACGAGCGTGGAGCCCATGTCCGTAGGTGTCGGAGCAACTTTGATGCCGCATGCTTCAAGCGTAGCGATCTTCTCTGCTGCAGTACCTTTGCCGCCGGAAATGATAGCGCCTGCATGGCCCATACGTTTGCCCGGAGGCGCTGTTGCGCCGCCGATGAAGCCGACTACCGGTTTCTTCATGTTCGCTTTGATCCACTCAGCAGCTTCTTCCTCTGCTGTACCGCCGATCTCGCCGATCATGATAACCGCATAAGTGTCAGGGTCTTCATTGAAACGGTTAAGGATGTCGATGAACTCGGATCCTTTAACAGGGTCGCCGCCAATACCAACTGCGGACGATTGACCGATACCGCGAGTTGTAAGCTGGTGAACCGCTTCGTACGTCAGCGTACCCGAACGGGAAATGACGCCTACGTGGCCTTTTGTATGGATGTAACCTGGCATAATACCGATTTTGCATTCGCCTGGTGTAATAACGCCTGGGCAGTTCGGTCCGATAAGAACCGTTTTGCTGCCGTCCATATAACGTTTTACTTTAACCATATCAAGTACCGGAATGCCTTCTGTAATACAGATGACAAGGTCAAGCTCAGCGTCTACAGCTTCCATGATTGCATCAGCAGCGAATGCTGGCGGCACATAGATAACCGAAGCATTAGCGCCGGTAGCTTTGACAGCTTGAGCAACCGTGTTGAATACCGGAAGCGATACAACACTTCCGTTGTCAAGCGTGATGTCAACGTTCGTGCCGCCTTTGCCCGGAGTCACGCCGCCAACCATTTGCGTACCGTATTCTAAAGCGCCTTTTGCATGGAATAAGCCGGTTGCGCCTGTAATACCTTGAGTAATGACTTTTGTGTCTTTATTGACCAAAATGCTCACTCTTAACTCACATCCCCTGAATGAATTCGTATGCGGGCATGCCGCAAGTCAAGCTATTTATTTCACGAGAGCGACAATTTTTTGAGCGCCGTCAGACATGGAGTCAGCAGCGACAATGTTCAATCCCGATTGTTTCAAAATAGCTTTTCCGAGGTCTACGTTTGTACCTTCCAGACGAACGACGAGCGGTTTATCAAGACCAACTTGTTTAGCCGCTTCGACAACGCCGTTAGCAATAACGTCGCAACGCATAATGCCGCCGAAAATGTTAACGAAGATCCCTTTTACTTTTTCGTCGGACAAAATAATTTTGAAAGCTTCGGTAACTTTCTCCGCTGTCGCACCGCCCCCTACGTCGAGGAAGTTGGCCGGGTCGCCGCCGAAGTATTTGATAATATCCATCGTTGCCATTGCAAGGCCTGCGCCGTTAACCAAGCAGCCGATGTTGCCGTCTAGGGCGATGTAGCTCAGATCGTATTTGGATGCTTCGATTTCCTTCGCATCTTCTTCTTCGAGGTCGCGAAGCGCTACGATGTCTTTGTGGCGATACAGCGCGTTGGAATCGAAGTTAAGCTTCGCGTCAAGGGCGATAACTTGTCCGTCGCCAGTAACAACAAGAGGGTTGATCTCCGCGATGGAAGCGTCTTTCTCAACGAATGCTGTGTAAAGAGAGATCATGAACTTAACTGCTTTATTAACCAATTCGCCTGGAATATTGATTGCATATGCCAGCTTGCGCGCTTGGAATGCCTGTAGGCCAACAGCCGGATCGACAACCTCTTTGAAAATTTTCTCCGGAGAATGCTCGGCAACTTCTTCGATCTCCGTGCCGCCTTCTTCCGAAGCCATTATAACGACGCGGCCTGTACCACGGTCAAGAACGGCGCCGATATAATATTCTTTCTTAATGTCGCAGCCTTGCTCGATGAGCAGACGTTTGACTTCTTTCCCCTCAGGGCCAGTTTGATGCGTTACGAGCACTTTGCCAAGAATTTCGCTAGCGTATGCACGCACTTCATCCAAGTTTTTTGCTACTTTAACGCCGCCCGCTTTACCGCGTCCGCCAGCATGAATTTGTGCTTTCACGACAACTACGGAAGTTCCGAGCTCTTTGGCCGCTTCTACAGCTTCATCAACCGTGAAGGCAACTTTACCCTCAGGTACGACTACACCATACTGTTTAAGGACCGCTTTCCCTTGATACTCATGGATATTCATTGTTGAAATCCTCCATTTCACAGACTGAAATCAGTCATATGTACACAAACCTTTATTATTGTAGCACCTTTCCATGCTTGTTACCTTATTTTCACGCATAATTAATACGGCTTTTTTGATATGGGTTTAATCTCTTTTTGAGATTAAACCGCAGGAGCCAGGCAAACTACGCCAAATAGTATAACCTTAAACCTCATTTATTACGCGGCAAATGTTATAGGATTGACAGTAAGGAAAGGCATGAACTATGATAGTTCCATAATCTAAAAAATGGAAACGGAATGGTTAGGAAGCACCTTCATTCAATACTTGGAGGTGCTATTTTTTATGTTCAGTTTGGTACAAAGCGCAAGCGTTTACGGAGTTGACGGCAGAAGCATTTCGGTTGAAGTCGACATATCGAGCGGCTTGCCCCAGGTCAATGTAGTCGGACTGCCCGACCCCGCTGTTCGCGAATCAGTGGAACGTGTTCGGGCTGCGATTAAGAACAGCGGCTTCAGCTTTCCAATGGATCGCATAACGGTAAATTTAGCGCCAGCTGATCTTCGTAAGGAAGGCACCGCGTTCGATCTTGCGATCGCAGTGGGCATATTAACGGCCAGCGCGCAGATTGGCGCCCAACCGTTCGAGCGTACGCTTCTCATCGGCGAGCTATCACTTAATGGAGGCGTCAAGCCCGTATCAGGAGTGCTTGCAATGATCGAACAGGCAAAAAGCAGCGGCATTACACGAATAGTGCTTCCCTTAGCCAACGCTGCCGAAGCGGCATATATATCCGATATGGAACTGTTCGCCCTCACGCATCTCAAGCAATTGCTGGGTGAGAAGGCGAGCGGCGAACAGGATTGGAATCGTCTGCGGTTCGACCCATCGGCCAAGAATTCAGGCACTCGCGGCAAGGCAGGCCATGCAGCTGCTCTAACGGATGAAGATGATGCTTTCGACTTTAGTGACGTTATCGGTCAGCATCAAGCCAAGCGGGCTATGCTAATCGCAGCCGCCGGAAAACACAATATTTTGCTAAGCGGACCGCCGGGAACGGGCAAAACAATGATGATCCGTCGTTTGCCCGGCATATTGCCGCCGCTGAGCGAGCAAGAAGCGCTCGAGGTAACGAAGATATACAGCGTAGCCGGCAAGCTGTCCGAGGCACCTCAGGGCTTAATTACGCGTCCGCCATTCAGAGCTCCGCATCATACGATTTCTTCCGGCGGTCTAATTGGCGGCGGCTCCATTCCGAAGCCCGGGGAAATTACATTAGCCCATCGCGGTGTCTTATTCTTAGATGAATTGCCTGAATTTCCGCGGCAGGTGCTTGAGATGATGAGGCAGCCTCTAGAAGATCGGGTCGTCACGATCGCAAGATCGAAAGCCGTTTTCCAGTTTCCCGCCAATCTCATGCTAGCCGCCTCCTTCAACCCTTGCCCTTGCGGCTATTATGGTCATGAATATGGCGAGAAACGCTGCATATGCAATTCGACGGCGATTAGCCGCTACCGCTCCAAGTTATCCGGACCGCTCCTTGACCGTATCGATCTGCAGCTTGAAGTGCCTAGGCCTATCATTATGGAACAAGGAAAAGGAGCTGAGTTGGGCTTAACATCAGCCGATATGCGGCGAATCGTTCAGGAAGCCAGGGTGCGCCAACAACAACGCACACGCTCACTTGGGACCGTGTGGAACAGCGAGCTGACGAGCTCTGCGCTTCGCAAGCATGCCTTGCTTAAGCCAGCGGCATTAGCACTGCTCGACCACGCCTTCCAGCTGTTCGGTATCAGCATGAGGGCCTATGACCGGCTTCTTAAGCTGGCGCGTACAATCGCTGACGTGGAGGGCAGCGAGGAAGTCGAGGCGGAACATGTCGCCGAAGCCATTCAATATCGGAGATTGGATACGGTTTAGCAGCAGCAAGTAACTGCTTACACTTGACAAGATTTTGGTATCGACCGCATAAAGTCGCTATTTTGAATGGATTTTGTACAATCAAAAGGCTAAGAACGTGGCGTCAGTAGAGTTTGATTGGATTTTGTGCAGGCAAATGGACGGAGGAAGGCAGTTGAAGGCTAAAATGCCGGTTTTGACTGTATTTTTTCCACTCAAGCGTCGCTTAACAGGGGATTTAGCCCAATTAAACTGTATGAAATACAGGCAAAACGTTTGATCATACACATTATCCATGATGAAATGACCGATAAGAAAGAAAAGACTCGCAGCCTTATGGTTGCGAGTCTTTTCTTTCTGTTGAGATTCACCAAAGTGTGCGATTACTCCTTGGACAACCTTCTCCGACGCATTTATCAGAATGCACCTTCAATATGCTTGCGCTCTGCGATGCTGCCGTCGCTATTAACCGCTACGGCAATGACATCGAAGCGAACTGGACTGTCCAGCAAGCCTGCGCTCCGCATATAAATGAGAGCTGTCGATCTGACCTTCATTTGCTTGCGAATATCGACCGATTCTGCGGCCGTACCGAAGCGGCCAGCTCCCGACCTTCTCGTACGCACCTCTACGAACACCGTTCTGCCTTCATGGTCTGCAATCGTATCGATCTCGCCGATGCGGCAGCGCCAGTTGCGCTCGATAATTCGATAGCCTGCTGCTTCAAGCAGGCTGCAAGCAGCATCCTCGCCTAGCTTTCCAAGCTGCAGTCTACTTAGCGTCATTCCAATCCCTCGCTTTGCGATCCGAGCGATAAACAAAGCTTAATATTTCAGCGACGAGCGTGTACAGCTCGGCCGGTATTTCTTGATCGACATCCAACTTAGAGAGCACCTCTACCAGCGAAGCATCCTCTTGAATAGGGATACCGTTCTCCTTCGCCTTCTCCAATATCTGATCCGCAATATGCCCCTTGCCCTTGGCAATCATTACAGGAGCATTTCGTTCGCCTGGCTCATACTTTAGAGCTACCGCCTTGCGGGAGGGAACCGATGAACGGTTGCCTTGCTGATCTCCGGTCATATTTTGAAATCGACTCCTTTGTACCTCGCCTGCGAGAACTGCGACAGATCAGGCGGCGTCAGCGGCTTCTTCGCCTTCTCAGCGCCCTGTTCCTGCTTCTGTTCAGTCTCCGCTCCCGGCTTAGGCAACGGCGTTGTACGAAGCGACAGCAGTTGGTAGCCGGTCTCCTGCAGTCGTTCCGCCACTTCTATGCGCGAAGCTTCCGCAAGCGCTCCAATAGCAGGGTGATCGTTCCACAAATTCAGACTGACGATCTTGTCCACTACATTCACGTCAACCAAAGTATCGCCAAGATTGTTCATCGACAAATTGAATAATAACCGGCAATTGGCAGCATCGAGCTCGCCTTTGCGCCCGCGGCGGGTCTGAATATGAACTGAAGCGGTCTGATTGCCGTCTTGACCGTTCAGCGGAATAAACATCGTGACATGAGTAAGAATGGAGCTGTTGCGCTCCGGTGTCAGCAGCAGTTGCTGCCCTGTAATCTGGGACACAAGCTGCTGAGCCGTCTCTTTGATTGCTGGCGGCGTGTCACTATCTGAGATAAGAGAGAGCAGCGCGCTCTTTAGTGATTCATGCTGCGCGCTTTGAGTTTGCTGAGCCGGCTGCGCTTGTTGCGATTGAAGCTGAATATCCGGTTTCGAAGTATCCAGACCAAGAGCGTTTGCTTGCTGTAATGGACCAGCTGTACGTTCCATTCCTGCAGGCCGTGTTTCCGCGGCCGTCGGCTTCGCCTGCTGCTCTTCCGCAGCGCTTTGATTGACTCGAACCTGTCCACTGTTTTCTGGCTCATTCTCCGGCAACTGCAGTTTTACTAAGCCGCTGCTATTACCGCGCTCTGCTTCAATCCCTCTAGAACCCGTGGCCACAGGACGAGCAGTCGTTTCTGACTCGCCCTCGCCAGCACTCTCACTAACGCTTGCTCCAACCGCAGCTTGCGACTGCTCCTCGACTGGCTGAGATGTTGCAGCCGCACGAGCTGCGGCAGCATCAGGCGCAGTCGTAGCCTTGGCGAGCTGAAGCTCATGATCGACTCCAAGCCATTTCATCATTTGGCCGATCCAATTCTGCGAGCCTTTGCTACCAGCGGTAGCTGCTTGGCGACTTTCAGCCTGCCCGCTTCCAGCCTCGTCTGCTCCCTCGCCTTGAACAGCCGCCGCACCCGCCACGTTTCCCGTTTCAGATACCGTTCCCGCTGCCGTTGTTGCCGGTTGCGCAAGCCCATCTGGCTTGCCAGCTAAAGATAACGAAGACATAGCCGCCTTCGCTCCCGCAGCGCCAGCTTGAGGCTCGCTGTCGGCAGTCGCAGTGCCGTCAATCGCGCCCCGCAACAACTCCGCTCCTTCAGCCAACAGCGCAGCTACGCGCGCTGCTGCTGGCGGCAGCGTCTTCGCTTCAGCAGTTGCCTCTCCTTCCTGCCCTTGCAACGTTTGCGTCATCGTTGCAAGCTGCTTCTGGAGCGTATCCAGCAACTGATGCGCATCCTGCCCGAACATGACCTGCTGTAACGACGCTACAACGGCTCCCGTCATCGGCAGGCCGCGCTTATGCGCTCCGGCAGCTGCATTCATCCACTGCTCAATATCGCCGCCCTCCGGCATTGCTGCAGCAGCCTGCTGAAATGCTTGCGACACTTCTTTCGTCAGCACTAGACCTTCCCGGCGAAGATCCTTAATAAGCGCCAGCGCCCATTTCGTCTCCGGCAATCCCAAAGCCTTTGCCCATTCCTTGAAATTCTCATCCGGCATGCCAAGTGAGCTTGGCTCTACCTGCTTGAGCACAATAAGCGCGCCAGAGGATTGCGGCTGAACTTGCATCAATGCCGTCTGCCCCTGTTGCAGCGGAATTTCTAACTTAGCGCGTACTTGAACGCCGTTTATTTGTACAAGCGCTTCGTTATTCTCCATAACTTGCAATACGACGCCGCGAACCGTTTGGCCTGTCTTAAGCTCCAGCGCCCGCGTATCATTGCCGGCGGCTTCCCCCAGATAGTTTCTCATCATCTGGCCGATGTTCATCTGTGCATCCGCCTCCCCTGCATTCTCTTTACGACTTACGATCTTTTCGTTCGCAACACACATGTACCCTATATATCGGCTGGCAAGCTTCTTCCGTGTAGGTTTTACAAACAAAAACGCCTGCCGCTTGTAATGGCAGCATTAGCCAAGAACAAGAAGACAGGCGTTCGTATGTACAAGGGTCGCGTTATACAAGAAGTTGCTGCTGCTCTGCAAATAGCTTGCCGAGAAACGTTCGACGATGGAGCGGACTCGCGCCATACTCAAGCAGTCTCTCCCGGTGAAGCTTTGTTGCATAACCTTTGTGAATGGCAATTCCGTATTCCGGATAAGCTTCCTCCCACTCACTCTGGCAAAGTCTGTCACGCGTTACTTTTGCGACGATAGACGCTGCTGCAATGGACTGACTAGTCGCATCGCCTTTAATAATCGATTGCTGGGGAAGCGGCACGTCAACCTTCTCCGCATCGATTAGCAAATAATCAGCCGGCATTTCAAGCGATTCCACCGCCAGCTTCATGGCCAGCCTTGCCGCTTGCTTAATATTGATTCGATCGATCGTCTCCGCATCGACGCGTGCTACAGACCAAGCGACAGATTGCCGCAAAATAATGTCATACAGCATATCCCGCTTCTTCTCAGAAAGCTTCTTAGAATCGTCAACACCGTCAATGCATAGACCAGGAGGCAAAATAACTGCGCCTGCGACTACATCGCCGAACAAGCAGCCACGCCCCACCTCGTCAACACCTGCAATGGTCTTGTATCCGTCACTCCATAAAGCTCGTTCAAACTGCAGCATCATATTGTTTCCCCCTAGCCCCGGCTAGTCGTTTCTTCCAGGCATATCATCATACGGCGCTTCAAGCGTAATCCGGCCAAGCTTGCCAGCTCGCAGATCGCGCAAAATAATGCCCGACGTTTTCTCCAAGTCTACTCGCCCGCCGCCAATCAAGCAGCCTCTGCGACGTCCGATATCTTCCATGACTCGTACGATTTCATCCGAATCCTGAATATCCTTCGGCGGTGTATCCAGCCCGTAACGTTCGCTAATCGTCGGCCAATAACGGTCTGCCAGCTCCCGAACGGCAAAAAACGCAATATCATCAACGTTCAATATCTGCTCTTTAATTGCTCCTGTCATCGCAAGTCGATAACCAACGAGCTCATCCTCGAACTTCGGCCACAAAATGCCCGGCGTGTCGAGCAGCTCAATATCGCCGCCAACGCGAATCCATTGCTGCCCCTTCGTCACACCCGGACGATCGCCCGTTATCGCAATATTGCGGCCGGCGAGACGATTAATGAGTGTAGACTTGCCGACATTCGGAATGCCGACGATGAGCGCTCTAATCGCGCGCGGGTTCATGCCTTTCGCGATTTGGCGGGCAATCTTCTCATGAAGAATTTGCTTCGCCTTCACGGGAATGTCGCCAATTCTTGTGCCTGTCGACGAATCGACCGCTACGCATTCATGACCTTCATTGGCAAAATATTGCATCCAGCTTTCCGTTGCTTTCGGATCGGCAAGATCTGACTTGTTAAGCACGATAAGACGCGGCTTATTGTTCAGAATATCGTCGATCATCGGATTACGGCTGGAGATCGGCACACGCGCATCAAGAAGCTCGATCGCGATGTCGATTAATTTGAGCTTGTCCTGTATCTGTCTTTTGGCCCGTGTCATATGACCGGGAAACCATTGAATCGCCATTCCTTCACCTCAAACCTCAATCAAACTTCTGTTACTTCGTCCAATGCTTAATAAACTCCAGCTTGTTCAGCGGCCAGAAAATAATGTCCGCGCGGCCGACGATTTCTTCGTCCCTTACGAAACCGATAAACCGACTGTCCGTACTGTTGCTGCGATTGTCGCCAAGCGCGAAAATCGTATTCTCTGGTACCGTTGCCTCTGTAACTTGACTATTCGGAAAGTCGGTATTAATGCCTGGCTCATTGTAAAGACCGCCATTTGCATGAGCTTCTTCGATCGCTTCCTTAATATACGGCTCTTCGACTTTTTTATCATTAATATATAGATCGTCACCTTCAAGGCGAATCACATCGCCCGGGACGCCGATTACGCGCTTAATGAACTTGCGGTGCTGATCAGGCACGTCGAACACGACGACCTCGCCAAACTTAGGCTCACGAATCGAATACAATATTTTATTAACAATTAGCCGCTCGCCAGTCTCGAAGTTAGGCTCCATCGAGGGACCATCGACAATAAAAGGCGAGAACAAAAATTGCCGTATAATAAACACCAGCACTACCGCAATGACGAGCGCTTTAATCCATTCCACGATTTCCTTATAAGCGCCGCCCTTCTTAACCGATCCTGTTCCATATGTAACAGCACGCCCCGGGAGCGGGTTCTGCCCATCCTCACCAGCTGTATGCTTCATTTCATTGCTGTCATCATTCTCTGAAACACCATTGTTCTTCTGTAGGTCCATCTGTCCCGCCCTCTTTCCTTAAGCGTTGTTAAGTAAGTAAAGCTGCAAAAAAACGAAGAGGAGCTTGTTTGCGCAAGCCCCCCTTGTTTGTTCATCTTAACGAATCTCTTTAATTCTAGCAGCTTTACCGCGCAGACTGCGAAGGTAGTACAGTTTCGCACGACGTACTTTACCACGGCGAGCCACTTCGATTTTTTCGAGTTTTGGCGAGTGCAGCGGGAAAGTTCTTTCCACGCCTACACCGTAAGAAATTTTGCGCACTGTAAAAGTTTCGCTAATTCCGCCGCCGCGACGTTTGATAACAACGCCTTCGAACAACTGAATACGCTCACGAGTACCCTCGATAACTTTAACATGTACTTTCAAAGTGTCGCCTGGACGAAAGTTTGGAAGATCTTTGCGCAATTGCTCTTGTGTAATTGCTTGTACGATATTCATTTAAAATTTCACTCCTTCCACCATAGACGTTCATAGAAGCTCGCCGAATTCCATTGAATTGGTTCATCACTGCTAGCGGACCGCCCGATATACGAACAACATTAAAAATCTTACCACAACCACACTTACAATTCAACTTGTTTTTCCTACGGACTGAATCATGTATACTAATACGTATATATATAATGACAAACTACGACAGAATCGAGGTGCAAATTGCTTCATCATTCCCGAAAATCCAACCCAATGATGAAATTCGGTATCGCCATCATAATCATCTATGCCCTCTCAGCATTTTACTCAGTCAAGCCGCTCGCGGCAAGCTCCCCCGTACCGTTCGTCGATACGGATGGGCACTGGGCGCAGTCCTACATAAGCTGGGCAGTAGATGAACATCTGGCAGCAGGATACGAGGACGGATCCTTTCAACCGAACAGGCCGATTAGCGAACCTGAGTTTTTGGCAATGCTGCTCCGGGCTTATAGCCTCGTGCCGCAAGCCTCCGAGTCTGGCAGCTCATGGCATAAGCCTTATTACGAGTATGCAGAGGAGCATGGATGGCCCGTTACCTATGTGACATCAAGCCATGTTTTCCAGCGCGGACAAGCCGCTCAGCTTCTTGCCTCTGCCGCAGTAGGCAAAGCATTTACCGAGACCGAGGCCATCAAGTGGCTGCTTGACGAAGGGATATCGAACGGTCGAACATCGGCTACCGTAAGCGGATTCGATGCAAACAGCTTGCTTTCACGAGCAGAAGCGCTTACCTTCTTCTATAAGCTCAAGCTGCATAGTCCTTCACTCTCGAGCGTTAGGATTACTCCGGCGGGTTATACATTAGGCGGCATCTCGATTGGTGATTACGGTCAACGACTGGAACATCTGTTAGGCGTCCCTACAAGAATAGAAGCAAGCGGATACAACTTTGCCTGGCATATTTACAATACCGACAAAAGCTACAAACAATATCTCATGATCGGCATGCAGAGCAACCGCGTTGTAGCTCTATTCTCAGGTTCTAAGTCCGTATGGCAAGCCAAGACCGGCATAGTACCGGGTATAACGATCGCCGAAGCGAAGACGAGGACTGGGACTGTCGGGCAGGCAGCCGCACATGACGACTACTATGCATACATCTCAGAAGGCGTTCATACAACGCTTTTCATTGACCGCAAGGACGGAAATAAAATAAGCGGGATGCTGCTGGTTGACTCCGCAAGCATGAACGCCGATTATTCCAAACCTTCCGAGACGCTCCAAGCCGCGCTCGAGCAGCAAAGCTTTGACCTCACGAACGCCGAACGAGCGAAGCGCGGTATCTCCTTGTTGACATGGGACAAGCTGGCTGCTGCTTCAGCCCGCTCACACAGCGTCGATATGGGTAATAGAGATTTCTTTGCCCATACGAACCTTAACGGCAAATCGCCATTCGACCGTATGAAAGCGATGGGCGTCCGTTACATGCTGGCAGCGGAAAATATAGCTGCAGGTTATAACAACAGCATTTACGCTCACTACGGCTGGATGAATTCCGATTCCGGTCACCGAGAAACATTGCTGAACAGCAAGCTGGAGAAGCTTGGAACAGGTGTCGGCTTCGGTAACTCTAACAGTACCTATAGCATCTATTATACCCAAGATTTTTATACGCCATAATCAGATCACTGTCTAAAAAAACAACAAGCTGCTATCGGTTGCAATTTACCGAACGCAGCTTGTTGTTTTTCCGCCTCTTATGTTTTCCACTTGATTCCCTCTTGGGCGGCAGCCTCTTTAAGAAACTTGCGCTCCTTCTCCGATAAATCTGCGTGCTCCAGCAGATCAGGACGACGTCGCAACGTGCGCAGCAGCGATTGTTGACGTCTCCATACGACTATGTTGGCGTGATGCCCGGACAACAGGATATCGGGCACTCCCCAACCTCGGAACTCAGCTGGCCTCGTATAATGCGGATACTCTAATAAACCGGTGCTGTATGAATCCGTTACCGCAGACGTTTCATTGCCAAGCACCCCCGGAAGCAGCCGAACAACGCTGTCGATGACGGTCATCGCTGGGATCTCTCCGCCTGTTAGCACGTAATCGCCGATCGAGAGCTCGTCCGTGACCAGATATTCGCGTATACGCTCGTCATAGCCCTCGTAGTGGCCGCAGATAAGGACGATATGCTCTTCGCCCGCAAGCTCCTCGGCTTTTTTCTGCGTGAAGGTTTCTCCCTGCGGACACATCAAGATGACGCGAGGCTTCACATTAGGGGCAAGCTTCAGATCCTCTACTGCGGCAAAGACTGGTTCTGCCTTCAGCACCATACCGCCGCCTCCGCCATAAGGGTAGTCGTCGACGGTATTGTGTTTATTGTTCGAATAATCGCGGAAGTTGATCGCCTGCAGAGAGACAATGCCTTTATCCTTCGCTTTGCCCAATATGCTCGCACCGAACACGCCTTCGAACATTTCCGGGAACAACGTCAGCACATCAATCTTCATTCGTTAGATCAATCCTTCCATCAACTTAACCGTAACCATCTTCTCAGTGACGTCAACACGAAGCAGCACCTCATCAATAACCGGAATAAGAATCGGCTTGCCTGCTCCCTTAGGGCGTTCTACGACCCACACATCGTTTGCTCCAGGGCTAAGTATTTCAGTAATCGTGCCGAGCTCCTGACCTTCATCCGTCTTCACCTTGCAGCCGATAATTTCGTGGTAATAATATTCGCCTTCATCCAGCTTGCCTTGCTGGTCCTCCGATATTTTGAGCGCCCAGCCTTTGTATTTCTCCACAATGTTAATATCGTCGAAACCAGCCAGTTTTAAAATATATACGTTTTTGTGCGCTCTTGAGCTTATGATCTTCACTTCAAGGGAAGTGCCTTTTTCTTCATCTTGCAGCAGCAGCTTGCTGCCAGGAGCGAACCGCTCGTCTGCGAAGTCCGTCTGCGACAACACCTTGACCTCGCCTTTAATGCCATGCGTGTTAACAACTTTACCTACCGTTAAATATTTTCCGCTCATTGTGACCAGCCTTTCACCTATATGTATATATGTATTATACATGAAAAACAGCTTCGTTCCACGTCAAGCCCGCGGAAGGAAGCCGTCTAGAATGTCTCCCTAAAATGGAAAAGGGTTAGGACTGTTCATCCTAACCCTCGCATGCGTGTATTATGACATGATATCGACGACGACGCGCTTCTGCGATTTGACGGAAGCTGAAGTCACAACTGTACGCATCGCTTTCGCAATACGTCCTTGTTTACCGATAATTTTACCGATATCCTCAGGGTGAACCGAAAGCTCGTAAATCGTATTGCGGTCATCATCCTTCACGTTCACACGCACTTCCTCCGGATGATCCACCAAAGCCTTCGCTATGACAAGAATTAATTCTTTCATCTCAAAGCCCTCCGCTGTTCAACCGTTATTATTTTTGAAGTTTAAGCTCGTGGAACTTTTTCATGACACCAGCTTTGGAAAGCAGGTCGCGAACAGTGTCAGAAGCCTGAGCACCAGTTTGCAGCCATTTCAACGCTTTCTCTTCGTCGATCTTTACTTGAGCCGGTTGTGCAACCGGATTGTAAGTACCGATTTCTTCAATAAAACGTCCGTCACGCGGCGAACGGGAGTCCGATACAACAACGCGGTAGAAAGGTGCTTTGTGAGCGCCCATCCGTTTCAAACGAATACGTACTGCCATTAGAATTCACCTCCTTCGAAAAATAAACGTTTCGTATTTCTGCTATGCAACCCGCATTAGAACGGGAACTTCATATTTTTGCCGAGCATGCCTTTGAGCCCTTTCTTGCCGCCTTTAGGCCCTTTCGGTCCCATCATCGACGAGAACTGCTTCATCATTTTCTTCATATCGTCGAACTGCTTAATCAAGCGGTTAACCTCAACGATTGTTGTACCGCTGCCCGTTGCGACGCGCTTGCGACGGCTATGGTTGAGCAGCTCAGGCTTCTGCTTCTCTTCCTTCGTCATCGAGCGAACAATCGCTTCGACGCGGCCGATCTGCTTCTCGTCGATCTTCATATCCTTAACGCCCTTCATCTTGTTCATGCCGGGCAGCATATCCATAATTTGATCGAGCGGGCCAAGCTTGCGCACCTGAGCCATCTGTTCCAGGAAGTCGTCAAACGTGAATTCCGCCGTGCGCATCTTGCGTTCCATCTCTTTGGCTTGATCCGCGTCGATTCCGGCTTGCGCCTTCTCGATCAACGACAGCATGTCGCCCATGCCGAGTATACGCGATGCCATCCGCTCCGGATGGAACGGCTCAAGCGAATCAATCTTCTCGCCCATTGCGGCGAACTTGATCGGACAGCCTGTTACAGCCTTAACCGACAGCGCCGCGCCGCCGCGAGTATCGCCGTCAAGCTTCGTCAGTACAACACCTGTAAGCTCGAGCTGCTCGTGGAAGCTTTGGGCTACGTTTACGGCGTCTTGACCAGTCATTGCATCGACTACGAGCAGCACCTCATCAGGCTTAACGATCTGATGAATGTTCTTGAGCTCTTCCATCAGCGCTTCGTCAATATGTAGACGGCCCGCTGTATCGATAATGACGTAATCATTATTGTTTTCCTTCGCGAACTGCAAGCTCTGACGAGCAATCTCAACGGGCGATGTCTGATCGCCAAGCGCAAATACTGGCGCATTAATCTGTTCGCCGAGCACTTGAAGCTGTTTAATTGCCGCCGGGCGATAAATATCGCACGCAACAAGCAACGGCTTGTGATTGCCCTTCTGCAGCAGCTTCGCTAGCTTACCGGACGTCGTTGTTTTACCTGCGCCCTGCAAGCCGGCCATCATGATGACAGTCGGAGGCTTGTTCGCCTTAGCAAGCTTGCTTTGCGTACCGCCCATTAATTCCGTGAGCTCTTTATTTACGATATCGATGACGACCATGCCGGGCGTAAAGCTCTTGGATACGTCCAAGCCCAAAGCCTTTTCCTTCACCTTGGCGATAAAGTCCTTCACGACTTTGAAGTTAACGTCCGCTTCCAGAAGCGCCAGCCGCACTTCGCGCATCGCTTCGTTCAGATCGTCCTCGGTTACTTTTCCCTTACCCCTCAGCTTGCTGAATACATTCTGAAGCCTATTCGATAAGCTCTCAAATGCTGCCATGAACCGTCACCTCCTTCTCTAGTCGATTATCCGCCGCTCGGAATGCATCTATCACATTCACTAGCGCGGCTCTTGCTGTATCATCTATTACTAAGCTCATTACACTCTTCTCCAACTGTTCGGTTAGCTTTAGCAGCGTTTCATGCTTTGCAAGCAGGTTCAGCTTGCTTTCATAGCCTTCGAGCGCTTGCTCCGCTCGCTTCACGTTATCGTATACAGCCTGACGGCTAATGCCGAATTCCGCGGCGATCTCGCCGAGTGAGAAGTCGTCGTGAAAATAATATTTAAGAAACGTCTGCTGCTTCTCGGTTAGAAGCGGCTCATAAAAGTCGAATAGCAAATTAACTCTGGTAGTCTTCGATAAGGCGTCTGGTTCATTTGCTTTCATCCCCTTCGCCTCCCGATTCCCTAACTTCACTATTGAGCTAACAGCAAGCCGTCAAGGCATTCACCTTTACAGCATTGCAACGTCTCTTATCATACATGACGCAATGGGCGGCTGTCAAGCTTTTGTACTTGTCACCAAAATGAATTATTGACCAGCCTGCGCTTCCTCTTCTTCGCGCTGAATTAAGCCGGCGAACAGCGCATGCACGAACTGCTCGGAATCGAATTGCTGCAGGTCGCCCATCTTCTCGCCGAGACCAACAAGCTTCACCGGCAGATTAAGCTCGTTGCGGATTGCAATGACGATGCCGCCTTTGGCCGTACCGTCAAGCTTCGTCAGCACGAGGCCGGTTACGCCGCTTTTCTCGCCGAACAGCTTCGCTTGGCTAAGCGCGTTCTGTCCCGTTGTCGCGTCGAGAACGAGCAATACTTCATGAGGCGCATCAGGCAGCTCGCGCTGGATAACGCGGAATATTTTATTAAGCTCTTCCATCAGGTTCGTCTTGTTCTGAAGACGTCCGGCCGTATCGCACAGCAACACGTCAACGCCGCGCTGCTTAGCCGCTTGAACGGCATCGAACATGACGGCTGCAGGATCGGAGCCGGATTGCTGCTTAATGACGTCAACGCCTACGCGCTGTCCCCAAACTTCAAGCTGCTCGATCGCTCCGGCACGGAACGTATCGCCGGCAGCCATCAGAACGCTCTTGCCTTCGCTCTTGAACTTATGCGCAAGCTTGCCGATCGTCGTCGTCTTGCCGACGCCGTTAACGCCTACGAACAGAATAACGGTAATTCCGCTGGAAGCCATTCGCAGTGCCGATTGGTCGTCGCCCTTCATCAAGCCGATCAGCTTCTCAGAGAGGATCGGCTGCAGGTCGGCAGCATCCTCGATCTTGCGCTTCTTCACCTCTGCGCGCAGCTCGTCAATAAGCTGCATAACCGTATTAACGCCTACGTCAGCGCCGATCAGGATTTCTTCAAGCTCCTCGTAGAACTGCTCGTCGATTTTTTTGCGGCGAAGAATAAGCTCTTCAACCTTCTCGACGAAAGCGGTACGCGTCTTGGTGAGACCTTCCTTAAATATATTCGTAACCGCTTCTGTCTTTGTAGCGATACTTTCCTTCAGTTTCTTAAAAAAGCTCATTCTCTATTTCCTCCATCCTAAGCATAGGGGCCATTCTTTACCACATCAGAATATTTAAGTGCTTTACAGCGATAAAGCGTAACGGAGATCATTAAGATTGGCGATAAAAACTTCCGATTAAACGCGGTCGCTCATCCTCGAAGTACTCCGATAGGAGTTTTTCTCATTTCTACGTTTCTACGCCGAAACCGGTTCTTCTTCTTCCAAACGCACGGACACCAGCTTCGATACGCCGCCTTCTTCCATCGTTACCCCGTATAGCACGTCGGCTTCCTCCATTGTGCCTTTACGGTGCGTCACGACGATGAATTGCGTCAACCCGGAGAATTCGCGTAAATATTGGGCGAAACGCGCGACGTTCGCTTCGTCGAGCGCAGCTTCTACTTCGTCCAGTACGCAGAACGGCACCGGCTTCACTTGCAGGATCGCGAACAACAGCGCAATCGCTGTGAGCGCCCGCTCCCCGCCCGACAACAGCTGCAGGTTTTGCAGCTTCTTGCCCGGCGGCTGAGCCACAATGTCGATACCCGTATCGAGCACCTTATCCGGCTCGACCAGGACGAGATCGGCACGTCCGCCGCCGAACAGCTTCGCAAATACAACGACGAAGTGGCCGCGAATCGCTTCGAATGTCGTCTTGAATCGCTTCGACATCTCATCGTCCATCTCGCGAATAACTTGATACAGCGTCGTCTTCGCTTCAATAAGATCGTCCTTCTGCTCCGACAGGAAGTCGAAACGCTCCTTCACGCGCTCATATTCATCGATCGCGCCAAGGTTCACTTCACCGAGTGCCGTAATCTGACGCTTCAGATCGCGTACTGCCGTCTGCGTGCCAAGCACATCCTCCGGCACCGGATACTGCTCCTTCGCCAATTCGAAGCTAAGCTCGTATTCTTCGCTTAGCTTGCGAAGCAGGTTATCAAGCTCTACGTCGAGTCTATTAGCGGCGATTTCGGTCTGCCGCATTTGCTCTTCGACTGTTCTAAGCTGAGCGCGCTGCTCCTTCGTCTCGCTCTCGCCTTCCTCGATTTCCTGGAAGCGCTGCGAGCGTTCGGCACGCTTCAGATCCGTCTGCTCCGCGCATTGCTGCTTCTTAATGCGCAGCGCATTAAGCTGTTCGATCTGGCGAACCGACTCCTCGCCATGACGAGCGAGCTCCTCATCCTGCTGCTCGGACAACGAGCGCAGGCTTGCAAGCTCTTGCTTCGCCCGCTGAATGTCCGAGCGCACCCGCGTCGCTTGATCATCGAATGACTGCTTCTCTTGATCAGTCTTCGCTGCGGCGATCTTAATATCGGTTAGCTGACCTTGCAGCTCCTCCTTCGCGAACTCGCTCGCTTTGCGCCGCTCCTCTGCCAGACGAATCGCTTCCTGCAGCCTCGCTTCATCTATTACGAGCTGCTCTAACCGCTTCTCGGCAGCTGCCGCAGCCTCTAGCAGCGTCTCCAGCTCATTCTTGTTCGTGCTGCGGTCAGCCGTATGCAGCTGCTGCTGCTCGTCCAAGTTCTTCGCTTCATTATTTAATTGCTGGAGCTCGGCGCGGATTTGCTGCTCTTCGATCCGGCACTGTTCTGCCTTTGCACGCAGCTCTTCCATGTTATGCGAACGAATGGACTGCTCCTTGCGCAGGTCGCTTAGCTTGTCCCGCAATTGTTCAACTGTAACTCTTGCATCAGCTATCTCTTGGTCGAGCGCTTCGATCTGACGCTGTCTGCCAAGCAAGCTCGCGCCTTTCTTCTGCAAGCTGCCGCCTGTCATCGATCCGCCTGCGTTCACAATATCACCGTCCAGCGTAACGACACGGTAGCGGTATTGGCACTTGGACGCGATACGATTCGCTTGCTCCAACGTCTCGGCGAGCAATACGTTGCCGAGCAAGTTGTTCACGATCGCTTCGTACTTCTTGTCGCTTCCTACGAGGTCGGCTGCGACGCCAATGAAACCTTCGACTTCGGATGCGATCCGCTTATCATGTTCAGGCACTTGCCGCCCGCGAATGACATCGAGAGGCAGGAATGTCGCTCTGCCCAGCTGTCTTTGCTTCAAGAAGCTGATTGCCGCGCGAGCCGACTTCTCATCTTCCATTACGACATGCTGGAGCGCTCCTCCGAGCGCCGTCTCGACAGCTGTCTCGATCCGCTCCGGTACGCGCACGAGCTCAGCGACCGCTCCATGAACGCCGGATATGCCGCCTGAACTGCGGCGTGCAGCCTTCAGCACTTCCTTAACGCCGTGCATGAACCCATCAAGCGCATCCTGCATTTCTTTCATCGTGTCGCGGCGCGATATATGACTGTCCAGCTTCTGATCCCACTTGCGAATAGCTATCGTCACTTCATCGATTGTCTGCGTATTCGACTTCGACTGCTCCGACTCCGCTATCGATTTACTACGCGCTTGCTCCAACTGCTCCAGCGTCGTTTGCAACGCTTGCTGCAATTGTTCTCTTCGCTCGCTTACACGGGTCTGCTGCTCGGACCATTTGGACTCGTCCTCGCTCATCCGCTCCATTCGGCGCTGCAATGCCTCTTGCTGCTGCGCAGCATAACGAATTTCGTTGCGGCTTTGCGCCATCGAACTGAGCACCTCAAGCAGCTCGCTCTTGAGCGTCTCCTCTGCATCGGGAGCCGTTCCGCCGGCAACGCCGAGCAACCGGAATTCTTCTTCCTTCATCTTGGCGCGCAGATCGGCAAGCTCCAGCTCCAATGCCGCAGCTTTGCTTCGGAATTCAGCTTCTTCCTTCGTCAAAGCGCCAATACGCGCATCTTGCGAAGCAACCGATTCCTCCAACTGCCGCTTATTCTGCTCCAAGTTACGAAGACGTTCCTTAAGCACCTCTCCGTAGCCTTCACACTTCTCGAAATCTTCGCTGATTTGCAGCATTAATTCATGCAGCTGATCCAGCGTCGTCTCCAGTTCGCGAAGCATATGGCGATCCTTCTCCAGGTGAGCGTCATGTGAGCTTACGATCGTCGACAACTGCATCTGCTCATTCGTCAGCTTCTCAAGCTTGCCGCTCGCTTCCGTCCACGAACCGTGGATCTGCTCGATATTATGTACGTACATGGAGATTTCTTTGTTTTTCAACTGTTCCTTAAGCGCCTTGAAGTGGATCGCCTTCTCCGACTGCTTACGCAGAGGTTCAACCTGATCCTCAAGCTCGGTGACCAGATCGTGAATCCGAAGCAGGTTCTGCTCCGTTTCATCCAGCTTCTTCTGTGCTTCGCGCTTACGGGATTTATATTTGACGATACCCGAAGCCTCTTCGAAAATACCGCGGCGATCCTCGGAGCGCGTACTCAATATCTCCTCGATTCGGCCTTGTCCGATAATCGAATACGCTTCCTTCCCGATGCCCGTATCCATGAACAGCTCGGTAATATCCTTCAGCCTGCATGGCTGTTTATTAATTAAGTACTCACTGTCGCCGCTTCGATGAACCCGGCGGGTGACCGTTACTTCATTATATTCGAGCGGCAGCGCGCCATCCGCGTTATCCAGCGTCAGCGATACCTCACCGTAGTTAACCGCTTTGCGGGCGTCGCTTCCGGCGAATATAATGTCTTCCATCTTGCCGCCGCGCAAGCTCTTCGCGCTCTGCTCGCCCAGCACCCATCTGATACCGTCGGAAATATTACTCTTGCCCGAGCCGTTCGGCCCGACAACAGCCGTAATGCCGGTTACAAATTCCATTTCCGTGCGGTCGGCAAATGATTTAAAACCTGATAATTCAATCCTCTTCAGAAACATGGTTTGGCTTTCACCTCACCCTACATTGTACCACAACCGAGCGGCATTCGTTAACCATAATAGTAGACAAAACGACAGTTGCAGCTAAGTCTTTTAGCAGAAAGCAGAGTGTGTCGATTCATTCGGCCCGCTTAGAAGCACACTAACTTTTGGGATGGATTTGATTCAATCAAATGATTAGGAATGAAAAAATTGCAGGGTTTGAGTGAATTTTGTACAGCCAAAAGGACGGTAAAAGGTTGCTGAAGGCTGAAATGCCGGTTTTGGCTGTGTAAAATCCGCTCATACGTCACTAAACAGGCGAATGCTGTTCTGAGAGTATAAAGTCGTAGACTTGAACTGAATCCAATAAATAGAGCAGCGACAGAACAAGACTTGATAAATAAAGTCTTAGACTGCCGCTGTTGTTGTTCAGGGCCCTCCCTTTCCCGAACCAATGTATCCCGTCCCGCCAGAAGGATGACCCTGCCCTTATTAGACCATATTATAATAGCTCATCTGCTATCATTTTTGCTTGTTCTGCAAGCTTCCTCATATCATCGGCCGGAACAAGCTTGGCTAAATCGTAGGATAGTGGATGACGAGAAAACTTGTTCAATTCATCCCTAAGCTGGTTTCTTGTTTCATCGGAGGCATCAATATAAAGTTTGCGCGACTGCCTAGCCTCATCCAAATCATGCAAATCGACATAGCCTGATTTAAGACTCTCCAATACAATGGCTGAAAGATCGATTAGAGCACTGCAGGCAATATCAATTTCTACTCGAAACATGCCGTTAGCACTTCTCCTATCAAAACCAATATTTCCGCCTTTTTTCAAATCTCCCTCGGAAAGCAGAATATCGAAACCAAAGTCCTTTAAAATATGATTGAGCGTCACATCCGTTAAGTCCGATTGTTCCAAATAGTCTATTAATATAAGCGAGTCATCGGAACCGCCTATCAAATCCCCCCACCATTTGCTTATGTACATGTTCATCTCCACTTTCTTTTGAGTAACTTTTTCACTGTATAGGTCTTCATTTTGCTTTCACTACACTAATGTCTTTTTCATAGTGTTGGAAAACTCTCGGTAAGCATGTCGGGTAATATCATTTCGATGCAACAGACGACTATTGTACTTAGATAATTCCAATCAATCTAATACAGCTCGTGAAAAAAGGTCTTTCATTAATGCGTCATCTTCACATGCTTCCTTAAAGGCGATTGCAAAACCAAGTATGGCTTCTATATTGTCTGAATAAACGCAGAACGTATCGGCTTCCGGGTCAAATCGTATGACATCAACGAAGTGAGGCATTTTTTCTTCAAGAAACACGGCTGCTAATGAACCCCAATCATAGCCATTGCCTTCAAAACCTTCTTCGGCTCTTGTTTGAAAAATTTCATGCTTATATTTGCCAACACCTAAAATCATCGATACGCTTCCATTATGATGAGCAACTAGTCCAAATGGGTTTATTTTTTCTTCAACTTCTAACAACCGGGGGTCATCCCCCATCCGCAGCTCTTTTTCGACGTTCACTATATGGATGGTTTCATCTCCAGCTCTAGCAGCGGCGTTGATACTCATATTTAAAAACATGCTGGCTTGTGAATCTTCAGGGTCTAGCGCTGCAGATTGTTCAAAAGCAACGATCGCTTCCTTATACTGTTTAAGGTGATAATAAGCATATCCTATTCGAAAATGCCAAAGAGAGTCGTGCTCGCCTTGCTCTTGAACAGATAAAAAACATTTGATAGCTTCATTATAATTATCTTGATTATTCAATGCTCTTCCCAAATGGCAGATCAAGTCATAGTCTCTGTCTGCTTCGGGTATTTCAATAATTTTGTTAATGATTTTCTTATACTGGTTCTTGTTATGCCAAAGAGTGAGTTGTTCCAATAGAGCGTTATCCATATTTATATTCTCTCCTCTAACTTTAATCCATATTTCAATAGTATTATATTTCCACAACAAATTACCAATCTCGATCACGAATAGCTGCTTCTGGAAGAATCACTTTTACTTTCGTTTAACCCAGTATTTAGCCAGGATGTATGCAATGCTTCACTAAGGGCATTGACGAGAAATTGCAATTCACTTTCGTTATATCGTTTCAAGTAGCGGTTTACACCGATATCTATCTGGCGATGCATGTCAAAATGCAACTGATAGATTTCTTTACCCAATGGTGTGGTACGGAACAGGATTTCTTTTTTGTTATCAGGAAGATACTCAAATTGAATGATTTGTTTATCCGCCATTTTTCTCGTGATTTTAGATATGCTGCCTTTAGAAAAACCAAATTGTTTAGAAATCGTGATGCCATTTACAGGCTCAAGCTTTCCAATCGCATCCAGTACATGGAGCATCATGACAGTCATTTCTTTGACAAGCTCTGCAATTACAGGATTAGGACTGTTCTCGATCAGCCATTGTCTCTCTTCATCCTCTTCCGATAAAAATTTTGTTTGTATGTTTTGAACAACTTCCAATAATGCCTTAATCAAGGCATCTTTATTTTGTTCTTCTGAATGTTCTGAATGATTGACCATTAACTTTCCCTCCAGAAATTAACCTGCATCCAGTATATCATGGTAAAGCCTATCTTTTAAAGTTGCCAGGAAACAATATTGACAAAGACAAGGGGCGGCATTATTATTGTTGCTAGGAAACAAAATGATACCTTTTCGTCACTCGTCGCATTGAAAGCATTTTTTACTCATTCAATAGAAATCTGGAGAACCATCATAACGGAGGTCATTACTCATGATTGAACACTATAACATCGACGTACTTATCGCCGGAGCAGGACCAACAGGCTCAACGCTTGCGGCCGACCTGCTTCGGCGCGGCCTTCGTGTCCGATTGGTTGACAAAGCTCCGCACGCATTCAAAGGCTCCCGTGCAAAGGGGCTTCAACCACGCACGCTGGAGGTCTTCAAAGACCTAGGTATCTTAGACGAAGCTTTGGCTGAGGGGGGAGCATATCCTCTCGCTGGTATCCATCTCGGACCTATGACCTTGCCGTGGCGTATGATAAAGAAAAATAGACCAACACAAAGCATTCCCTATCCAAACACCTTGCTTTTACCGCAACTTCGCACCGATGCCATCTTGCATCGACTGATTGATCGCTTCGGTCAAGGTATTGAGTTCAATAGCGCGGTAGAAGGATTCGAACAAGATACAGATGGAGTGACTGTTACGCTTTCTTCGGGAGAAAAAGTCCGCTGCAGATATTTGGTCGGGGCTGATGGCGGGTCTAGCACTGTGCGAAAGGTAGCGGGAATCGGGTTCGTCGGTGAGACCGACGACTCCGACAAATGGCTCATCATCGACGGTACTATCGAAAAGCTTTCACGTAACCGTTGGCATATGTGGCCACGTGCTCATGGCAAGCAAGTCGCAGCTTGTCCATTACCTCATTCCAATCAATTTCAAATCATGATTCGCCTAAAAGCAGACGAGACGCCGAATCTCGATGAAACCGCATTGTCGGAACATTTTCACACTCTCACTGGGTTCCGGTTACACAGTATCACCTGGTCTTCGGTGTTCCGGCCCAATGTCCGGCTCGCACAGAATTACCGTGCGGGAAGGGTCTTCTTAGCAGGCGACGCTGCCCACGTTCACACACCGGCCGGAGGACAAGGTCTCAACACCGGCGTGCAGGATGCCTATAATCTCGGTTGGAAACTCGGTCAGGTTATCTCTGGAGCATCCGAAAGCCTCCTCGACACATACGAAGCCGAACGGCAGCCAATTGCTGCACGTGTTCTTGGAAAATCAAATGAGCTTTACGCAAGCCTAGACAAGCGTAGCCTATCCAGTCTCAAGCGTGATGACGAGGAACGACAGCTCGGTATTTCGTACAATGCAGGGCCACTCGCTCCCGCTGACGGCCCGTCCACTAAGACGCTTCGAGTTGGTGACAGGGCACCAGACGCGCCATGTGCAGGACCTGGCAGGGTCCGTCATATATTCGACATTTATCAGGGACCACACTTTACACTCTTAGCCTTCGGCGCTAATGCTGCCAAGTCATTGCTCCAAATAAAATGGCCGACTAACGGCGCGCAATTGCGCAGCTATATCGTCGGCGCCAAACAAGTTGGCGATGAAAATTACATCAATGACGCCGCTGGAAACTTGACTAGTATATATGGTATTACTGGCGACACGTGGGTACTGATTCGGCCAGATGGTTACATCGGGAGTATCATCAAAAACGATTGGCTGACAAACTTCAATAGAGTAACAAAGATCATTACCTAATTCCTTCGTTTATCAACAATTACTATGTCCGAATCGAAATAAGCCGCTTTATAAACCAGCAAACACCCCCCGGACGATTAACTCCTCCGAGGGGTGTTCCATTATCGTTCTATGCTTGCTGCTCTTGCGATAAGTTGCGCCATGCCTCAGCAGCCGCACGTTGCTCCGCTTCCTTCTTCGTCCTGCCCGAGCCGATGCCGAACCGTTCTGGGCCAAGGTAGACTTCCACAACAAACTCCCGGTCATGTGCTGGGCCGCGCTCCTCCACGATTCGATACTCGACCGGCCCAAGTCCATGATGCTGCGAGCGTTCCTGCAGCTTGGACTTGGCATCCTTCACTAGTAGGCCGTAATCATTGGAATCGATGAACGGAAACATATGCTGCTGCAGGAAACTGCGTACCTGCTCAATGCCCGCGTCGAGAAATATCGCGCCTATAAACGATTCGAACAAGTCCGCGAGCAACGCTTGACGCTGCCGCCCGCCCAGCTGTTCCTCGCCGCGACCGAGCAGCACATGCGCGCCAAGCTCCAGCCGTTCGGCGAATTGAGCGAGGGATGGCTCGCAGACGACAGATGCGCGCATCCTTGTAAGCTCGCCTTCCGGCCGCTGCGGATAGGTCATGAATAAATACTCCGACACCAGCAGTTGCAGCACCGCGTCGCCGAGAAACTCCAGCCGCTCGTTGTCCTTCGTCTGCGAGCCTTTGTGCTCGTTCACATATGACGTATGGGTGAAAGCCTGTTTCAGCAGCCGCGGACGTTTAAAATGGAGCTGCAGCCTCTGCTGCAGCTCCATAAAGGAATCACGCTTCATAAACTTTCATCACGATCGTTGCGTTATGGCCGCCGAATCCGAATGAATTCGACAGTGCCGTCTTCACATCCGCTTTGCGCGGCTTATTAGGCACATAATCCAGATCGCACTCCGGATCTTGGTTATCCAAGTTGATCGTTGGCGCAATAATACCGTTCTTGAGCGTAAGTCCTAAGATGACAGCCTCTACACCGCCGGCAGCACCGAGCAAATGACCTGTCATCGACTTCGTCGAGCTTACGGCTACTTTGTAGGCATGGTCGCCCAGCGCCTTCTTGATCGCTTTAGTCTCCGAACGGTCGCCTACCGGCGTCGATGTGCCATGCGCGTTGATGTAATCGATCTCCGAGGGCTCTATGCCCGCATCCTTAAGCGCTTTGGTCATGCAGCGTGCCGCGCCATCCGGATCAGGCTCTGTCATATGGTGAGCGTCGCCGCTCATGCCATAGCCGATAATCTCCGCATAGATCTTAGCGCCGCGTGCTTGCGCATGCTCCAGCGACTCAACTACCAATACGCCTGCTCCCTCGCCCATTACGAAACCATCGCGATCGACGTCGAACGGTCGGCTTGCCTTCTCAGGCTCTTCGTTGCGAACCGACATCGCGCGCATCGAGCAGAACCCTGCCATGCCAGTCGGGCGGATCGTTGCTTCCGCGCCGCCGCAGATCATGACGTCAGCGTCGCCGCGTTGAATGAGCTTGTAAGAATCGCCGATTGAATGCGTGCCCGTCGCACAAGCGGTAACCGCCGTGCTGTTCGGACCTTTCGCACCCGTCAGCATCGATACTTGGCCGGAAGCCATGTTCGCGATCATCATCGGAATGAAGAACGGGCTGACACGCTTAGGGCCTTTCTCGAGCAAAATATTATGTTGATCTTCCCACGTGCCAAGACCGCCGATACCCGAGCCGATCATGACGCCTACGCGTTCTGCGTCAATGCCTTCTCCGATCTTCAAGTCCGCATCTTTAACCGCCAATTGGCTGGCTACTGCCGCGAACTGAACGAAACGGTCCATTCTGCGCGCTTCTTTTTTATCTAAACCGTAATCTTCAGGATTAAAGTTTTTGATCTCTGCGGCAATGCGCGTCGGATATTCGGAGAAATCAAATGCTTCTACAACGGAAACCCCCGACTTTCCTTCAAGCAAATTGCCCCAAAACTGTTCCAAATCAGAACCTAATGAGGTCATAACCCCCATACCGGTAACTACAACTCGTTGTTTCATTCGCTTCACCTCTACGGACAGCAATATGGATGACCAAGCGTGCGTCATCTTTATATTTATATAAAAGCTATAACGCTAAGTATAATTGTTAGGAATAAGCCCTCAGGCCTTGTGATCACGTGTCGTTTGAAAACGGTTAAGATGGAGAGAAGTCCCGTTTGTTATAACGGGACTTGTCCTTCTTAGGTATGAGATTGTATGTATTTAACAACTTCTCCCACCGTTGTGATTGTCTCTGCATCTTCATCAGAGATCTCCATATCAAACTCGTCTTCCAGCTCCATGACCAATTCAACGACATCAAGAGAGTCAGCGCCGAGGTCATCTTTAAAGGAAGCTTCCAGCGTGACTTCCGCTTCGTCTACGCCAAGGCGGTCGATGACGATACGTTTTACACGATCTACTACTTCGGACATCCGGTTCACCTCCTCCATGGTATTATACGAGAATTAAAGATAAAATGCCATACGTAACCGTTTTAATTGAATCGGAAGCGAATTTCACCGTCTCTGGCGGCGAGGGCTAACGTTTCGTGGTTGCGGCATTAAGGCTGCTTTACATGTACATGCCGCCGTCAACGTGGACGGTCTGGCCTGTCATATATGCAGCAGCGTCCGAAGCCAGGAAGCGAACCGCGTTCGCAATATCTGACGCGTCGCCTAGACGCGCAAGAGGGATTTGCCCAGCAAGCGACTGGCGCATTTCCTCAGGCAGCTTGTCCGTCATTTCAGTCTGAATGAAGCCAGGCGCCACGCAGTTGACTGTGATGCCTCTTGAAGCGAGCTCGCGCGCGCTTGCCTTCGTCAGACCGATAACGCCTGCTTTGGCAGCAACATAGTTCGCTTGACCGGGATTTCCAAGCACGCCAACAACCGAAGAAATATTAATAATTCGGCCGGAGCGCTGTTTCATCATCGAACGGGTAACTGCTTTGATACCGTTGAACACGCCTTTGAGGTTCGTTTCGATTACTTGATCGAACTCTTCTTCCTTCATTCGCATAATAAGATTATCTCTTGTAATGCCAGCGTTATTCACCAAAATATCAAGAGCTCCCAATTGCTCAATAACTTCCTTCACCATCGCATCGAATTCATCGACTTTGCCGACGTTCGCTTTCACGATGACAGCGCGTCTGCCGAGCGCTTCAACGGCAGCTGCCGTCTCCGCAGCTGCCGCTTCGCTGCCGGAATAATTGATCGCAACATCCGCTCCTGCTTCAGCAAGCGCAATCGCAATCGCTCTGCCGATCCCGCGGGATGCTCCCGTTACGAGCGCTTTCTTGCCTTCCAGACTGGCAAACATAAACTATCCCCTCCGTTTGGCGTTAATTAAGTTGCAGCGCATCAAGCGCAGAGATGCTATTCACCGAAATAATGCGAACATTTTTGTCAATCTTCTTGATCAGTCCGGCAAGCACCGTTCCAGAACCGATCTCGACGAACGTATCAACGCCCTGCTCGATCAAGTAACGAACGCTGTCTTCCCAAAGGACTGGCGAGTAGACCTGCTCTACCAACAGTCCGCGAATGTCGCTTGCGCTGGTCACTTCACGCGCCGTTACATTAGCAACGACTGGAATCGAAGCATCTTGCAGCTCCACGCTTGCCAGCGTTTCGCCAAGCTTCTCTGCAGCCGGCTTCATGAGCGAAGAGTGGAAAGGACCGCTGACATCAAGAGGAATGACACGTTTGGCGCCAGCTTCCTTACCGCGTTCCGCTACGGCCTGGACGCCCGCTGCCGTACCAGAGATAACAATCTGACCCGGGCAGTTCACATTGGCAAGCTCCACAGCCGTTCCTACGGACGTCACCGAGGCACAGAGTGCAGCAAGCGCTTCACGTTCAGCGCCAAGCACAGCGGCCATCGCGCCTTGACCATTCGGGACCGCTTGCTCCATGAACAAGCCGCGTGCGCGAACAGTGCGAACCGCGTCTTGGAACGACAAGGCGCCGGCTGCGACAAGCGCGCTATATTCGCCAAGGCTATGTCCAGCAACATAATCGGCTTTAAGGCCGCGACCTTCGAGCGCTTCAAGCAAAGCAATGCTGACAGCGAGAAGTGCCGGCTGCGTGTTAGCCGTCTGCTTCAAAGTCTCTTCAGGTCCTTCAAAAATAATCTCGCTAAGCTTGAAGCCTAATGCTTCATCCGCTTGCTCGATAATCGCCTTCGAATGATCGAAAGCGTCGTACACGTCTTTGCCCATGCCAACGGCTTGAGCGCCCTGGCCGGGAAATACGAATGCTGTTTTGCTCAACTAAATTCCTCCTAAAAAGTTTGCGTATGCAAACTTTACTTCGAAAGCATTCACCTAAAGTTTGCGAATGCAAACCTAACTTCGAAAGCATCCACTTAAAGTTTGCGTATGCAAACCTTACTTCGAAAGCATATTACCACACAAGAACCGATGCGCCCCATGTCAGGCCGCCGCCGAAGCCGACTAGCACAAGGCAATCGCCTTGCTTCACGCGACCCTGCTCTACAGCTTCTGCCAGCGCGACCGGAATCGAAGCAGCCGACATATTGCCGTACTTGTCCAAGTTGATCATTGCTTTCTCTTCGGACAGATCCAAGCGGTTAAGCGCCGAATTAATGATGCGAATATTCGCTTGATGCGGCACAAGAAGATCAATATCTTCCTTCGTCATGCCCGCCTTCTGCAAAGCATCCTCCGCCGCGCTGCCCATGATGCGCACCGCGAACTTGAACACGTCGTTGCCAGCCATATGAATGAAATGCTGCCTAGCCGAGATGCTCGCCTCTGACGCAGGAACGCGCGAGCCGCCTCCGCATACTTTGAGCAGGTCGCCGCCGCTGCCGTCCGCTCCAAGCTCGAACGAGCGGAAGCCTCGTCCTTCCTCCACTTGCCCGAGGACAACCGCACCAGCACCGTCGCCGAACAGGATGCAAGTATTGCGGTCCGTGTAGTCCGTAATGCGCGATAGCGTCTCTGCGCCGACCACAAGCACATGCTTATACATGCCGGTAGCAATCATGTTTGAAGCAGTAGCCAGGCCATAGATAAAGCCAGAGCAAGCAGCCGACAAGTCGAATGCGGCAGCCTTCTTCGCGCCAAGCTTATCTTGCAGCAAGCAAGCCGTCGATGGGAAGAACATATCCGGCGTAATTGTCGCGACGATAATGAGATCAATGTCTTCAGCCGTAAGACCTGCCGCTGCAATCGCTTTTCTTGAAGCATGCAGCGCAAGATCCGACGTCGCTTCCTCCTCGGAGGCGAGACGGCGCTCCTTAATGCCTGTGCGAGTGACGATCCACTCGTCGTTCGTTTCAACCATTTGTTCTAATTCTTGATTCGTAAGAATTCGTTCCGGAACATATTTACCCGTTCCTATAATGCCTACAGGATATAAACTCATAACACACACTCATTTCCCGTTGATTTCATCTGCGATCGATTCAATCAATTGTCCTTGAATCGCTATGCGTGCTTGCCGAACTGCATTTTTCACAGCGACAACATCGGACGAGCCGTGACATTTCACGACGAGACCGTTCAAACCGAGGAGCGGCGCCCCGCCGTGCTCCTTATAATCCATCTTATTCTTCAATTGACGCAAGCGCGGCATCATAATCGCTGCCGCAAGCTTTGTCAGAAGCGTTTGCCCGAATGCACCCTTAAGCTCAGTGAAAATCGCGCCAGCCGCGCCTTCCATCGCTTTTAACATAATATTCCCCGCGAAGCCGTCGCACACGATGACATCGCAGTTGCGCGTAAGCACATCTCTTGCCTCGACATTGCCAATGAAATGAATCGGAGCTTGCTGAAGCAAATCATAAGCAGCCTTCGACACTTCATTGCCCTTCTTCGCTTCCGTGCCGACATTGAGCAAGCCTACTCTCGGCTTCTCCAGGCCATGCACTTTCGAGCGATAGATGCTGCCCATTATTGCATATTGCAGCAAATGCTCCGGCTTCGCATCCATGTTCGCACCCAGATCAAGCGCCAGCACGCCTAGGTTATCCATCGTCGGCATCATAGGCGCGAGCGCCGGACGCTCAATGCCGTCCATTCGGCCAACGACGAGCAATCCCGTCGCCATCAGGGCACCGGTATTGCCGGCCGACAGCATAGCGTCAGCTTGTTTCTCGCGGACGAGCTGGCCTGCTACGACCATCGACGCGCCTTTCTTACGGCGCACCGCCTTAACGGGCTCATCATCCGGGCCGATTACTTCATCGGCATGACATATTGTAATATTAGCAGGCTTAGAGCCGCCAATCAGCTTCTCGATTACGGCAGTGTCTCCAACGAGCAGAAGCTCCGTATCGGGCCACTCTGCCGCAGCCTCCAAAGCGCCTTGCACGATTAAGCCAGGGGCGTGATCTCCCCCCATCGCATCAATAGCGATCCGCATGTTCGTCTCCTCCTTCACTGTTTGCAGCACCCGCGGATCTGAATATAACAAAGTTCCCTTGGAAAACCATCTCGTCGGCCACGTAAGTGAACAGCTCCACCTTCGCTTTATTCCGCTCGCCCGAGATTGATCTCACATAAGCTTTGGCTATACATTTCTCACCGAGCTTAACAGGACGTATGAACCGAATGTCCGCCGTTACAGTAAGGGCAATCTCATCGTTGATTACGGCAACCGCAAGCGAGTTCGCCTGTGCGAACACATGATGACCGCGCGCGATGCCGGTTCTGGAGAATACATGTTCTTCCCGAATCTCGAATACCGAGATACCGCTTTTATCGAGCTCCAAATCAACGATGTCGCCGATGACCTCATGCAGCGGCAACGAACGGACAGAATCGTATGAGCGTTCTGCCATCAGCTTCAATCGTTCCCTCAGCTCAGGGATACCAAGCTCCATACGATCTAAACGGATCGTCTGAATGCTGACTTTTAGCTGGCGGGTAAGCTCCCTATCGGTGATGAAAGGATTTTCTTCTATAAGTCGGGCAAGCTGCTGATGCCGCTGCCGTTTGGGCATTCGTTCGATGTCCGGCACCGCCTTTTTTGACAAAAATAGTGACCGCATGTATAGATGACCTGATCGCAGACACAGCACCGCCATAGCTTGCTTGGTTTGCGATTAGTATATGTATGAAAGCAGATATTATCACCAGGTACTAAATATGAGTATATAAAAAAAATGGCCCAAGCGCAATGAACGGAGAAAAAAAATAGCACCTCATCGCGAGATGAAGTGCTATTATTGAAATCATTCTTATTGGGAAATGATCTCTTTTGTTTTGTAATATCCGCAAACTTTGCATACGTGGTGAGCCAATTTCAGCTCTCCGCATTGCTCACATTTCACCATGCCCGGTATTGCGAGCTTGAAATGCGTACGACGTTTGTCGCGGCGAGTTTTGGACGTTCTACGTTGAGGTACTGCCATATTTCCCACCTCCTTCACAAAATCAATCGAGCCGTTATTCCTTAAATAGATCCTTCAGCGCTGCAAAGCGAGGGTCAATCTTCTCCGTCTTGCAGCTGCATGTGCGCTCATTTAAGTTTTGTCCGCATTCTTGACATAGACCTTTACAATCATCGCTGCAAAGCGGCGCGAATGGCATGAACAGCAGAAGCGCTTCTTCGAGATAAGGCTTCAGGTTCAGTCGTTCTCCGCTTACTTCGATGAAGTCACTCTCATCTTCCTCATCCTTCTCTTCGTCACCCGAAGCAGGCTTGAATTGTTCGAAGAATGGAATGACTGTATGCTCACTTGTCGGATCAAGGCAACGCGAGCAAGCCAGCTCCAGATCGATGGAAAGTTCTCCATCAACCGTAATGAAGCCTTCATTGCCGGTTACTTGAAGCGAGACGCGAAGCGGTCCAGTACGAATAACATCTTGGCGTCCTTGAAATAGGTCGCTGACGTCCAATTGTTCATTGATCGTCGACTTTAGACCTTTGGACATCGTTTCTTGAATATGAAACTGCATCAGATCACCCCAAACAAACAAAGATTATTATATCTATCAGCCTACCGTTTTGTCAACATTTTCACACGGTTATTTCGTTTGTCCACTATGCAGCCGTGTATGGCGCGCCTCTCTATGTTATGATAGAGCGACCAAGATTTAACAGAGAGAGGTTAGAGGATGCGTACGGTAGGACTCATCGTCGAATACAATCCGTTTCACAACGGTCACCATTATCATTTACAACAATCGCGCAAAATAACGGGAGCCGATACTGTAGTCGCTGTCATGAGCGGTAATTTCTTACAACGCGGCGAACCCGCGCTGCTCGATAAATGGTCCCGCACGCGTATGGCGCTGGAAGGCGGTTGCGACCTCGTCATCGAGCTGCCCGTCGCCTACGCCACGCATGCCGCAGAATGGTTCGCTTACGGCGCAGTTGCTCTGCTCGAGGCGACAGGCGTCGTAGACGCCTTCTGCTTCGGCACGGAGAGCGGTGAGCTTGCTCCATTACAACAGGCAGCCGATTTGCTTGCGGACGAGCCGCCGGACTTCCGTGCATCGCTGAAGCAATTGCTCGATACCGGGATGAATTACCCTAACGCGTACAGCGCGGCCGTCGCCGCTTATTTATCGGAGCAGGGTCATACGGATACGGCTACATTCCCGTTCGCCCAGCCTAATCATACGCTAGGTCTTCATTATTTGCTAGCCTTGCGGCGTCTGGAAGGCCGAATGCAGCCGTTCACGATTGCCCGCGAGAAATCGCAATACAACGAGCAGACGATCTCGGACAGTCAGATTGCCAGCGCGACTGCTATTCGCAAGCTGCTGCTCGAGGAACGAAATCTGGCACCTATTCGCGCATACGTTCCATCATCGACCTATCATATCATAGAAGAGCAATGGTCGGCCGGCCATTGCCCGATCAGTTGGACCAACTTCATGCAGCCGCTGCTGCATCAGACCGTGACCCGCTCCGCCAGAGAACTTGCCGAGCTGAGGGACATATCGGAAGGTATGGAGCATCGCTTGCTCCGTACGCTCCCGGAGCTGACCTCGATGCAGTTCGAAGAGCTGCTGGACATGCTCAAAACAAAACGATACACACGCACACGTCTGCAACGCGCGCTGCTGTCGGTGCTTCTCGGACATGCGAAGCCGTCCTTCACAACAGAGAAGCTAGCCTCCGGCGTTCAGTACATTCGCGTTCTTGGCTTCACTGAGAAGGGCAAGCAGCTTCTGCGCCGCATGAGAACAACCGCTTCTCTGCCTGTGCTGCTCAGCGCTGCCAGGGCGCCCGAGCCTTATCCCTACTTAGAGCTCGACACCCGAGCAAGCGCCGTCTACATGCTTGGCCGCGGAGACACCGTTCCGTCTGAAGCGCTGTTCAGAGATTTCAAGGAGAAGCCGGTCATCCTGTAAAGGATGCCGCGCTTCTTTTTTCTATTACTGGCCGCCGCTTGCGGCAACGTTGAACTGTTTTATTTTGCCAAGCGCATCCTCAAGATCCGTAACCTCTACAATCTTCATCGCCGTGCCGAGTTGCTTAGCCTTCGCTGCCGCTTCCTTATAATTGCCTTCCGGAACGAGAAACAGCTGCGCGCCCTCCCGGCTCGTAATCACGACCTTCTGCTTAATACCGCCTATCGGTCCAACCTTGCCCTCTGGCGTAATCGTGCCTGTAGCAGCGATACGGCTTCCTCCCGTTAAATCGCCCTCAGTCAGCAAATCAATCGATTGCAGAGCGAATACGAGACCGGCTGACGGCCCTCCAATGTCTCCCGCCTTAATCGTAAGCCGGTCGCGCGTATCGGTTGGCTCAAGCGCCCTAAGCTCCGTCAACCCGGATGCGCCGAACAAAGCGGGCAACTGCTCTTCCGTTAAGGCTGGACCAAGACGAGCCGCATCCAGTTGTACCTGCATGCGCGCGCCGCTGCGCTCTATTTCGACCGTTAACGGACTGCTTTCCTCTGCGTTGCGCAGCTTGTCCAGCATATCGGCTGCATTCTCAAATCGCGGACCGCCAGTCATTCCGATCAGCTTGTCACCGGTCTGGAATAAGCTATTTCCCTCTTCGACCTGGGAGGCATTATCCGATACGATGATCGCTTGTACTTTGATCGTATAGGATAAATTCAAATGATGGTAGGCAGCTTCGACTGCGTTATTTTGCGAGCCCTCCATAATGACGGAAAGCCGATCCGCATATTGCTGCTGCGTATAGCCCCTGAACACATCCTTCTTCATGAGGATATCATCATCCTTGTCCCATGCCGAACGCAGGACGTTGAAGAAATTAGGATCGCTAAGCTTAACCGCAGTGAGCAGGAAGCTTCCATTCCCTTCGGCATCTCCCTGCTCAGCTGCCACCATCGGAGCTACCGGTGTTGCAATACCCGGCTCATAGACGACATAAGGCGTTGGCGCATACAACAGAATCCACATGGCTGCCGCCGTCGCAACCGCAACAAGCGTAATCCGTTTTAAATCCGAAACCTGCCTATTCACAAGAAGCAAGCCTCCTATTCCTCTGTACCTGACTTCCTCGCGGTTACAGCTCTCTAGTCGTGCTGCCGTTCCTCCATGTCCTTGCTTGGTCTATCTGCTGCGCCATAAGCGTACTAATTAACTTATACGAAGAGATTGTCCTAGGAGTTGAACGGCAATGGCCAAAACGATACTGATCGCCATCATTTCCATCCTGCTTGTCGGTACGATTATTATACAGCCCGATGCCGCCTTCCAAGCGTCGCTGCAAGGACTGACCGTTTGGTGGAACATTGTGTTTCCCGGCATTTTGCCCTTTCTCGTCCTGTTCGAGCTCATGACCGCCTTCGGGCTCGCTCATGTCACTAGCGCCCTACTAAGTCCAGCAATGAACAAGCTGTTCAAGCTGCCTGGCGAGGCGGCGCACGCCATAGCGCTTGGCTGGATGGGCGGTTATCCAGCGGGAGCGGAAGCAACAGCCTCTCTGCGCAAACAAAATAAAGTCGACCAAACGCAAGGCCAACGCCTGCTCGCCATCGCGCATATGCCTAATCCGCTTTTCATGCTCGTTGTTATCGGCGCAGGCTTCCTTCATAAACCGATTGTCGGCATTATGATAGCAGCAGCCGTTTGGCTGTCTGCTCTCTTCCTGCTCCTTCTATTGTCCATTGCAAATATCGGAGCAAAAAATAATGTGATTGCTCCCTCCATAGAAACGGCTTCCCCTGATAAGGTGCAGCAAAGCAGGCTATTGGGGCAGCTGGGAGCAGCTATGCAGCTTGGCAGAGACCAAGACGGCCGCAGCTTCGGCAAAGTGCTCGGCGACGCTGTGACCGCAAGTGTACAGAAGCTGCTTATGATCGGCGGCTTCATGATCTTCGCCTCCGTGCTCGCAAAGCTTGCACAGCCGCTGTTCGCGCCAATTCTAACGAAGCTGAATGCCCCATTCATCGGGCCAGCGCTATTCGAAGGACATATTGGCGCTTATGCGGCCGCAATCTGGGAAAGCCCTGTTGGCGGAAGCCTGTTGAATGCCGCGGCTATTGCAGCGGTGCTGGCCTGGAGCGGTCTTGGCGGTATTTTGCAGACGGGATATACGATTGCGGGGACCGATTTGAAGCTGCTGCCCTTCGCCGCGTTCCGCATGATGCACGCAGTTGGTGCTTTTTTGCTCATGCTGCTGCTATGGAATCCAATGTCAGCCTTGCTGCGCTATGTAACGCCTCCTGGGACGTTCCCCGTATTCAGCCCTAATCAGACCGATGGGGTCTGGGACGGTACGTCAGTTATGACCGTAAGTGACATGCCTCTGTTATGGTCCTATTCCATCACAGCGAGCTTGCTCCTGCTCGCAGTCTTCACGCTATTGCACCTTGCCTCGCCTCGCTGGCGTGCTCGGCGTATAAGACGCTAATACCGCTTATTTGCGGGCGTTATACTTCTTCCTTAATTCACGTTCAACCGCAGGAGGCACTAGCTCCTTCACTTCGCCGTCGAATTGCGCGATTTCTTTCACAATGCTGGAGCTCAAGTACGAATACTTCGGATTCGTCATCATGAATACCGTATCGATCTCGCCATCAAGCAAATGATTCGTGGAAGCAAGCTGCAGCTCGTACTCGAAGTCCGTTACCGACCGGATGCCGCGAATAATGACATTCGCCTGTCTTGACTTCATATATCGAACGAGAAGATCGCGGAAGCTGTCAATCTCAACGTTAGGCAGATCCTGTGTAACCTCCGCTAGCAGCTGTTTTCGCTCATCTACTGTAAACAGCGGGTTTTTGCTCGTATTGTTCAGTACCGCTACAATTAAGCGATCATAAAGCTTGGCGGATCTTCGGATTATGTCTAGATGCCCGTACGTAACCGGATCGAAGCTGCCTGGGTATACCGCCACTCTCTCGTTGCCTGTGTTAATCGTTAACATCGGTCTCACTCCTGTCGTCATGGCTGACCTGGCTGTAGTATTTGTATATGGACACGGCAGTATCTCCGTATTTGGCGTATTTGATTTGGTCAAAATGTTCCATCGCTTCCGGGTACCGTACCGACGAATCATGCTCAACGACAATAACCGCCGCCTCTTCAAGCATGCCTTTCGCTGCCAGCTCTCCCATAAGCTCGTCCATCGTCGTTAGCTTGTATGGCGGATCAAGAAAAACAAGATCGAACTTCAGCTCCCGCTTGGCGAGCGCTTTCAACGCGCGCTCCGCGTCGTTGCGGTATATTTCCGCTGCGCTGCCCATGCCGGCTGTCTGTATGTTCTGACGGATAATATCGATGCTGATTTTTTCCCGGTCAATGAAGATGACACGTTCCGCGCCTCTGCTCCACGCCTCGATCCCAAGTCCTCCCGTACCGGCGAACAGGTCAAGCGCTGCTCCTCCGTCGAAATAAGGACCGATCATGCTGAATATCGCTTCCTTCACCTTGTCGGTCGTCGGCCTCGTATTCACGCCGGGCACCGCTTTCAGCGTGCGGCCTCTAGCCTCGCCCGCAATGACTCTCACTTGCAATTGCCCCCTTCTGTCTCATTCCCGCCTATCGTACCATACATTCCCTTTGTAGATAAAGCTGTTGAATGTCAGGCTAATGAGCGATTTTGGGACTATCTACAAGCTTCGCTCAACTTTTTTGTCCTAATTAGGTATATTCCCCCACAAAGCGGACAAGATAATGTCATCGGCGTCGCAAGATGCCGTAGACAACCGCGGAGAAGACTTACGTTTCCCCATAAGCTCTTCGTCCGGTTTCTCCTCTCCCATGAAAAGGGCATCCTGAAAGGGATGCCCGATTTTTTTGTGCAATTCTTTTTATACGGTCAACCTGCACTTCTTCCGCCCGCATTTAAGACGCTTCATTGTAATCCTTTACTTTCAATCCCAAACGAAGTTAAGAATTGCACCTGCAACTTCCGATAAATAATGTGAAGTATCATAATGAAGGAGGCAGCAAATGGACATCGCGGCGTTATCCGTATCCCTAGCCCAGAGCAATCTATCTCAAGCTGTTGGAATCAGCGTTCTTAAAATGGCTACTGAGCAATCTACCGATCAAGTTCAGCAGTTGGTGAAAATGATGGAACTTAGCGTGCAACCAAACTTAGGCGGAAATCTAGACATAAGCGTATAGGATTTTCGTACTATCCATTATTAATTATCCGATTTCAACTAGAACATTGAGAAAGGATTTGATGATGTGAATTATTCTGCAGGCGGTGTTATGCTGCGTTGCCCCTGTTGTCAAAATGACGCCTTTAACAAAGATTATCGTCAACTCAATTCAAGAGGCGCTACATTTTTCGGCGTCGATTGGGCAAATAAAAATGCAACCATTCTTGTATGCCAACGATGTACTTATATTTCATGGTTTATGAATGAGCCTAAAGCCGTTAGTAGCTGAAAGATCAGCAGACTCTCCAACGAAAAAAGAGCGCTCTCGAAAGAGGGCGCCTTTTTCATTTCTGCAATAACTTTGTTCGAAAACAGCTCTTTTATGGGCAAGAGGGAAAAGTTCATGCCAATATCCAATATAGCTAGTAAAGGCGAGATAAGATGCAGAAAGTTACTGCAACTAGCCAAGTATGCTAACCCCGCTCCCGTAGCAAACTAACACTGCTTGCCAAACAAACCATAGGGAGTGTTGGATGATGCGTGAAGGATTGATACCTGCCGTTCTTGGAACCGTGGTTACAGCTTCTGGCGCTACACTGCTGAAGAGCAAGTATAAGCTTATAGGTACGGGTGTTCTCGGCTTCGGTCTTGCCCATGTCATTCTTGGGGCGATCGATTTAGTCGAGCATCGTTAAGTTTGGCAAAGCATACAAAAGGAGAGCGGCTTAATCGCCCCTCTCCTCCTTTTTCACAAGCCTCAGCTTCTTGTCTTCCAGCTTGAACATATAGGTATAGCCTTGCTGCTCATCCTCTGTCGACTCCAGCACAAGCTGCCCCGCTTCTATATAGGGCTCACTCTCGGGAGCTAGGCTAAACTGATCTAATAACTGCCCTTCTACCTCGAAGCTTGCTTGATACGCATCTTCTTCACTCACTACATATACATAAACTGCATCCGCGCGGCATTTGTTCTGGATAGGTTGAAAATAATACAATTCCACGCCTTCGGACACCAATCTGCCCAATGTGCGAGGTTCGTCGGATCCGCCTTCCGAGACGATCTGCGTCTCAACTAAGTTGCCGACACTTGCCTCTGTTCCGTCCGTTCGCTTGAACACGACATCATAGTCGCCGGATGATATGTAATCCGTCTCTTCTCCTAGACATGACGGTGCTCCCAGTGATTCCGTTACTCCGCCGTCTTCCGTCAACGGCAACACATGCAGCTCTCCATATTCCCCTTGTCCGACAGCCCGAGGAGCATCGGCGAACTCGGCACTATCGGCAATCACGGGTTTTTCTTCTGTATTCGATTGAACTTGCCCGCACGCACTCAACATGGCTGCAACCAAGAACATCAATACGAGCTGCTTCATCATTGGCATTTCCTCCATCAAAAGTCGGTTAACCAATAAACGGGAATTTTGCCCACAATGTTTCAGCCCAAGCCACCAATTAGCAGCTTAATACGGGTTCTCCACCTGCATAATATCCATAAAAGGGATTTTCATCAGTTCGCCTTCGTACTCGACATGTACGAGCTTCGTCCTAGGGTCCATCTTCACGATAATGCCGCGAGGCTGCTCGTTCCAATTCCAGACGGTGAACAGAAGCTCAATTTCTTCCCGCTGCGCTTCGACCAAGCGCTCTCCAAGCTCCTCCATTTGGAACTCGTCCCGCGTCGGCCGTTTCGGTCCTTTTGATGCCATTCCATTGCCCTCCCTCTATTCAATAACCCGCTTATAATCAGTCGTTCAGAAACATTAACGTTATCATGAATGGCCTCCGGTTGCCACAACGATTTTGAGAAAACCTCTATCGAGGCTATTCGAAGATGAGCGACCGCGTTCAGAGGAAGGTTTTATCGCCAATAAGAATTTGTTCTTCCGCAATGCTCGGAAACTTATAAATTCTTATGTGGTAACAAAAATGACACAATTTCATGACATCACCCTGGACTTGCCTCCAATAATTATGAGAATAGTTCAACACATCGACAATTATTTTTAAGGAAGCGTTAAGATTAGATCCGTATACTAGTCCTATCAACCCCACAGTTGATGACGAGCTAGGACAGACCCACAGCGATGTGGGTCCTCTACACTTTTACGTCCAATTTTTTCGTACTCCTGTCCCTTTTTGGCATAACCCAATTGTAAAAGAAGGGAATTTACAGTAAAATGATGTATGCTTTAGCTTAACAGTTACATCTTGGACCTTACGTAGGAGGACACTTTAAATGCATAACTGTGTTTGTCAACAACAGATTGAGGCGTTGAGAACAGAGATGGTTCGTGTGTTTGGAGTATCCAATAGCTTTTCGGACAGAGTTGTTATACAGATAAGTCAGGAGCTCGACAAAAAGCTGATGGAGTACACGAATTGCAGCTCCAGGATTCAAAAAACAGATAATCGCGATACATTATGTTACTAAAGCCTATTTACTTTCCTTTACTTCCCCGGCCCCTCGGCCGGGTTTTATTTTGCCCTTTCATCGTCCACATCCAGCTATCCTTATCGGCGAACAGAAATAAGCATCTTCCTAAGCGGCTTTCCGCTGACCGAAGATGCTTTTCTTAATTCCGAGCTTTGACTATGCTTTGATGATGGCAACGCCCCATGCTGAGATTCTAACGGTATCGCCGGCTATGACGACGTTACCCGACAGCAGCTCTACTCCGTCTGCATACGAATAACGAATGGACGTCTCGTCGCCTGAATAGTTGAAGTAATAGCGAATTTGCTTTTCGGCTTCATTGATGCCCGAACGGATAATGACGGGGAAAGACAGCTCCTGTGCAGCCTCCCAAACTCCCGCCTCCTTTACGGCTCCTGACAGCACCTCGCGAATAATCGCAGCGCTAGGCAAACATCCGATATAGGTCGCAGTGCCTGAGCCGTATCGATTGCGCGTTATAGCCGCATATTCTCCCCACTGCTTATGGTCATACCAAGCAAGCACCTCCGCCGATCCCGGTGTCAGAAGCTCCATCCACGACTCGACGGATGTCGATTCGCCTTCGGGTACCATCGGACCGCGCAATCCCACCTGAACCGGTGCGATGAACATATTGTAAGTGACGCCGCAGGCCTCCTGAATGATGCCTGGCTGCTGCGTCTGGCGTACTTTGACGGTTTCATCGGCAAAGCCGCTTTTGAATGTAAAGACGACATGACCTCCTCCTTGGACATAGTCGTTCAGCCGCCTCAAGCAATCATCCGGTGCCGCATACAAGGCAGGCACAATTATCAGCTTGTAACGGTCAAGCTCCACGCTGGAAGGCGAAATAAAATCACATTCCACATTGAGCTTGTACAGCTCGTCATAGAGCGCGCGCACCACATCGTTGTAGAGCTTGCCGTCAGGCAGCTTAAACCATTCCATTGCCGTTAGCGCTTCATTGCTGACCAGTATCGCCACTTTGTTCATTTTGCGCAAATTCACAAGCTCAGCGCTTAGCCGCTGGAAGTCGGCACCTACCGACTTCGCCTCATTGTATACCGGATTAGGACCAAGATCATGGCTGAGCAAGCCCTTCCAGTACGTCTCGATAGAATTGTGAATGGAATGCCAGTGCCAATAAGCAACCATATTCGCTCCCGATGCCAAATGGCTGAACGCCAGCTGGCGAAGTTGACCTGGATAAGGCGTCCAGTTAGGGAATGCTTGCGCTTGCGTCTCCAGTACTAGATAGTTGTCGCGCTTGAGTGAACGTGCCATATCCCCGCCGAAGGCAATTTCAATTCCCGTCAACTCATCCTGCGATGGATGATAAATATCCACGCCTGCGATATCGAACGGAGCCGCAGCTGCAAAATGGTCCACCGACGGCTGTATGCCATACGAATGGCCACGCCATTCAAAATCGAAATTTTGCGTAACGAATTGTAGCGGCTGCTTGTATTCATTCACTATCGATACCTGCCAAGCCAGAAACTCGTTAACGAGCAAACGCTGGAACTTGGCGAATTCTGCGCCCAGACTGCCGTTAATCGTGCCAACCATAGAAGGAAAGTCCTCCCAGCTGTTAATTCGATTGCTCCAATAGTCTAGTCCGAAGCGTTTGTTGATGACATCGAGATCGCCGTAAGTATCACGCATGTATTTCACGAACCGAAGCTGGACATTCGGTCCTGCCGTATCGTAATGCTTTGTTTCATTGTCCGTCTGATAACCGATTACAGCGGGATGGGCGGCAACGCGTGAAATGAGCTTGCGAATAATACGTTCCGCAAAAAACAAATAGGTTGGATTCGTGATGTCCATAATTTGGCGGGCGCCATATTTGCCTGGTCCGCGCGGCGTTTCGGCCAGCACCTCGGGATGCTCCTTAACCATCCAGGTTGGCACCGCGTAGGTCGGCGTGCCCACGATTACATGAATGCCAGCTTCATGCATCGCATCGAGCACGCGGTCAACCGAGCGGAAATCGAATACCCCGTTTTGAGGTTCATGAGTGCTCCAGGTGGACTCCGCGATGCGAACGACGTTAATGCCCGCCTCCTTCATCATCCGAATATCCTCAGCGAGCCTTTCATAAGGCATATATTCATCATAGTAAGCCACGCCGTACAATATTTGCTTCAATTCGATTCGCTCCTTCGATTAGCCTTTGACCGCGCCCTCTGCAATACCATGCATAATAAAGCGCTGGAAAAACGCATAGATGATAATGACTGGAATAGCCGTCAGCACGAGGGCGGACAAAATCAGCGACCAATCTTTGTTGTATTCGCCGAACAGCGTATTCGTGGATAAAATAAGCGTAAAGTCCGCCGAGTCCGTCAGCATCAGCAGCGGCAGCAGGAAGTCATTCCAGATCCAGAGAAAATCGAGAATGGCGATTGTAACCGTAATCGGCACAAGCAGCGGGAAAATAATTTTGAAAAACGTCTGGTATTCGTTGCAGCCGTCAATTTGCGCTGCTTCCTCCAGCTCGCGGGGTATCGACTTCACGAACCCATGGTACAGGAAGATCGCCATATTTACGCCAAGTCCGATATAAACAACCGCTAGACCGTAGGTGCTGCCTTGCACGTTCAACGCTTTGGCAATTCTGGTGAGCGGAATCATAATCGAATGGAACGGCACAAGCATGGACGCGATGAACAGAAAGAATATAAATTGGCTAAGCTTCCCGCTCGTTCGCGACAGCTTGTAGCCGGCAAGCGATGCGCATAACACGATGCCGCCAATGCCCAATACCGATATCACGACTGAATTTAATGTGCTTCCAAGCAGATTCAACTTATCAAAAGCTTGCACATAGTTATCGAAGCTCATGCTGGTCGGCAGTGAAATAAACGAACGGAACATATCTCCCTGCGTCTTGAATGAGTTGATAACGGCCAAATAAATAGGGAAGAAGGAGATAGCTGCGCCGATTGTGAGCAGAATGCCGATGAACAGCGATGTCGATTTTTTCTGTCTCATGCCTCCACCTCCCGTTTTTTCATAACCTGAATTTGAATGAACGTGAAAATCAGAATGATAATAAACAAAATAACGGATTTGGCGCTTGCATAACCGTAACGGAAATTGTTTGAGAACGCCTCCTCGTAAATATTCATCGTAATAACCTGCGTGCTGCGGCCCGGGCCGCCGCCAGTGAGACCGTATACCGCCTCGAACACTTTGAACGCGCCATTAAGCGTCAGGAAGAAGCAAATCGTAACGGCATGCGTAATCATCGGCAAAGTAACGTTGCGGAACGTCTGGAACGGCGTTGCGCCGTCAATGACGGCAGCTTCCTTCAAGCTTTGCGGTACGCCCTGCAAACCTGCCAAATAAATAATCATCATATAGCCTACGCCGTTCCACAAGGATACGATAAGTATGGAGAAGAAGGATACGTCCGGATTGCCGATCCAGGCTTGGCCGAAGAAGGCAATGCCCGTTTTCTCTGCCAATTGCGGCAGCACCTGCGCGAACACAAACGTCCACATAAACGCGCTGATGATCATGCTGATCATATTCGGCATAAAGAAGATGGTACGGAAGAAACCTTTGCTGCGCGTCCGCGTCTCGATGAGAACGGCGAGTCCAAGAGCGAACACATTTTGCAGAACGACCATAAACACTACATATTTAAGCGTGAAGAGCAGCGAGTTTATAAAATCGGGGTCTTCTTTAAGCGCTTCCACGAAATTTCCAAGTCCAATAAAATCGTAGTCCGTATTCAGCCCGTTCCAGTCGGTAAAGCTGTAGAACATCCCGCCAATTGTCGGGATTAATAGAAAAGCGGCATATAAAACAAATGCTGGCGCAATAAATGATAGAAATGTTGCATATTTTCGAAAGCCTTTCGCGAGCATCGGTTACGCCCCCTCCCTATGATAATCTGACAGCGTACCCGGCGGGCAGGGAGCTTTCACTCCCCGCCATGCCCGGATAACTGTTTTATTTATTTACTTTATTGAATGATTTCCAAGCTTTATCAAGCGCCGTAATGACATCGTCTTGAGAAATTTGTCCGGCATAATACGATTGCAGTCCTTTGCCTACCTCATCCTTGACCGCTTGCGGAATGGAAGGATCTTGATACGATTTGCCCTCTTTTACATAAACGGTAGCATCATTCACCCATGGATAGCTGTCATACGTATGAACCGTCGCAATCGGATTAAACTTCAATGCTTGGAAGAAATCATTTGAAGCTTGGTCATCCAGTACATAATTAATGAAATCCAGAGCCACCTCTTTGTTTTTGCTCGATTTGGAAACCGCTAAAGAAGTAGAAGCGCTCAAGTTAATCATCGTCGCTTTTTCGTTATCGTTTATTGGCAGCGGAGCTACGCCAAATTCAATATCAGGGTTGGATTTGAGAATCGTTTCCGCATACCAAGGGCCTTGCAGCCACATGGCTGCTTTGCCTTCCGCGAATGCCGCCGCTCCATCGTCCGCGCCGACCTCTGTCGCGCGCTCCGTTCCATTGCTGTTGATCAGGTCGAATACGTCAAACATGGCCGACTTGATTTCCGCGAAGGAGCCTTCGTCCTTGTTCATGCGTTCGATGAAATCCGGGTTTTCGGTATTGATTATGGCTCCGGCCGCTAGAGGAAGAATCAATTGCGGTACCCATGACTCTTTGTAAGACAATTCAAAAGGCGTAATATTGTTTTCCTTCAGCTTCTCTACAACCGCTTTCATTTCTGTCAATGTAGCCGGAGGCGTCAGTCCAAGATCGTTGAAAATCTTTTTGTTGTACAGATAGCCCCAGGACAACGTTTCTAGCGGAACAGCTACGACCTTGCCGTCTGTTGTCGTTACCGCAGGCTTGATGCTGTCAAGCAGCTTCCCTACGAAAGGCTGATCGGACAGATCCTCCAGATAGCCTGCTTTATAGTAAGTCGGAATCTCGTTGATCGCATGCAGCGCAAAAATATCCGGGGCATCGTTGGATGCAAGACGCGTCTTCAAAATTTGTGCCGCATTGTCGGCTGTAGGCATTTCAAGCTGTACGGATACATCGATGTTTTTGTCAGCTTTCTCTTTGGCAACAAAATCTGCGATAAATTTGTCGTAGTGCTCCTTAAGCCGCGGCTGTGCGATAAACAGCTTGAGCTTGACGGTTTTCGCCTCGCCGCCGGACGCTCCTCCAGACTCGCTATTACTGTTCGCGTTATTTCCGCAGCCTGCCAAAAGCGTTACCGAGAGCGCTGTAACCAACAAGCTCTTAACCATTTTTTTCATCTGTTGCGACCTCCCAATTGTCTAGTTTTGTTTACATGTTCAGTGTAACCGAATAATGAAAGCGTTTAATTGGACGGATTTATGCTTTTGAGTTGGACATTTTTAAACCTCTTTGTTTTTGCGCATTTCGCCCGGAGCGATACCGAAGCGCTTTTTGAATACCCGATAGAAATAAGTCACGTCCTCATAACCTGCCATTTCGGCGATTGCTTTAATCGGTATACTCTCGTCGAGCAGCCATTCCTTCGCCTTCTCCATCCGTAAATTCAGCAAATAGTCGGTAATATTCTGGCTAAATTCCTGCTTGAACATTTTGCTTAAGTATTCCTTGCTTACATAGAAGCTTCTTGCGAGCTGCTCAAGCGTAATCGGCTCCGCATAATGAGTGTCCATAAACTTGCGTACTTCCTCTAAATTAAGCTTGTTCTTGAATTTTCGCATTTTGATCAATTGATCAAGCATATGACCGTAACACACGCGCAAAAAAGCCGTAGTTCCGCCAGGCGACGCGAACGTGCTGGATTCATAAGAAAACTTTAGGCTGTCCGCGCTCTGAGAATTGACGTCCATCAGCTCCTTAAGCAGCAGCAGCAGCTCTTGCGCAACCTGCTCCAACATAGAGGACTTCATAACCGCTTTCGCATCCAGCTCTGCCCGCAGATGATTTAGCACCGTCTCGACACCTTCATGGTTGAGCTCGTTGTAGTAGCTGCGCAGCCGATTCTTGAAAGGGGATAGCAGATACGATATGTCAATATCCAGTCCCCGAACATTCAAGCTCGGCTGCGCCTCTTCTACCTGCTCCTTGCATTTAAGTAGCGCTGCATGGAGCTCCGCCGGATCCACCGGCTTCAGCAAATAATCGACAGCTCGAAAACGTACCGCATGCTTCGCATATTGAAAATCATCGTAACCGCTGACTACTACCGTAGTGATGTTCGGAAACTGCTTGTCCAGCAACTCAAGCAATTTCACGCCGTCAATACCTGGCATGCGCATATCCGTAATAACCACCTGCGGTTTAAGCTCCCCGACTAGCTTCAACGCCTCCATCCCGTCCTCCGCTTCTCCAACGATCTCCATGTTAAGCAAGTCCCAATTGCCAAACGTTCTCACGATATCCCGCGTCCAGCCTTCATCGTCTACGAGCAGAACTTTGATGCGTTTACTCAACTCCGACTCCCCCCGCCTCGCCAAGTGGAATGATTACCGTTACCGTCGTACCTAGCCCCGGCTCGCTATTGATCCTAATAAGGCCATCCTTGCCAAAATGCAACCTGATTCGCGATGCGACATTCTGAATGCCAATCCGGCTTCCGCTAGTCCATGCTTGTCCGCTATGACCGTTCAGTCTGCTCCTGACAAGCGCCAACCGATCGGCATTCATGCCGACGCCGTTATCCTTGATGCGAATATGTATCGCATTCTCTTCCTTGCAAACGTCGACATCTAATTGCCAGTCTCCCGATTTCGTATCCAGCCCATGGAAAAAAGCATTTTCGACAATAGGCTGCAACGTGAGCTTAGGAATCGGGCTCGCTAGCGCCGACTCATCCTGCCGCACATTGTACCCGAGCCGCGCGCCGAAGCGCTGCTGCTGAATTTTCATATAATTGTCGAGATGATCCATTTCGGTCTTTAACGTTGCCAGACGGTCCGGGTCGCGGATCACATACCTGAACATCTCGCTAAGCGAACGAATAATGGCATAACATTCCGCAGGTTGCTTGGTGAATAGCATGCTGCCGATCATTTGCAGCGTATTTTGCAGGAAATGCGGATTAATCTGGGCTTGCAGCGCCTTAAGCTCCGCCGTTTTCTTCTCCAGCGTGATGCTATATTCGTTCTTAATATGCTCCTTAATTCTCAGCGACATGTTGTTCAGCTTCGTCTCGAGCAATCCGATTTCATCCACCCGATTGCTGACGGTAATCTCCGTCTCCCGTATAAGCCCCAGCCCTTGCATCGATCTTGCCAGCTTCACGATCGGGGTAGCCATGCGCCATGCGAGAAATACGGCTATAATGATCGCAGCGAGGGCGGAAATGGTTCCTACGATGAAACCAAACCGCATGGTCGCAAGCGCGCTTGCGTTAATCGCGCTTCTCGGAACGATGTTGACGAGGCGCAGGCCGACGGGGTCGATCGTATTGTAGAACACGTATTCATCATCCGTACTGAAATAGCCTTGCCCCTCGTCCGCTTGCCGAATGCGTTCCAACGTGGATTCCGGCAATTTTTGCCCGCCTGGCAAGTAAAGCTCCTCGCCGTCTCCGCTAACAATAAGCACCTGCTGCTGATCGCCTCTTCCGAGCAAATCAAGCGTCTGATCGAACATCGACCAGCGAATCCGCAACGAAATATAGCCAAGCCGGTCCTGATTCTCGAAGCGGTTAATGCTTCTGATCAATTGGAATTGATCGGGCTGCGCCTCGTCCGTCCGCACCATAAAATCCTGGTTGTTAGCCGCCATAGTCTGGAACGGTTCCGGCTCGACAGACACCGATTCGATATCGTTTTGCGAGGCGTTAATAAAAAACATCTTGTTCGGCTCGGCCAGATACATCTCCAAACCGATGACCTTATTGCCGGCGGAGTAAAACAAATTGTTCAGCGTCTCGATCAGGTTCTTCTGTATGGTGAATTGCTTTGACGGGCTGCCCTCCTCCGCATTCGCCAAATAATCGTTAAGATGGGGACTGATGAGGGCGCTATAGATCAAATTGTTTAATTGTGTGAACTGGTCTCCGACGTATACGCCTGTCCATTTCATATTGGACTGGTTGGTCGTTATCACTTCGGTCTCCATCGATTGACGGCTGTTGTCGGCTGCAAGTCCCGTTATTGCGGCAATCGGTACGATCGCCAATAAAATCATCGCAAGTATCAGCTTGTTCCTGATGCTGCGTTTGAATGGATCAACCAGCTTGTTCCCTATTTTTTTCAACATTTGACATCGCCCCCGTTTTGCAACCATTATAGCCTTGAATCCGGCCCGCTCAAAAGGTTAACTCAAAAAGCACGAACGCCCGCAGTTGATGAGGGCGTTCGTGTAATAAAGCCGGTTAGCCGGGCCAAACGATCGTATGGAATGATTCAGGTTCCAGTCGAAAGCTATATCCTTCAGAACCGTTCGAAAGTCGCAGCTCCTTTTCCTCCGAATAAGGATTAGCCAGTACAATAATCTTCGTTCCGTCCGGCTTCAGGAAGGCTGTTGCATGCCCCGACCACGGACCTTGCAGTCCGATTCGGATATCGCCCGGGGATACGAAATGCGCATAATGCTTCATCACGTAGTATTCCGGATTTCGGACATATTGCCCTGTCGCGGGATCAACGGTAACCATCGCATTTTGCTCCCAGCCCCAAGTGCTTCTGCCCTTCGGCTCCAGCACCATATTCCAGTATATATACGCATGAACGCCGTTAAACAAATAATGCTGGTACAGATTGAAAATGTATTTGGCATAAAACCAGGTGTTCTCGCCGTCGCCGCATTCGTTCTCGGTCTGCATATAACGCAGCTCCGGGTAGCTTTGTACGGTCCGCTGAATTCCGTACTTGCCCGCCCATTGATAGCCGACGCCTTTGATATATTTATACGCCTCCGGGTCTCCAAGCACCGTGCCCGCATAGCCTTCAAAGTCAGTCGCCTTTTTTTTCAACCACTCGTCCCATGCCTCGGGCGCATTGATCGTGCCTAGCCAGATTTCCGTATCCAGCTCATGCCGCTCAAAGGCAGGACCCAAATAGTCGCGGATAAATTCCCGCAATTGCTGTCCGGTCCATACGCAGGACGGGAACTTCTGATCGGCCACCACTTCATTCTGCACATGCACCTGATGAATCGTGATTCCTTCCTCGGCATAGGCTTGCACAAATTTGACAAAATACAGGGCGTATGCCTCCAATATGTCCTTCTCCCAGCGCAGCGTGCCATAATTGTACGCCTTCGGGAATTTCATCCATGTCGGCGGACTCCAAGGAGAAGCGAACAATACGAGCTCAGGATTTAACTTCAGCGCTTCTTTAATATATGGAATCAAGTGCTCTCGATCTCGTTCTATAGAAAAAAAGTCCATCGCTACATCGCCGTCGGTTTCGTTATGGCTGTACCAGTCGAGCGCATAATCGCTGGCTCCAATTGGCAATCTGCATACGCTAAGCTTATGCTCGCCCTCAGGATGGAACAGATCGTACATCACCTGATTGCGTTCCTCTGCCGGCAAGCCGCCAAGCGCCACATGGCCGAGCTCATTAAAGCACCCGCCAAATCCTTCGAAAGTCTGGTACTTCCGGTCCGTTATCGTTAAGTTGGCTGATTCAATTGTTGTTGCGCCTGCCGCCTGCTCCTGCCAACGGCGCTGCTCTGTGCTTGCCATCCAGCGAAGCTTATGTTCTTTCATGACCTTAGTCCTCCCTAGTAACCGGTTAAGCATCACCTTAGTTAAATGCATTGGGGCTCAATTGGTTACGGTTACATTATAACCTTCCAAGGAGGAATTAAGATTGGACAGCGTTAGCTATTTCAATTGGATAAATTTAAACCACGAACGAATCGGTCCGATGTGACCGGTTTCCCGCAGCCAACCTGCTGCTCTATCCTGCTATATCCGTGAATATACTTCTTTGTAGCTTGCGGTATACAACTGAACATAGGCACACGAAAGGAGCAATGGCATGGAAACGTTCGGACGAGGTTGTCTGTATATTATTTTAGGCGTTATCGTCGTTATGGCGCTTGCCTTCATCGTCGGAGGGACGATTACGATCCCTTGGTTTATTTTGCTGCCGCTTATTGCGCTGGCGTTCTGGGCAGCCTCTAAAAAAGGTAAATAACATCCGCACGTACGCACCAGAAGGCCACGTAGGCTGCTGATCATAGATCAGCAGCCTTTGCACCTAGCCACCTTACTCATTCATGCTTTTTGTTCCAACTGTCCTTAAGCGGCACAATTCGGTTGAACACAAGCCCGTCGTCGGTTGTGTGTTTCCTATCCGCGCAGAAATAGCCATGGCGGAAAAATTGCAGCTTTCGCTCCAGAAGATCTTCTCCATACTCCACATAAGGTTCGATCAGAGCATCCTTGACGACGACGAGCGATTCCGGATTAACGAGCTCCGTCCAATCCCCGTTAGCCGGCGTATCCTTCTCCGCAGCTTCCAGCAGCAATTTATCGTACAGATGAACGTCTGCCTTGACGGCATGCTCTGCCGATACCCAGTGAATCGTCCCCTTCACCTTACGACCGTTAAAGCCCGTACCGCTCTTCGTCACAGGATCATACGAGCAGCGAAGCTCCGTTACTTCTCCCGTGTCAGAGTCCTTAATGACTTCCTCGCAACGGATAAAATAAGCGCCCTTCAATCGAACCTCGGCATTCGGAGTTAATCGATGAAAGCCTTTCGGCGGATTTTCCTCGAAGTCGTCTTTTTCGATATAGATCGTTTTGCCAAAAGGAACTTCCCGTTTGCCCAGCTCCTCGTTCTCGCTGTTATTCTCGATCATCAATAGCTCGGTTTCATCGTCTGGATAATTCGTTATGACGACTTTGAGCGGATTCAGCACCGCCATGATGCTTACCATCGACGCTTTCAGCTCTTGCCTGAGACAATGATCGAGTAAGGAAATATGCACCGTGCTTTGCGTACGGATGCTGCCGATCTCCTTGATGAAGCTGCGTATGCTCTCGGGCGTGAATCCTCTCCTTCTTAAGCCGCGGAGCGTCGGCAATCTTGGATCGTCCCAGCCGTCTACATAATCGCCCTCGACCAACTGCCTCAGGAAACGCTTGCTCGTCACGACGCCCGTCAGACTTAGGCGGCCGAACTCCCTTTGCCGCGGCGGACTCTCTACCCCGAGCTCCCTAAGCGCCCATTCGTACAGAGGCCGATGGTCCTTGAATTCATTAGAGCAGAGCGAATACGTAATGCCTTCGATAGCGTCTTGAATCGGATGCGCGAAGTCGTACATCGGATAGATGCACCATTCGCCCCCTGTTCGATAATGCTCCGCATGAATGATGCGGTATATAACGGGGTCGCGCAGGTTCATATTAGGCGAGCCCATATCGATTTTGGCACGCAGCACTTTGGAGGAGGCCGGAAAGCCGCCTTCTTTCATTTTCGCAAAAAGCGCCAGGTTCTCTAGGGTAGACCGCTCCCTATAAGGGCTGTTCTTGCCCGGCTGCGTCAAGGTGCCCCGATACTCCGACACTTCCTCCGGCGTCAGATCGCATACGTATGCACGCCCTCGCTCGATTAGATGAACTGCAGCACGGTAGATTTCCTCGGAGTAATCTGACCCGTAGTAGATATGCTCACCCGGATCATAGCCAAGCCACTTGATATCCTCAATGATTGCATTAACGTAAGCAATGTCCTCCTTAAGCGGATTCGTATCGTCAAAGCGTAAATGAAACTTGCCGTTGAATTCTCTTGCTATCGCGTCATTCGTCTGAATCGCATAGGCGCTGCCGATATGAAGATAACCGTTCGGCTCGGGCGGAAACCTCGTGCGCATCTCCCTCGTGAACGGATACTGCTCCAGTTCCTCCGTTATCAGCCTAACTAAAAAGTTGTTGCTTGAATGCTCTTTCTCATTATCCAGTTCCATTGTCGGCTCCTCCTTAATGAAAATAACTGTAATAGCCAAGTTGCCGCATATGCGCCCTAGTAAACGCAAAAAAGAACCTCACCTCCAAGACGTTGGTCTTGGGGACGAAGTTCTCGCGGTGCCACCCCAGGTTCATTAACATGTCGCCATATTAACCTCTTCAAGTACGGCATTGCATGCATTGCTTATACTCTAGCTCTGTAACGGGAGCTCCCGTCATGCCATCCTCGCCCAGGGCGATTCCGACATGCCGCTCAGAGGCTTGGTTCAGGGAAACGCCGTTCGCCCCCTCTCAGCTGCCAAGGGCTCTCTGTGCAACAACCTATTCCCTTACTCTTCTCATCATCGCGTTTCAATGTTGCCTATAGAATACCAAATGAGCAGCCTCGATGTAAACCGGCTGATCCTCTTCGTTAGTCGATCGAAGCCACTCGCGCCATAGCGTCCCAGCTGGCCGTAAGTCCAAGCCGATCTGCCAGATCGCGCAGCTTGACGTAGCCCTTTGCATTAGACAGTATAGACTCGATTGCAGCCCCGTTCACCGTAACCTGCTTCCCGTTCCAGTCAATGACCGCTCCAAGCCGCTCGCCGACCAGCCTTGCAGGCACCCATGTAGCGCCATGAACCAAGTAACCTTCCGACACCGCTCGCCCTCCATGCACAACCGCCACGATTTCAGCGTCTTTGAACTTCTCCGGCTTAACGGGCGGTTTACCCTTTAGATCATATTTCATGAGCGAGTACTGCTTAATGATTGCCATTAGCTTGAGCGGATAATTCGGATCGGTCGCATATCCGCAAGCGAGCAGCATTTGGGCTTGGCGCTCAGGCGTTTCCGCCTTCCTAACGCGGTCGTAACGCGGCGTTGCCAGCAGCAGATCAAGATCCTTATAGAAGTGATATAGGCTGGGGTAAGCGCGGAACGCCGCCTTCGTATTAACATTGCGGCCATCGACATATTCCCACGTCCCCTTCACGACTGCTTCGCCGTGCCAGTAAGCATTCGTCTGCCCATTGCCAACCTTGATGCCGCCAAGATTGTTCCACGCGTGAATAACGCCTCCAGTTTCGAGCAAATTTTGAGCTAGCCGTACGGAAGGAAACATCGTCGAGCCTTCCCCCCTTACCCGAATGACGGTTGGAGCCAGTGCCGCAAAAAACTGTTCTCTAGTCAAAGCTGCCATCATAGAACTCTCCCTTCTCTCATCCCTATTGCTATCTTTGTATGCAGAAAAGTAGGACGGCGCAATGGACAAAGCGGTATGAATCGGTAAGGCGCATTAAAGGCGATAAGCAGCAATTAAATTAACGCTTCTGGTGTCCTCGACGAAACCAAAAAAAGCTGGCGTCGCATCATGCGCAAATGCCAGCTTGTTGTCGTATTCCTGCTATATTCCGTACAACCGTTTCGTGTTTTGCAATAAAGTTGTGCGCACATGCTCCAGCGGCTGCTGCTTAATAGCCGCAATATGAGCCGCCACGTCCTGCGACATGGCAGGCTCGGTCATTCGCCCCTCATAAGGACCTTCGAACGGCCATGGCCCGTCCGTCTCGGCCATCAGCAAATCGACCGGATATTGCACTGCCAGCTCTCTAATTTCCGCTTCGTAAGCGATATCCGGCGTCACCGACACGAAGTAGCCTGCGGTGATCATTCGCCGCACGGTCGCTTCGCTTCCCTTGAACCAATGGAAGTGCGCGCTCCGTACGCCGCTCCGCTCAAGTATGTCGCAAGCCTTGTCCGCGTCCTCATAGACGGCGTGCAGCACAATCGGCCGCTCCAGTTCCGCGGCAAGCGCCGCGAACCGTTCGAGCAGCGCGAGGTAAGGCAATTCGTCGAACGACTGCCCCACAGCCTCCGCTTCCGTTCGCGTATAATACGGCAAGCCGACTTCGCCGATTGCGAAGCTCTCGCCTTCCGCATGACGCGCTCTAATCCAAGCGAACAGCTCATCCAGCTCACTTGCAGACGGTATCGGCTGCTCCGGATGGAAGCCATAGGCGGGATGAACGCGATTCGGCGGGTGCGCTAGCGCCAACTCTCGATTGACAATCGAGGATGGCAAGTGCATCGACACGGCTACGACAGCAGCCGCACCCGCATCAAACGCCCGCTCCAGGAGCGATTCCCGTTCCGCTTCTTCATAATGATCGACATGGATATGAGCGTCGATCCACGTCCCTGCCGCAGTTTCCCCGTTAACGACGCTTGGCATATTCCGCTTCCTCCTTCTCTCCCGCTCCGGCCTGAAGCAGCTCATAGATCCGCTGCTTCAAGTCAATGAACGCAGGCTCCGTCCACATCACTTCGCTGCGCGGCCTTGCCAGCGGCACGTCGAATTGCTCGAGCACGACTGCAGGCGAGGACGACAGCACGATAACCCGATCGGATAAGAACAACGCCTCATCAATGCTGTGCGTGACAAGCAGCACCGACCTGCGGTTCTCCTCCCAGATCGACAGCAGCCACTTCTGCATCTGCAGCCGCGTCAGCGCATCGAGCGAACCGAACGGCTCATCGAGCAGCATGAGCCGCTGCGGCGACAACAGCGCCCGCAAGAAGGATACGCGCTGCTGCATGCCCCCCGAGAGAACATGCGGATAGCTCTTCGCATATTCCCCAAGCCCGATGCGGCGCAGCCACTCCTCCGTGCTGCGCTTCGCTTCCTTGCGCTCCATGCCGGCGATCGTCAGCGACAGCTCAATATTGCCGGCTACCGTCTGCCACGGCAGCAGCGACGATTGCTGGGGCATATACGAGATATGCCCCGTCTGTCCCGTCGCCTGCCGGCCATCAATCCATATCTCGCCGCTAGTCGGACGCTCCAAGCCGCCTATGACCTGGAACAGCGTCGACTTGCCGCTTCCTGACGGACCGACGATGGAGACGAATTCCCCTTCGCCGACCGTCAGCGACAGCCCTCCGAGCACTTCCTTCACGGTTGTTCCTTTGCCGAAGCTTTTGCTGACCGATTTAACCTCCAGCGCTTTGGCATCAGCTGTCTTCCATTGCTCTTGATCTGTTATATCGCTCATTGCTAGTTCCCCTCCTTCTTGGCAGGACGCCAGCGTAAGAGCAGCTTCTCGGCAAGCGTCATCAAGCCGAACAGCGACAGGCTGAGCGCCACGATGATGAATACCGACGCGAATACCCGCTCCGGCATGAACCCTTTGGCCGACAGCTGCATGAAATATCCCAGTCCCTTATTCGTGCCGAGCCACTCTGCGACAATCGCGCTAAGTACGCTATAGGATGCCGCAAGCTTAAGTCCCGAGAACAAATGAATGACGGCATGGGGCAGCTCCAGCTTCCAGAACAGCTGCCACTTGCCTGTGCCGATCATTTGCAAATAATTGCGCAATTGCGGATCTGTATTCGTGAGGCCGCTTAGCATGGCTACCGAGATTGGGAAGAAGCATACCATCATAACGAGCAGCACCTTCGGCAGCAGCGTGTAGCCAAGCCACATCGTAAGCAGCGGTCCGATCACGACGATCGGGACGTTCTGCGAAACGACGAGGAGCGGGTAGACAGCGGTACGCAAACCCGGAATTAGATGCAGCAAAGCGGCGAGCAAGAAGCCCGCCGCCGATCCGCCTGCAAATCCGAGCAGCGTAAGCCGCAGCGTCGCACCGGTATGTTCCGCTAACCGCGGCCATACGTTCGCCGAGGCCGCCTCCTGTACGATCGATAACGGGCTGGGAAGCAGCCATTGATCGACCTGCCCCCACATCGTCACCGCCTGCCAGCAAGCCAGCAGCGCAGCGATAACGATTACCGGAGGCCATACCTTTGCCCATGCGCCCGACTTATTGCCCATCGGGGTATTTCTCCAGCAATCTGCCCATAGAAGCGCCGTTTGCCGGATTATAATAGATTTTCACTTGCGAAATAACGGACGGGCAGCCCATCTCTGCCATCGCTTCGCTCATCTGCTGCACAACGGCTAGGAGCGAGCTCAACTCGCCTTCCATTGTCGTCTCCAGCGGAGCTACCCTGTAGGGCACGCCCGCTGCCTTAATGATGTCAATCGCCCGATCCACGTACGGAATGACGCTTTCTCCGCCCGGCGTCGTCGGCAATATTTGAATGCTTACCAGTGCATTAGCCATTCGTTTCCCCTGCTTTCGTCTGTATGAATTATTTCTTAGGCAAAAAGTCGTTCGTAAACGCTTTGTCAGCCTCAAGCTCCTTCTCCAGCAGCTTGTGGTCGAACATCCAATTCGCATAATTTTCCCATACGCTCAGCTTCTGCTCGCCCCATTGCGCGGCATCGTCCTGGTATTTCGGGCTGAGCCACTTTTGGCTCGCGCGAACGAGCTCGGCATTCAGATCCGGCTCTGCCTTAATCAATACCTCGGCAGCATCCTCTGGATTGTCGATCGCATATTGGTAGCCTGCCGCAGCGCCCGCAACGAACGCCTTAACGAGTTCCGGATCCTCGGCGATCAGCTTCTCGCTCGTCGCAAGCACCGGTGTATAATAGTCAAGCTTGTCGCTATAATCGGTCAAATATACCATGTTGATTTTCTCGCCGCGCAGCTCGGCCTCAACACCCGTCCACGCGTAATAAATCCAAGCGAAGTCGATATCGCGCTTAACAGCCGAGAAGAAATCGCCGTCGCCGATGCTCATAATATTAACCTTCTTCACATCCGCTTGCTCCTCTTGCATGAGTGAATCAATGACCGCTTCCTCAAGCGGAGCGCCCCAGCCGCCGTATGTTTTGCCTTCGAACTTCTTCGGCGAATCGATGCCTTTATCGACAGGCGAAGCGAAGCCCGACGTGTTATGCTGAATAACTGCCGCGAGCGATACGAGCGGAACGCCTGCTATACGAGCCATGGTGATCGACTCCTGATAGCTGACGCCGAATTGTACGTTGCCGGAAGCGACCATTTGATCAGCGCCGCTCTCGCCCGGCTGAATAATTTCAACGTCAAGCCCTTGCTCCTTGAAGAACCCTTTATCCCGAGCCACATACAGCCCCGTATGGTTCGTGTTCGGCGTCCAGTCGAGCACGACCTGCACTTTCGTCAGCGGCTTATCCGCGCCGTTTCCTTCATTCTCTCCCGCGTTGCCGCCCTCCGGCTTACTGCTGTTCGCTCCGCAGCCTGCAAGTACGATAACGAGCGCCATCAATAGCGCCGTAAGCCTCCAAGTTATTCGTCCAGTTTGTTTCTTCATCATGCTGTCTCCCTCTCCCTGTATCTCTTTATTGTGTTAAAACGAAACGAATCGAAAGGATATCTTGTCTGTGTCCGGTTGGTTGCCCCGTGCGGTCGACCGTTGCCAAATACAAAAAAAGCGTCCTCCCGCATGGAAGGACGCCTGAAATTCGGCTGCACCTGTGCACGCTGCTTCGGCATGACGTTAGAAGCACTATCTAACGGTCGTCCCTTGCATGAAACGCGCAAAGCTTATCTTCCCTACGCTGGCATTATCCAGATCAGGTTTATAGGGTCGGGATTGCATGTACATAAATCCCCTCTCAGCCGGCCTAACCAGCTCCCCGGAACATATTCGGTTTCGTCAATATGCCTATTATAGCAAATCCCGACTAAATAGCTATCTTTTTTTGAAGCTGGATGGTCGGCATTAACCGGTTTGCCCTGCGTCGGAATGCTGCTGCGCCGCCTTCTTGTACCGTTTGCGCACACCGACGATCAGCAGAAGCAGCGGCAGCACGATTTGGAATAACGGTACGATTTTCAGCGTCACATCAAACCCTAGCCATATATGATACGTATTATTCGGCTCCAGAAACGATGCCGCGTAGATGGCCACCCCGACTGGCCAGACCAAATGACGGTAAGCCGCCCCCGTCACTTCCTTAAGCGTAAGGACCGCCGCCAAGTACAACGCCGTCATTTTCACATAGAGTCCGATGTATAGAAGCAGCGTAACTATAACGTCCAGCCGCTCGAGGAAATTCGCGAGCCGAATCAATTGCACCGCCTGCAGCAGCGGCAACGCCGTAACCTCGGACAATGAGAGGCCCAGTACGCTCATCACGAGCATATTCATAAAAATCAAAAAGGCAGATACGCCCACTTGCGCCCAAAAGGTGACCTTCCGCAGCACTTGCTTCTCCTTCAAATATTTCCAATAAACAAGAAAAATGACCATTTGGCCAAAAGGAAACGAAACCAGATCCGGAAACGCCGCCTTCGCAACCGGGCCTATCCCGTTCTCCATCAGGGGCAGCAACTGGTGAATATCAGGCAGCTTCGCGATAAACAGCAGCAAAATAATAAGCAAATAGCTGATCCCTGCAATCGGGAACAGCAGCTGTGCAACTCGCGCGAACACTTCAAGCCCCTTGCTGACCGTGTACGCAGCGACAAACAGAATGAGCAGCATAATCATCCATTTGGGCGTTACGGTCAAGAGCGCCATATTCGTCAGTTCCCCTACGTCTCGCACATTACGCATCGATTCATAAGCGAACCATAGCGCATAGATAAGTCCAACCGCTCCGCCGAGCCATTTGCCAAAATGAATCAAGTACAGTTCACCGAGTCCCGCTTCGGGCGCGCGCTTCTGCACCGTCACATAAATAACGGTCAACAGCAATCCGATGACCGCCGCCATCGTCATCGCAAGCCATGAATCGGGCTTCGCTTTGATGCCAAGCTCGAACAGCGGCGTGCTGCCGATTAAGAAAACAATAATCAGAATAGACAACTGTTGTTTGCCGATCTGCTGCATGGCATCTCCTTTCCGTCTATGAACGCGCCTTCTCCTGCAGTTTCTTAAATCCGCCGCCGCTCATGCCCGCTGAATTCACTTTCACCTTCACGTCAATCTTCACTTCCATCTCTGCAAATAGGTCAGGCCAATCCCCCTTCATCTGCTTCCAAGCGTCCGGATGCCTCTGATGGATGATATTGCCAAAACCGACCACGTCCGCCTTATATCCCGCAACAGCTTTCCAACCGTTTTTCATCGTCGCTTTGATCGTCTCGGCAATCACTTGCGCGGTCTCGTCTACTTCTTTTGGCTTATTCATGTCGCCGCCGCAGCTGTACTCGAGCAGCGTGCCTTCCGCTTTTGTCTCAATATGCATCGTCCACTTGCTGCCGGAACGTTGCGGGCGAAGCTTCGTTTTCGCCTTCGTAATGCGAATCGAGGAGGCTTTGCCCTCCTTTCCGTCATTCGGACAGCCGAACGCTACCGTCGTCTTCTTGATCTGATTTTTGATCCACATCAGACCTGAGCTTTCTTCCTTCGAAATCCAGCCTACGAGCTTATCGCCGGAGACGATGCCTAGATCCATCAGCCTCACCTTGGATGACGTATTCGTTCTGCTAAGCTTTTCAACCTGATCTAGACTTTCTCCCGTTCCGGAGATCGCCAGACTCGGTATGCCAACAACCTGTGCCCCGCCAAGCAAATCCTTAAGCAACTTATGCATCGTCGTTTCCTGGAAGGTCGAGCCGCTCAACTGCTCATTGAAGATCATCTGCTGAATGGCGGCCCCCGGTATTTTCTCCAATGGAATAAGCTGCTCCAGTACGCGGCGCGCATTGCCCTTCGTCAGAAATACGCTGACCGTCTCTCGTGAATCGGGGTTTCGGAGATAGGCTTCCGCAAGCGCGGATATGCCTTTGCGCGCTGCATCCTGTCCAATAATAACGATCTGGTTATGAGCGAAAAAAAGCCGCCTCGGCGTCTCCAGGCTCGCCTTGCTGATCGCAATCCGAAAGTTGTCCCCTTTGGTGGAGAACACATTAACCGCCGCGTTCGTGCCCGCCGTAGCGCTTTGACCGGAAATTGCTTGCGGAATGACGACCTGATAGGACAACTGCCACTGCCCATCCTTCCAATCGATGCCCGTTGCCGATACGATCGCGATATCACCTAGCTCAACCTTGCCCCAGCAGCCCGCCAGCGGCAAGCAAATGAGCAGCGCCAGCAGTCCGGATAGCAGCCTCCTCCTTCCGATCACACGCCCCTCTCCTTCCGTTATGGATTGTCTGAATGCCTCTGTGCCGGCGGCTTCCGGCGATTAGCCAGCCGCCGCGGATTGCGAAGCTGAAGCTCGAAAGGACGATAGATCATCGCCCACCACGGCAGGCGGATGAACATGTCACGGAATGCCGACTGGCTTGCCGACCCCGGCGCCATCGGCGACATATAGGGCACGCCGAACGAGCGCAGCGACACGAGATGAACGAGCATAACCAGCACGGAGATGAAGATGCCGAAGAAGCCGAACATGCCCGCCATCACCATGAAGATAAACCGGATAATGCGTGATGCCGCACCCATATTGAACTCCGGCATGACGAAGTTCGAGATCGCCGTGAACGACACGACGATTACCATCACCGCCGATACAATGCCGGCCTGCACGGCCGATTGCCCAAGCACGAGGGCGCCTACAATCGATATGGCAGGTCCGATGGCCCGAGGCATCCGCAGCCCTGCTTCGCGCAGCACCTCGAACGTCATCTCCATCAGCAGCGCCTCTACGAGCCCCGGAAAAGGGACGCCCTCTCGCTGAGCCGCTATGCTAATAAGCAGCGTCGTCGGCAGCATTTCCTGATGAAAGGTAGTAACGGCAATATATAAGGCCGGCAGCAAGATCGATACAATGAACGCCACATATCGGATCACCCGCACAAGCGTTGCTATATCGAACCGCTGATAATAATCTTCCGGCGATTGGAAGAAGCTGAAGAACGTAATCGGCGCCATCAGAGCAATCGGCGTGCCATCCACCATAATCGCCACCCGTCCCTCCAGCAGGATGGAGGCTACCGTATCGGGACGTTCGGTGTTCAGGATGGTTGGGAACAGGGTGAATGTCTCGTCTTGAATGAATTCTTCGATATAGCCGCTCTCCAGCACGCCGTCAATATCGATATCCCCAAGCCTGCGATACACTTCCTTAAGCACGCCTTCGTCGACGACGCCGTTCAAATAAAGCACCGCAACGTCGGTGTGCGTTTGGCGGCCGATCTTATGCATCTGCACATGAAGATCGCTTGAACGGATAATACGCCTAACAAGACTGATATTGGTCCGGATATTTTCGACAAAACCATACTGCGGACCGCGTATGACCGTCTGCGTCTGCGGAATCGTTACCGATCGTTGCTCGCCCCCTGTAACGCTGGCCGTCAGCACCGACGTGCAGCCTTCCGCGACGATTAGGCATAAGCCGTCAGACACCGCCTGCAGCGCCTCCTCCAGCGTGAACATTTCTCCTACGGAGCCAACGGATACAATGCAATCGCGCAAAGCCTCCAGCAGCTTAGTTCCCTTCGTATGCGCATGCTGCGGAAGCTGCATCGACATCAGCGGCTCCATAATGCTGACGTTCACGGTCTCCGCGTCGACGATACCGTCGATATAGATAAGCGCAAGCTCCCGGCTGGGGGTCGCATCGCTGCGGAACAAACGAACGACCAGATCGAAGCTGCCGCCGAAGCGGCTTCGGATTGCATCTGCATTAGCCTGAAGCGATGGACTAAGCGGCGTTCGCGCCTTCTGGGCATTTTTTTTCATAGCGGCATTCGGACACCTTTCCGTTTCCATGTTGCCTCTATTTTGGCGCAAACTGGTTGAATATATGTAAGATCATCCCGTCTCCTCATTGATTGTAAATAATAACCATAGCGAAGCCTATAGCATAAGAACGTATGTTCTGTATATAATAAGGCAAGGTGAAACGGCTAACGCCGTGCACAGTATAAGCATCCCTTTTTATACTTTCTTATATTTGAACAAACGTTCTATAGGAGGAACACGATGCCCCGTCAAAGAGTTGTCATGCTGGCGGACTGCCAGTCGTTCTACGCCTCCGTCGAGAAGGCGGAGCATCCCGAATATAAGGATCTCCCGCTCGTCGTCGCCGGCGATCCCGAGCGCCGATCCGGCATTATTCTCGCAGCCTGCCCCCTGGCGAAAGAATTCGGCGTCACAACCGCCGAGCGGCTAGGCGACTCGCTCGCCAAATGCCCGAATCTCGTCATCGTAAAGCCCCGCATGAAGCTTTACATTGATACGTCGATGAGAATTACGCAAATTTACGAAAGCTTCACCGATTTGGTCGAGCCGTACTCAATCGATGAGCAATTTCTCGACGTGACGGGATCGCTGCAGCTGTACGGTCCGCCGGAGAAGCTCGCCGAGCTCATACAGGCTCGCGTACTGGCCGAGACCGGCATCTATACCCGCTTCGGCATCGCCGAGAACAAAATTTTGGCGAAGACCGCCTGCGACAATTACGCCAAGAAGAACGAATCCGGCATCTGCACGCTAACCAAGGATTTGCTGGAAGAGACGCTGTGGACATTGCCGGTAGGCAAGATGTTCATGGTCGGCAACCGGATGAACGCCCACTTCAATGCGATGGGTATGCCGACGATCGGCCATATCGCGCGAACGCCGCTGGATAAGCTGAAAGCGATGATGCGCCGCAAATTCGGCAAAAACTCGGACATCAACGCCGAGCTGTATTGGCGCATTGCCAGCGGCATCGACGACAGCCCCGTAACGCCTGGCACCCATCAGGTCGCGCCTACGACCGTCGGCCATATGATGACGCTGCCCCGTGATTACGGCAGCCTGGCGGAGATTAAGGTCGTGCTGCTTGAGCTCGTCGAGCTTGTATGCCAGCGCTGCCGCAGCAAAGGCTACATGGGACATGTCGTTTCCGTCGGATGCATGGGCGCCGACTACGACCGTCCGAGCGGCTTCAATCGGCAGATGAAGATGGAGGACCCGACCAATATTACGAATCAAGTATACCGGGCCGCCGCGACGCTGTTGCAGAAGCATTGGGACGGCCTGCCTGTCCGGAAGGTCGGCGTCAGCCTCTCGCAATTTTCGGCGGATGACGAATACCAGCTCTCCTTATTCGATCTGCACCGGGAGAAGTTGATCGCGCTGGAGAAGACGACCGACGCCATTAAGCAAAAATACGGCGACGCCAGCATTATACGCGCCGTATCGCACACACCGAGCGGCCAAGCGCGAGACCGCTCCGCCAAAATTGGAGGCCATTACAAATGAGAAAGAAGCTTGAGGGAAACGGACTATGGGAATCAAGCCGCATGATGCTGCCTGAGCACAAGGCCGAGATTGTCCGGAACAACGAAGCGTTGAAGCGGCGCGTGCGCGCCTCGCTCGACGAGCAGGAATGGGAAGCCGTCTCCCGCGCCGTCGCCGAATCGCTGCAGTTGCGGGTGCCGATCACGCTGCGGATGTTCCACCCGCTGGAGGAACTCACGATTATCGGCATCGTTGATCGGGTCGATTCACTGAAGGGCCGGTTCATGATAGACGGCGAGTGGTTCCCGGTCCAGGATATCGAAGGCGTCGCGAGCAGCGACTAAAGCTTTTGCCGCTGCGCCGCAAGCACGGCAAGCTCAATCTTATTCAGGATGAGCCCGTATTCGTTCGTCAGCTCGAACACCGGCGGCAGCGGCAGCTTGGAGAAATAATACAGCACTTGATCTGCCGAATGAAACCAATCTCCCTTCTCGGCAGGATCAACAGGGCGATCCCCCCAAGCTGACGGTAATTCCGGGCTGTACAGCGGCTTCGCTCCCGGCTTCAAAGCGCCGCCTATAAGCTTCTCCTTATAGACGCGCTGCGGCGGCAGCTGCCGAATGCGAACGTAAAGCTGGGGCGCGAAGTCGGCCCGCGAGCCCGTATGCTTCACGGCGGCAGCGAAGCAGCGGGCGCCGTGGAGAACAGGAGCGATACCGAACAGCATCGCATAGAGCTGCTTGCCGAATTCGACCCGCTCCTCGACATTCTCGAATCGCTCGATAATGATACCCGCCAGCTGCGTGCCTGCCTCCGTGCTGCAATCCCCGTCGGCAGCCGAATTGCCTCCGCTGCCATAAGGAAACACGACGCCGTTCAATTGCAGCACGGACTGCAGGCCGAAGAACAGCGTTTGCAGCACCTTTTCTTTGAAATGCGCGTTCTGTATAACGCGCTGCTCGATGTAATGCTGCTCGTTAACGATAAGCGCCACGGTCAAGGGAACAGGATCCCTCTCCTTCCAGAACTGCCGCCACACCGGCGTCATGAACACCGAAACGTCGAACGCCGGCAACAAATGGAACAGGCTTCTGCCTTCTCTCAGGCTGCGCTCGTAGAGCAGCAACTGCGGATAGGCATCTTGGAAAATAAGCGCATTCGCGCGTTCCAGGAAAGAAAACAGCTCCTCCCGCTGATCGTCCCGAAGCAAATAGGGCAGCCATTCCCCTTGCAGATCGGTCATATTCCAGCCGCCGTTGCGCGAGACGAGATGCGCAAGGAGCGCCCAATGAAGTGCAGGCGTGCGGAAATATACGGTCCGATACGCCTCGGTCCGTGTTACGTTATTGCGATTGCACTTGTCCGTCTCCGTGCGAATCTGAGAAATGAGCGCCAGCTCCTCGGCCGTCCACGATTCGGAAGCATGAAGGGGCGGCGTCTCAGCATCCTCCTCTAGCCTTCTCCACGCAGCCGTCAGCCGGGATATCGCAGCCGGCGACAGCAGGAGCGGAGAAGCTTCCGCGATCATCTGCTCCGATACGCTCATTGCTTTCCACTTCCCGACAGCATAGGCGACAGCAGCGCGCGGAAGCGCAAGCAGCCGGCCGAGCAACGATTCGCTGCTTCCCCGCTGCTGCCTTTGCCCTCGGAAACTTCCCTGTTTATCCATACACGCCCCTCCCGATCATCACCTTATAAGACCAGTATCCTCCAAGTCGCAGGCTGCCATACGGAAGCGGGCGTGCAAGTTGGGCATACAAGGAAAGTCATAGTATAATAGAGCCAAATTCACGCTCTGCCTTAAGCGAGCAGCAACAGACGGAGGTTGGAAGCGATGTGCGGAAGATATACACTCACAATAACGATAGAAGAGCTAATGGTGCGGTATATGGTAGACGAGACAGGCATTCCGTTCCATCGCCCCAAATATAACGTAGCCCCAAGCCAGCAAGTGCTCGCAGTCATTAACGATGGGAGCGCCAATCGGCTCGGCGAGCTGAAGTGGGGTCTCGTTCCGCCATGGGCCGATGATCCGAAGATCGGCTTCATGATGATTAACGCGCGAGCAGAGACGGCAGCCGCGAAGGCTGCGTTCAAGAAGCCGCTTCGAAGCAAGCGCTGCCTCATCCCTGCGGACGGATTCTACGAGTGGAAGAAGCTGAGCGGCGGCGGCAAGCAGCCGATGCGGATTACGTTGAAGAGCCGTGAGATATTCAGCATGGCTGGTCTGTATGAAACTTGGATCTCTCCCGATGGCGCCAGAATAAACAGCTGTACCATCCTTACGACAGAACCTAATCCGTTAATGGCCCCTATTCATGATCGTATGCCGGTCATCTTAAAGCCAGAGAATGAAGCGTTATGGCTTGATCGCAAGACGCAGGACGTAGAAGCCATTCTGCCGCTTTTGCGCCCATATGACGAACGCGACATGGTTGCTTACGCGGTCTCTTCCGCTGTAGGCAACGTCCGCAACGACTCCCCCGAATTAATTGAGCAAATGATGGTGGACGAGCAGTTGCGGCTGTTCTAAGCGCGGGCGAACACGCACCATCTAATCCATAGTAAGGTATAGCTGCGGACACCTGAGGCCTGTGTCTATAGCGAACTCCTGAGTCCGCAACGGCACTGCAATGCAATTTAATGCAAGCTAAGCTTGCCCCACAACAAAAAAAAATCGCCGACCGGATAGGTCAGCGAAACATGCCCCAAAGCTTGAGCAAATGAAACGTATTGTTCGGATCAATCTTTTGTCCCAAAACGAAGGCGACGATTTGATCCTCCTGCACATCGGTGAGCGGCTCCTGCAAAACAACGGCAGCAGCCTTCACCAGCCTGCGCACCTTCGGACGTTCCTGCAAATCATATTTCGTTACGTTGCCCAGCAGCTCTCGAATCCGGTCCTTCGTGACCGGATTTTTCAACTTATATTTGACGCGCTCGACCAACTGCGGCTTAATGCCGTACTTTTGGTAACTCACAGTCTAGACACCTCCAACCGGCAGTGTTAACGGTTAACTATATGCCGGAATTAAGGAATTATTGCCTAGTCCAATTGCTCGCCTTGAAAAATTTGATCCTTCTGCAGCAGCGCGCGCAACCTTGCATAGGATGCATTTGTCCAAAAATCGTCTTGCCCCGTTATCTCTCCCGCGTCATCGCGCGCTTCTTCCAGCGTCTCATAATCAGCCACCATATCGGCCAGCCTGAACTCGGGAAGCCCGCTCTGCTTCGTCCCGAAGAAGTCGCCCGGTCCCCGAAGCTCTAGGTCGCGCCGCGATACCTCGAAGCCGTCATCGGTATCCGTCATGACCTTCATCCGCTCGCGTCCGGTCTCCGATTTCGGATCGGCCACGAGAATGCAATGCGACTGATGCTCACCTCGCCCAACGCGTCCGCGAAGCTGATGGAGCTGTGACAGACCGAAGCGCTCCGCATCCATAATGACCATTAACGTCGAATTCGGGACGTCGACGCCAACCTCAACGACGGTCGTCGCTACGAGCACCTGCGTCTCGTTCGCACCGAAGGCACTCATGACGGCATCCTTATCGGCCGCAGTCAGCCGCCCGTGAAGCAGAGCCACCTTATATTGCGGGAACGCCTGCTGCATTTGGATATGCAGATCAATCGCGTTCTGCACGTCAAGCTTCTCCGATTCCTCGATAAGCGGACAAATAATGTACGCCTGACGCCCTTGATCCACTTCCTTGCGAATGAATTCCAACACGCGATCCATCATGCTGTGCTTCACCCAATACGTCTTGATCGGCTTGCGCCCGTGAGGCCGATCGCGAAGCGTTGACACGTCCATATCCCCAAATGCCGTAATGGCAAGCGTTCGCGGAATTGGCGTTGCCGTCATCGTCAGCACGTCCGGATTCAAGCCCTTGCGCCGCAGCACGCTGCGCTGATTGACGCCGAACCGATGCTGCTCATCGGTCACGACAAGCCCAAGACTACGGAAAAATACGTCGTCTTGAATAAGCGCATGTGTGCCAACCGCGATATCGATCATCCCCATCTGCAAGCCGGCAAGCACGTCGCGGCGCTTACGCTCCGTCAAGCTGCCCGTCAGCAAGCCGACCTCGATCCCCATGCCGCTGAACAGCTTCTGCAGCGAGCGCATATGCTGATCGGCCAATATTTCCGTCGGTACCATAAGCGCGCCTTGATGGCCGGTCTTGACGGCCCCATACAGCGCGATAGCGGCAACGACCGTTTTGCCCGAGCCGACATCGCCCTGCAGCAGCCGGTTCATGCTAGATGGACGGCGCATATCCATCAATATTTCGTTGACTACCTTCTTCTGCGCATCGGTGAGCTCGAATGGCAGCGTCGCCGCGAACTGCCGTATCCATTCGCTCTCGACACGCATCGCCAAGCCGTCGGCGCGCTTGCGATTCAGCGCGCGGTAGGCTTGCAGCTTGAGCTGGAACAGGAACAGCTCCTCGTACACAAGCCGCCGCCTGGCAGCTTGTCCTTCCTTCGCGTCCTCCGGCAGATGAATATGGCGCACGGCGTCGCGCCTCGCCATAAGCTGATGTCGCTGCACCAGCTCATGCGGCAGCACTTCCTCAATCATCGTCTCGTACTGCGTCAGTGCCTGGCGAATCGTCTTGCGCATCCACGGCTGCGTAATGCTGCCGCCTACAGAATAGACGGGCTGAAGCGTACCGCTCTTAGCCGCCTTGCCTCCTGCGCCTGCGCTTCCGCCGCCATCCTGAAACTCCGAATCGGATACCGTCATCTGCAGCCTATGCTGCTCCCACTTGCCTGTCAGCATCACTTCACGCCCCAGCGTAAGCTGCTCCTGCAAATAATGCCGATTGAACCAGACGGCCGTCACAAGCCATCCGTCAATCTCAATCTTGCACGTCAGCCGCGACTTCCCTTTACCATATCGTTGAAGCAGCGGATTACCGCGGATCTGGCCAAGCACCGTCACTTTCTCGCCATCCTTGGCATCTGCCAAATTACGAATGCGATAGTCCTCGTACCGATATGGAAAATAGTTGAGCAGATCGGCGACGGTTTGAATGCCAAAGGCGTGAAGCTCCTGTTCCTTAGGAGCGCTCACGCCTTTAATTTGTTTAACGGAAACTTGATCTAAGCTAATCATCATTCACTCACACCTTGTACATAAATACGGCCGATAGCCCCGGTCCCGTATGCGTTCCGATAACCGCTCCGATTGTCGTGAAGCCTATATGCTGAATATTGAAATGGCCCTTCAAGTATTCGCACAGCTCCATAGCTGTGTCTTGACCCGAAGACCACGCAATCGTCATCGACACAGGCTCCTGCGCGCCGAAGCGCTGTTTCAACATCTCAAGCACGCGCGCCATCGCTTTTTTCGTTCCGCGCACCTTATCGACCGGATAGACCGTGCCGTCGGACTCTAGCGACAGAATCGGCTTAATATTAAGAATCGAACCTATAAGTGCCGAAGCTTTGCCGATCCGTCCGCCCTTCTGCAAATATTCAAGCGAATCCACCAAAAAATAAATTTGCATCTCGCCTTCGAGACGCTGCAGCTCAGCCAGAATGACATCCTTCGATGCGCCGGCCTGCGCCATCTCGGCCGCCCGAATAGCGCGCATGCCGAAGCCGTAAGAAGCCGACTTGGAATCAAGGATCGTAATATCGCCGGCGTCCTCCAGCATCGACTGCGCAATAACAGCCGATTGATACGTTCCGCTCAGCGCTGCCGATAAGTGCAACGAAATAATCGGCCCTTCCGGATCATCAGCGAGCAACTGCTCGTACATCTCCGAGAACTCGTTCGGCGACGGCTGCGAGGTTGTCGGCAGAACGGACGATGAGGTCAACTTCGCGTAGAACTCCTCGTTCTGGATCGTCACGCCGTCCAAATACGTTTCGTCTCCGAACAGAACCTTAAGCGGCACCATCGAAATGCCCAGCTTCTCTCTTACCTCGAGCGGAATATCAGCGGTACTATCCGTTACAATTCGAACCTTACCCATAGGAATCCCCTCCCGGACATAAATAACGATTGCCAATTATTCAACGGCGAACAAATAAGGGTAAAGAGGCTGCCCGCCTTCTTGCACCTCGGTCTCCAGCTCTGGGTACTGCTCGGCAATCCATTCACACAACGCCGCAGTTACGCCCGGGTCGGCATCCTCGCCTGTAAGCACGGTTACAAGATCGCCGCCGTCCCCCAGCATGCTGGCTAGCAGCGATTGGCAAGCGCCCAGCACTGCCGGATCAGAGACGACAATCGTCTTCTCCTTAATGCCGATATATTCGCCTTCGCGAATCGAAACCCCTTCGATCGTCGTATCCCGTACGGCCTTCGTTACTTGGCCGGAAACAACCTGTTCAGCCGCATTCCGCATCCAGTCCGTATTGCGCTCTATTGATTCATCCTCTTTGAAGGCAAGCACAGCCGCCAGCCCCTGAGGAATCGTCCGAGTAGCAATAACCGTCACACTGCGTTCACTAAGCTCGGCAGCTTGTTCGGCAGCAAGGATGATGTTGCCGTTATTCGGCAGCAAATAAATATGCTCAGCAGAGAGCGCCTCAATCGCCTTCACAAAATCTTCTGTGCTCGGATTCATCGTTTGTCCGCCGGACAATACGGTATCCACATCATTTTCGAGGAAAATGTCGGCAATACCGTCGCCAAGCGCTACTGCGACGATCCCATAAGGAGCGCGCTCATATACTTGTCCAGGCGCTACCGCCGCATCCGGCACTTGCCCCGCCAGCAATTCCGCTGCAGCTAAGCTTGCAGGCGAATAATCGGTTGCCGCATGCTCCTGCTCCAGCAGCTCGCGGTGCTGCTCTCTCATGTTTAAGATATGGATATCGGTCAACTCGCCGTAAGGCAGAGATAAGTTAAGCACGTCGCCAGGCTTGCGCGAGTGGACATGCACTTTGATAATGTCGTCGTCCGTAATGACGAGAATGGAGTCTCCATCCTTCTCGAGCGCACGTTTGTAAGCGGATTCATCAAAAAACGCCGCTTTATTGCCGATCAACTTGCGATTGATAAAAAATTCCATGTCGTATAAAAACTCAATGGCATCCGTCGACAATCTCGCTTGCGCAGAGCTTGGCTCCTGCTTGCGAATGCTTGGAGCTGAGCCAGGAACGGCTACTTCCTCTGGAGGCGCAGCTTCAGAAGGCAATGTATAGCCTTCTTGCTCTACGATTCCGGCACCCGCATTCAAGCTATGCACGAAGCCTTCGTAAATAAATACGAGTCCTTGTCCGCCGGAATCGACTACGCCGACCTGCTTAAGGACAGGCAGCAGATCAGGCGTGCGCTGCAGCGCCTCATGCGCCTTCGCGTGCACTTCGCGCATCAAATCGGCAACATCATTCGTTCTGCGCGCATACTGAACCGCATGCTTGGCAGCTTCTCTGGCAACCGTAAGTATTGTTCCTTCGACCGGCTTAACAACCGCCTTATAGGCCATGTCTACACCATGCTGAAGCGCATTCGCAAGCTGGAGCACTCCCGCTTCTTCTACCCCGCTCAGCGACTTCGAGAAGCCCCGGAACAATTGCGATAGAATAACGCCGGAATTGCCGCGCGCGCCCATGAGCAGCCCTTTCGAAAGAGCTTCTGCCGCTTTGCCCACCCCTGCGGACGGTTTACTGCGCAGCTCGCGAATACCGGAGGTCATCGTTAAATTCATGTTGGTTCCCGTATCGCCATCCGGCACAGGAAACACATTCAAAGCGTTAACATGTTCGGCGTTACGCTGTAAATATTCTGCACCTAGCAGTGCCATTGCGGCAAAATCAGATCCGTTAATAAAGCGCTTACTCAAAGAAAATTCCCCTTCCGCTACCTGGATACCCTCACGTCTTGAACAAATATATGGACTTGTTCCACTTGTAGATCGAATACATTGTTAAGTACATATTTCACTTTTGATTGAATATTATGGGCAACCTCGGAAATCTTCGTGCCGTAGCTCACGACAATATGAAGATCGATATGCAGCTTCTCTTGCTCACGCCGCACTTCTACCCCGCGCGTATAATTATCTCTTCCCAATAGCTCGGCGATACCGTCCTTCAGTTGCTTTCGCGAAGCCATTCCGACAAGTCCATAACAATCCAAAGCTGCGGAGCCAGCAATAACGGCAATGCAGTGATCTGTAACGTGAATGGAACCAAGCTCGGTGCTAAGCTGCAGAGGCATAGAACTACACTCCCTTACTGTAAGTATTATGGACTATGTATCATTGTACTATAAACAGCGCCTTTATAGAAGTGTACACGTCAAATACGGTCATTATCAAGCAAAATGCTTAATTATTCATTATATTTCACACGCTGCATCCTTTAGAATTGGGTTGAACAGAAACTTAGTTTATGATACGATGTTCAAGTGTGTTCAAATGCGTTCTAATGAATATCCGCTAACGAACTTAAGTTTTTGCATACGCAAATCTTGAAGGAGGTGTAGTCATGTCCCGCAAATGTTTTCTTACAGGTAAAGCACCGGGCAAAGGGAACAACGTATCCCACGCCAACAACAAAACGCGTCGTACTTGGGGCGTAAACGTTCAAAAGGTTCGCATCCTTGTTGATGGTAAACCGAAACGTGTTTATGTTAGTGCTCGCGCACTGAAGTCCGGCAAAGTTACACGCGTATAATCATGGCTTTGGCCATAGATAAAAGCACCTGAGACCTCAGGTGCTTTTTGTTATCCCTTTACGCGATCGCGGTCGTAAGGCGGCAGCCAGGAACACTATCAGCTTTTTTGGAAGGTATTCAATATCGCCTTTACGAAACCGCCCAAAAATTTCGGCAGTTTGATCGTGTAAAATTTCATGCCTCATCCCTCCTCAGACACGCTCATCGAATTGTACCGTGACCAGAACATACGCTTATGTAACCATCCTATGCGTCCCTGGTCTGTCCTATTCCATCGTGAGCGTGCTCTGAAAGGGCTGTTATACGTTGTTTATCAAATCCGGATTATCGCGCATATACGTAACGATTGAGACGATGATCGCGACCACAAGATAGAAAAGGATCGCAACAACGAAAAAAGCGATTCGCAGCCCGATGCTATCGTACTTGCGGAAGAAACGGATGCCGATGTATAAGGCCAAGAGCGAGAACAAGTATTTCACGAAACCCGGCGTAAAACTGAATGCGGCCAGCAGTGCCCCTGCCGCGAACGAGTAAACAATCATCCATACGATCGACTTGAATCTATCGCTCATCGTTATATCCCCTATCTGAGCGCCGCAATCGCCGCAGCGCGATCGTTCTCGGCGAACACCGCGTTACCCGCCACAAGCACGTTAGCGCCTGCCTCACGGATAAGCGGAGCCGTCTCGCGATTCACGCCGCCGTCGACCTGAACATGCACCCCGTCCAGACCGCGCTCATTCAGAGCCGCTCGCAGCTGGCGCAGCTTGACGAGCGAATAAGGAATGAACGATTGACCGCCGAAGCCCGGATTCACTGTCATAATTAACACCAAATCGAGATCCTGTAAAATCGGATCCAGTACGGACACCGGCGTAGCGGGATTAAGCGCGACGCCAACCGGCAATCCTTTTTCTTTAATAAAGTGAACCGTACGGTGAAGATGCACGCACGCTTCCGCATGTACGGTAATTCGATCCGCACCTGCGGCAATATAATCGGATAGCGACAGCTCAGGACGCTCAATCATGAGATGAACGTCGAAAGGCAGCTTCGTTGCGCTGCGAACCGCGGCAATAACCGGAGGTCCGAACGTTAGGTTCGGAACAAAATGTCCGTCCATGACGTCCACGTGAATCCAATCCGCTCCTGCTCTCTCCGCATCCTTAATTTCTTCGCCAAGCTTGGCGAAGTTGGCCGACAATATAGAAGGCGCAATAATAGTCATAATGGGTTAGTACCTCCGTTTCTTGTCGTTCAATTCATTCATGAACAATACATAGTTGTCATATCTGCTCCGCTCGATCTCGCCTTTATCAACCGCAGCAAGCACCGCGCAGCCAGGCTCATGCAGATGCGTGCAGCCGCGGAACTTGCAATCGGAAGCAAGATGGCGCATCTCTACGAAGCAGTAGCTTAAATCCTCAATACCCAGTTCAGCAAAGTCCAGCTGGCTGAAGCCCGGCGTATCCGCGACATACCCTCCGCCAATCGCGATCAGCTCAACATGACGTGTCGTATGCTTGCCGCGGCCAAGTCTGTTGCTGATCTCATTTGTCTCGAGCGTAAGTCCAGGTACGATTGCGTTGAGCAGCGACGACTTCCCGACGCCCGATTGACCTGCGAAGACGGCCAAGTGGCCTTTAAGGCGCTCATGCAGCGCTTCTATGCCTTCCCCCTTGCGCGAGCTTGTACCGAACACCTCATAGCCGATAGAACGGTAAATACGGTTAACGGAGGAGGCCGCAAGCTGCGCCTCCTCCGTCTCCATACCGTCGTTTTCGAGATCCTGCTTGCTTAAGCATAGAACGGGCTCGATGCCCGCATGCTCGATATGGACTAGAAATTTATCCAGAAGCTGCAAGTTAAGCGCAGGCTCCGTCACTGAGAACACGAGAATGGCAAGATCGATATTAGAAACCGGAGGCCGAATGAGCTCCGTGCTGCGCGGCATCACTTCCTCAACCGTTCCTTCGCCGTTATCCGTCATGCTGTACAGTACCTCGTCCCCAACAAGCGGGGATATCCCCCGCTTCTTGAATACGCCGCGCGCACGGCATTGGACCGGAGCTGTATCGGAGGATACGCCCTCCGCGCGTACATAATAATATCCGCTAAGCGCTTTGACGATCGTGCCTCTCAGCTTATCTGTACCATTACTATTGTTATTGTTGGTCTTGCTGCTCTTGCTGTTGTTGTTCTTCTTGCTTTGGCTGCTCATTGCCTTCGCCTACCTCCGCTTGGGTCGGCTCCTCGGATGGAGGCGCCTCGTTGCCCGGAATCGTCACGTTCGATGAGGTTGACCCTCCCGCAACTTCATCATACGTAATCGTCATCGTCTCGACGAATTGATTATCGCGGATGATCGTTACTCTCGCTTCGGTATCCGGCGCGACGACAACCGTTACCGCGAATGTCCGCGTGCTGTCAATTTGCCGCGGTTTGTCCCATTCCAAATCTTCGCCGCGCGCGTCGGAGTACATGATTCGTATTTGGCTCGTCTTGCCCGCTTCAGCAGGCGAGATAATGAAATTGAACTTATGCTCCTTCGCATCGGCCGGCGGCCCCGAACTTACAGTAATGTTGATGGTCTCGCCCTTGGCGACCTTCTGATTCGGTTGATACGGATCTTGCTTAATAACATAGCCTTTCTGATGCAGATAGCTTGGCTCATAGAGGATGTCATCATTGTTGAGAACGAGCTCGCTCGCTTTCAACAGGTCCTTCGCCTCATCTAGCGATCGATCGATCAGATTCGGCATCGAAACCTCCTCCTTGCCTTTGCTGACCATGAACGTGATCTCCACTTGCTCCGGATCGAAGTCCGTGCCGGCTTCAGGTGTTTGCTTCAGAATCGTACCCTCGGGTTCTTCGCTGAACACAGGATCGGTCTTAATCTGTCCATCCTCCACACCAAGCGCAACAAGCGCGTCCTTGGCATCCTGAAGCAGCTTGTCAACGTAATTATCCAGTTTCTCCATCTCGGGTCCGTCGCTGACCCACAGCTCGATAAGAGAGCCTTCCTTGACAAACATATTCGCCTTCGACTGCTGGAATACTTGATCCTTCGGAATGTCCTTCTTGAACTCCCGAGTAACCGGATCTTGCACCCTCAGACCAGCCGCTTCGATCTCCGCCTTGGCGACCTCGAATGATTTGTCTACAACATAAGGTACTTTAACCTCTGGAACGTCAAGTCGGCCGAGCAGCGCTATGAAGCCCCAAATAATGAGCGCCAGCACGGCGAGCGTAACGCCAACAATCGTAACCGGCTTCTTCCAGCCCTTCTCTTTGGCTGCCAAGCCCTTCTCGTTCCATTGCACATCCGTATTCGTATTCGCAGCCGCGGATTGCTCCGTCCGATCGCTTCCAGTAACTGGCTTCGACACCTGCATGTCGCGAATCGCGGGCATGACTCTCGTTTCTTCCATATCGCTGTCGCTGTTAAACGTAATTTTCTTTTCTTTCAGCCGATCCGGACGCAAGCATGTATCCAGATCGAGCAGCATTTCGCGAGCCGAGCTATAGCGCTCGCTTTGGTTTTTGCGCATAGCTTTGAGGATGATATTCTCCACGCTTTGCGGAATATGCGGGTTAGCCACGCGCGGCTCCTCAAAGTTGTCCTGAAGATGCTTAAGAGCTACGCTAATCGGGCTTTCCCCTAGAAACGGGAGTCTAGCCGTCAGCATCTGATACAGAACGATACCCAGCGAATAGATATCCGATTTCTCGCCGGTATTGATGCCCTTGGCATGCTCCGGAGAGAAATAGTGGACGGAGCCGATAACCGAACCCGTCTGCGTAATCGTCGACGAAGTTACTGCGCGGGCAATACCGAAATCGGTTACCTTTACACGGCCATTCTTGCCAATCAGTATGTTATGAGGCTTAATATCGCGATGAATAATATGGTTCTGGTGAGCGTGATCGAGCGCATCGCAAATTTGCATGGCAATGCGCACCGCTTCATCAGCTTGCAGCGGCGCTCGCTCTTGAATGACTTCGTTCAGATTATTGCCTTCCACGTATTCCATGACGATGTAATGCGTATCGTCCTCTTGCCCTACATCATAGATGCTTACGACGTTCGGATGGGACAACGCAGCAGCCGATTGCGCCTCGCGGCGAAAACGGCGTATAAACTCTTCGTCGTGCACGAACTGCTGCCGCAGCACTTTAACGGCCACCTTGCGGTTCAGAAGCACGTCATGCGCCTTATATACGAGCGCCATGCCGCCGCCGCCGATTCTAGTCAGTATCTCATAGCGTCCGCCTAGATCATGTCCGATCATCCAACTCGCTCCTCTCGATTCGCGCCAGCCGCATCCTGTAGAAGAACAATCGTAATATTGTCGTCTCCACCTGCATGCAGCGCCAGCGAAATGAGATGCTCCGCCTTCGCGTCCAGCTCCAAATGCTCATTCATTACTGTCTCCAGCATCTGCTGATCGGTAACCATATTCGTGAGACCGTCGCTGCATAGCAGCAATACGTCTCCTTGCAACAAATCAACCGTTTGAATATCAATGTCTACATGGGAATCCGTTCCCACTGCGCGTGTCAGCACGTTGCGGCGCGGATGATGAGCCGCTTCTTCGGCGCTTAGCTGTCCCGACTTGACCAACTCATTGACAAGCGTATGATCGACCGTCAATTGCGTAATGTCACCTTCGGCAATCTTATAGGCCCGGCTGTCGCCGACATAGCCGATGATCGCATTGTCGCTCTTTACAAGCGCCGCTACGATCGTCGTGCCCATATTGGAATATTGCTCGTTACGGGAGGCCAAGTCATAGACAGCCTCATTCGCAGACGAAATCGCCTGACGAATAAGCATCTTGCCCTCCTGCAGCGATAGATCGGGTTTGGCTGCGCCATGCTCGACCGTACTGCGGAAGGCGTCAACCGCCTTCTGACTGGCAACGTCGCCCGCTTTGTGTCCTCCCATGCCGTCGGCCACAATGGCAAGAGTAACTCCGTTATTGAATTGGCTCACCCATGAAAAATCTTCATTAACTTGCCGAACTCGTCCAATATCGCTGCGATTTGCAGTCAACAATCGATCTTCACCTACCTCGCTTGGGACTCCATATGTTTGGCTCTTAATTGGCCGCATGCGGCCGCTATATCATGGCCTTGCTCTCTGCGGATCGTCGCGTTAATCTTATTTCGCTCCAAGATGCGTTGGAATTCGAATATATCCTCGCGCGGTGTACGTACATAATTGCGCTCCGGTACATGGTTGACCGGGATTAGATTGACGTGACACAACATACCTTGAAGCACGTCTGCCAGCTCTTGCGCATGCTCCGGACGATCGTTCACGCCGCCGATCAAAGCGTATTCGAACGTAATCCGGCGTCCAGTCTTCGCAATATAATAATGGCAAGCGGCCATTACGTCCTCGAACGGGAAGCGGCGGTTAACCGGCATCAGCTTCGAGCGAAGCGTATCGTTCGGCGCATGGATCGAGAGCGCCAGATTGATCTGCGTGTTCTCGTCCGCGAACTTGTACATGCTAGGCACGATTCCGCTCGTGGAGACGGTAATATGGCGTTGGCCGATATTAAGCCCCTTCTCATGAATCATATTACGAAGGAACGTCATCGTTGCTTCATAATTCTCGAACGGTTCGCCAGAGCCCATAATAACGATACTGGATACGCGGTCTCCTGTTGCGTCGAGCATCTGCTGCGAGGTAACAACCTGTGCGATAATCTCGCCTGCAGTCAGATTGCGCTTCAGTCCGCCGAGCGTAGATGCGCAGAACGTACAGCCGATACGGCAGCCAACCTGTGTCGTTACACATACGCTGTTGCCGTAATTATGTCTCATAATTACAGTCTCAATTGCATGGTTGTCATGAAGACCGAACAGAAACTTAACGGTGCCGTCCTTCGATTCGAACTTCGTAATCTCCGTCAGCGTCACGAATTGGAATTGATCCTCCAGCTTATCGCGAAGCTGCTTCGGCAAGTTGGTCATATCTTCAAAGCTCTTGACCCGCTTCACGTAGAGCCAGTCAAACAGTTGTCCCGCGCGGAACGCAGGCTCACCGTTTTCCTTCACCCATTCTTGAAGCTGCTCGAGCGTATAGTCATAAATGAACGGTTTCATCTCATCACACCTGTACCTTAAAGTAGAGCGGCTTCGAACTATTGCGAGCCGCCATCGATTTATTTTACCACAAACGCCCATATTCAGCCATAATCGTCCTAAGAGCGCCGAATCATCCTCGCAATGAAAAATCCGTCACTGCCAAAATGATGCGGGAGAAGCTGTGCCTGCCCGTCAAAATCTTCGCCAATTGCGCGCGCCTCTTGCAAGCTGTCTACTATAGCGTCATTCCAGCCGGCCGCATCGAGCTCGAATTCAGGATGACGCTGCAAAAATGCCGCAACCTGTTCCTCGTTCTCTTCCGCCTCCATCGTACACGTACTATAGACGAATACGCCGCCTATGCGTACTAGCTCGCATACCGCATCGAGCAGCCGATGCTGCACCGCTGCAATCTCTGCGACATCTCCCGCTGTCTTCGTCCACCGGATCTCCGGCTTTCTTCGAATGACGCCGAACCCGGAGCAAGGCGCGTCCAGCAGCACCGCATCCATCGACCCGGGTGCGAACCGCTCGTTCAGCTTTGTCGCATCCTCCGTAATCGCTTCAACGTTGCGCAGCTTCAGGCGCTCCGTCTGCGACACGATCAGCTCGCGCTTGTGTTCGTGCAGATCATTCGCCCACACTTTGCCTTTGCCGCCCATAAGCTCCGCAAGATGCGTGCTCTTGCCTCCCGGCGCCGCGCAGCAATCGAGCACCTTCATGCCCGCTTCAGGAGCAACAACTTCCGCGACGAGCATTGAGCTTTCGTCCTGCACCGACCATAATCCGTCACGGAATTCGATCGTATCGGCCAGATTGCCTCCCTTGCCCACGTTAATGCCGGACGGAGCAAGCTTGGACGCTTCAGCGTCGTAACCGCCTTCGCGCAGCAGTTCAAGCGCCGCTTCACGGGTAGACCGAAGCGTATTGACACGTATGCTGGAATGCGGCTGTTCATTGCCTGCCGCACATATGGCTTCCGTCGTCTCTGCGCCGTATGAAACCAGCCACCGTCTAACGAGCCATTCCGGGTACGAATGGCGAAGCGAAAGCTGCACAGCCGGATCATCATGCTTAATATGATCAGGTTTAAGGTCGCTTTTGCCGCGATCCATGCTTCTTAAGACGCCGTTCACCATGCCGGAGATACCCATATGTCCGCGTTTCTTCGCAATCGTAACCGCTTCGTTCACCGCCGCATGCGGCGGAATCCGGTCTAGATAAAGAAGCTGATAAGCGCTCAGGCGAAGCAGCTGATGCACCCAAGGCTGCAGCTTGCGCACACCTTTGGCTACGAACTTGTCGAGCCAATAATCCAGCGTCAGCTGACGCTGGATCGTACCGTAGACAAGCTCGGTAACAAGTCCGGCGTCAGCGCGCTCCAGCCTAGCATCCTGCAGCGTACGATTAAGCTGCAGATTGCTGTATGCGCCTGTCTCGGCTACTTTGACGAGAACATCCATCGCCAATTCACGCGGCGACTTCGCCTTGCGGGATTGTGTCTGCGGGGCCGCTGATGAAGAGACAGCTGCTCCTTGCGGAGCCTTCCGAGGCGAATGTCCGCCGCTTTGCCGTCTGCCTTGCGGGTTGCCGTTCTTTGCACCGGTCATTGCGCACCTCCGTCATCAAAGCTGCTGCCAGCTTCGATGCGGGCTCCCTTCAGCCACTCTGCGGCAGCCATCGCCTTCTTGCCTGCTGGCTGGATGTCTGTAAGCAGCAGCTGACCTTGTCCCGTCTGAACGGTAATTCCCGTATTATCGGTTCGAATAATCGTTCCCGGCGCAGTTCCAGCCTTGTCCCCGTTCACCGCAGACGAGCAAGACCAAACTTTGAACACCTCTCCGCCCAAATAAGTGAAAGCACCCGCCATCGGCGAGAGACCGCGCACTTGATTGTATATCGCTCGAGCTGATTTGCTCCAATCAATACGTTCGTCGTCGCGGCTCAAATTGGGGGCGTAGGTCGCTTCTTCGTTATTTTGCGGTACGGCAACTGCCGTACCGTCCACGATGGAAGGCAGCGTTCTGCCCAACAGCTCTGCTCCTGCAGCGCTTAGCTTTTCGAATAATGTACCCGAAGTGTCATGTTCTTCGATTGCTACCTCTACCGAGCTGATCATATCGCCGGTGTCCAGCCCTTCAGCCATATACATGATCGTAACGCCAGTTTTGTCCTCGCCGTTAATAATCGAACGCTGAATCGGCGCTCCTCCGCGGTATTTCGGAAGCAGCGAGCCATGCACGTTAATGCAGCCAAGACGCGGAACATCAAGCACGGCCTTCGGCAGTATTTGCCCATAAGCCGCCGTAACGATCAGATCAGGCGCCAGTTCGGCAATCGCAGCTGCCGCTTCTGCGCTGCGCATCCTCTCCGGCTGCAGCACAGGCAGTCCAAGCGACAACGCCGCTTCCTTCACAGGCGGCGGCGTAGGCGTTTTTTTGCGGCCCTTCGGCCGGTCTGGCTGTGATACAACAGCAACAACCTCGTAGTTCTGCTCCAGCAGAAGCTTCAAGGAGGGAACGGCAAACTCAGGCGTTCCCATGAATACAATACGCATGAATCTACTCGCCGCCTTTTCTTGGTCTCTCCGAAATGTCGTAAATGCTCTCGGCAAGATCGGTGAACAAAATCCCGTTCAGATGGTCGACCTCATGCTGGAAGGCGCGTGACAAGTAGCCGCTGGCTTCTATGGTAAAGTGCTCGCCGTCTGCGTTTTGCCCTTTCACGACAATACGATCGGCGCGCATAACCTCGCCGTTCAAATTCGGGATGCTTAGGCAGCCCTCAGGTCCAAGCTGTTCGCCCTCTTGCTCGACGATAACCGGGTTAACCATCTCGATCAGACCCGTCTCATCGCCTATGTCTACAACGATAACGCGCTTCGAAATGCCGATCTGCGGCGCGGCAAGGCCAACGCCCTCCGCATCGTACATCGTCTCCGCCATATCCTTGAGCAATTTTTTCAAGTTCGGATTAAACTTCGTTACTTCCTTCGCCTCTTCCCGCAATACAGGATCTGGGTCCTTCACAATTATACGGATACTCATGGTATTCCCTTCCTTTACTCATGTTAATAGTGAGAAAATAACGTCTATATGGTATGGACGTATATCTTGAACATGCTTATGTTTATAAAATAACTTGCGGATCCACATCGACGCTGAATTGCACCTGACGCTGGGGCGGACCGTCGCTAAACGGTGCGAGCGCCTCCTTAATAAGCGCGGAAGCGTCAATGCTACCACGATATTTTATCACACATTGAAAACGGTAGCGATCTTTCATTCTAGATATTGGCGATGCGACCGGTCCAAGCACGTCGAAAGCTCTCGGCAAACCGCTGCTGAGCGGAACGAGAATGCCCTGCTCCTCCGCCAGATCGCGCAGTCGCGAAGCGAATTGTTCGCCTACCGAGGACAGCAGCGTAAGCTGCTCATGCGACATCGTTATGAGGATCAAGCGGCAATAAGGCGGATATCCCATTGCCCCGCGATGGCGCAGCTCCTCCGTTATGAATGCTGCATAATCGTGGTGCTGAGCGGTTGTAACTGCATAGTGCTCAGGTGAATACGTCTGAATGACGACCTCCCCGGGCAAATGATGCCGCCCCGCGCGTCCCGCCACCTGTGTAAGCAACTGGAACGTCCTCTCCGCCGCGCGAAAGTCAGGCAAGTTAAGCGACGTATCGGCCGCGATAACGCCCACTAGTGTAACGTATGGAAAATCCAGCCCTTTGGCTACCATTTGCGTGCCTAGGAGCACATCGGCTTTGCGCTCGCCGAACTGCTTTAGCAGCTTCTCGTGGGCGTTTTTCTCAGTCGTCGTATCCACGTCCATCCGAATAACGCGGATGCCGGGGAACAGCTTGGCAAGCTCCTCCTCGACTCGCTGCGTGCCTGTTCCGAAGTAGCGAATATGCTCGCTCTCGCAAGAAGGACAATTGGCAGGCGCTTGTTCGGCATGTCCGCAATAATGGCAGCGCATGACGCGCGTCTTCTGATGATAGGTAAGAGAAATATCGCAATGCGGACATTGCGCGGTGTACCCGCAGGAGCGGCACATCACGAAGGTCGAATAGCCCCTCCGATTAAGCAGCAGCACCGATTGCTCGCCTTTCTCTAGACGATCGGTTAGCAACTCATGCAGCTTACGGCTGAACATCGAGCGATTGCCTTCGCGAAGCTCCTCGCGCATGTCGATGACCTCAACCGGCGGAAGCGGACGTCCGCCTACTCGTTCTGGCATCGGCAGCAGCGCCGGCTCCCGCCCGCCAGATGCGCCCGATAGCTGCGCCGAACGGTTCGCTGCCGCGAAAGACTCGATCGAAGGCGTAGCCGAACCAAGCACAACGGCTGCGCCATGCTGCCTCGCCCTGCGCACCGCAACGTCGCGCGCGTGGTATTTCGGACTCTCCTCCTGTTTGTAGGAGGATTCATGCTCTTCGTCGATAATGATAAGACCGATCGACTCGAAGGGAGCGAAGATCGCCGACCGCGCGCCGATAGCGACCTGCACTTGGCGGCTGCGGATTTTGCGCCATTCATCGTACCGCTCGCCATTCGACAGCCGGCTGTGCATAACGGCTACCGCATCGCCGAAGCGCCCCTTGAACCGCTCCACCATCTGCGGAGTCAAGGAAATCTCCGGCACAAGCACGATCGCTTGCTTGCCGCGCTCCAAGCAATATTGAATCGATTGCAGGTAGACCTCGGTCTTGCCGCTGCCCGTGACGCCGTGCAGCAGCATCGTATCCGGCTCGCCCGATTGTACCGAGCGAACAATACGCTCGAACACCTCTTGCTGCCCCGGCATGAGCGGCAACGGCTTCGTGCGCTCGAACTCGCGACCGGCATATGGATCGCGCTGCTGCTCAACCTCTTGAAGTACGAGCAACCCTTTGCCCTCCAGTGCCCGAACAGTCGATGCCGAACCTCCGGTTGCCGCGATTAACGCCTGCAGTTGAAGCGGCTTGCCATGACTGAGCATATAAAGCAGCATATCGCGCTGCTTCGCCGCTCTTGCGGGCAACTCCTCTGCTGCGTCCCTAATGGCCGCCTCTCCCGCTGCGCCGAGGGAGACGGTCAACACTTTCTTGATCGATAACCGATCTTTAATAGAGGCATGCTCGATGAGCTCGCCAGCTCGAAGTCCGCTCTTCACTTCCTTCGCATAGTGAGGGAACAGCATGAGCAGCGAATCAAGCTTCGCTGCGCCCCCTTGCGATTTCAGCCAGTCCAACAATTCATCTGGGAGCTCCCGCTCGTCTTCCTCAGAAGCCTCCCCCAGCTCGATTACACGTTCGGCTTTCCCCTTCAAGGCTCCCGGTACCATCGCTTGCAGCGCAGTCGTCCATGAGCAGCAGTATTTATCGCTGAGCCACTTCGCGAGCTCTACTAGATCAGGCAGCAGCGGCGGCATTGGATCAAGCAGCTCAGACACGGCCTTAAGACGCCTCGGATCAATATCAGCCTCAGCCGCAAGTCCAACAACGAAGCCTTGCAGCACGCGTCCGCCGAATGGCACGCCGACTCTGCTGCCGATCTCGATCCACGTCTCCATCTCGAATGGGACCAAATAGTCAAACGGCCGATCCGTCTGGCGGCTCGGCACGTCTACGATCACTTTGGCAATCATGACTTCATTCCCCCGCTGCTGTGCGGCAACCGTTCAGCGACAACCTCTAGAAGCCTGCGGGCGATCGACCGTTTCGATTGCAACGGCAACGATTCCACGAGCCCTCCGGCATCGAACAGCTTAACGATGTTCGTCTCGCCATTGAAGCCCGCTCCGCTTTCGCTCACATCGTTCGCAACGATCAGATCGCAGTTTTTGCGTTGCAGCTTGTCCATTGCATAATGGTCCAGCTGCTCCGTCTCAGCAGCAAAGCCAACAAGAAATTGATGCCGCTTCTTCTCGCCTAACGTCTTCAAAATATCGGTTGTCCTCTCCAGCTCAAGCGTGAGCCGGTCACCGTTTTTCTTAATCTTCTGTCCGCTGACAACGACCGGTCGATAGTCGGCCACAGCCGCCGCCTTCACGACAATATCAGCCTCGTCATAATCCGCAGTAACGGCAGCCAGCATCTGCTCAGCTGATTCTACTCTAACGAGCTTAACTCCCGCAGGCGGGGCGGCAGACGTTCTGCCCGCTATGAGCGTCACGTCCGCGCCCATCAGCAGGGCAGCCTCTGCAATTGCGAAGCCCATCTTGCCGGAGGAATCATTCGTCAAATAACGAACGGGATCGAGTCGCTCCATCGTTCCGCCAGCCGTCACGATGACCCGTTTGCCGGCAAGCAGGCTGCCGCTGGACAGCCAGTCTTCCACTGCCGCAACAATATCTTCCGGCTCGGCAAGACGCCCCTTCGCGACATAACCGCAAGCGAGCTGCCCGGTGCCAGGCTCGACGAACATAACGCCTCGCGAGGCGAGCAGCTCCATATTCGCAACAACGGCCGGATGCTCATACATATGCACATTCATGGCCGGAGCAACAACGATCGGACACGTCGCAGCGAGCAGAGTCGTGCTCAGCATATCGTCTCCATGCCCTCCGGCAAGCTTGGCAATCGCGTTCGCGGTCGCCGGAGCAATAATAATGAGATCAGCATGATCGGCGAGGTCGATATGCGAGACGACAGCCGGGTCGCGCTCATCGAACGTATCGATATATACAGGATTTCGCGACAGCGTTTGCAACGTTAGCGGCGTAATGAACTTCGTCGCGGACTCCGTCATGATAACGCGAACCTTAGCGCCAGCCTGTACAAGCTTGCTGCATAGCGCTGCTCCCTTATAAGCGGCGATTCCGCCGGTAATTCCAAGAATAATAGATTTTCCTCTTAGCATGCTTATGTCTCCTGTCACTGCCCATTCGTCCGTTCTTTCGCTATATTGATATGCGCTACATGATGCTTGCCATGCCAGGCAACGAAACCCAGGAAATAAGCAAGACCGATCTGCTTTCCTTCCCCGGGATGATAAAACTGCTTATCGTAATCGGAGCGCTCCATTGAACGTAGCAGCAGCACCCAGCGCGCATAAATGCCTTCGACGATTGCCAGGCTGATATCCGGTGATGCGTTCAAGCTATCAGCTGTTTCAGCCCACTGCTCTTCGTCGAATGGCTTAATCGTCGGATTTTTCTCCGTCAAGGCAAGCTTGAAGCGGGAGAAAGAGTTCATTGCGGCGTCTGCAAGATGATGCGCGACTTGACGGGCTGTCCAGCCGCCGCTTCGATAAGCGGTATCAAGCCCTTCCTCGGACAATCCGGATAACGCCTCTCTAAGCTGAGCGGGCAATTTTTCCATATCGGAAATCCATTGATCCTTCTGCTTCGTCGTCATACCTTCGTACACATATCTGCCAATCGGGTAACGCAGCTTTTCCATTTGCTTCGCCTCCTGACACCTATTTTCCCTATCATACCATATGCCGATTTAAAATCTAACTGCGCTTTCATCTTTTTTTGGCCGATTACAGACGTCTTTCCGCTTGCCTTAATTGATGCGCCAGCAAGTAAAGTTCGGCGATATCATGTCTGCCGATCTCCTCGAAACGCCGCACGGCTTCATCAATATCTACGACGTCGACGACAGCAATTTGTTCCCCATCCGGTGGGTTCAGCGGCTTGCCGACAAGCTCAACCTCGCCATAGCCGACGAGCCTAATAAAGCTGGGATGCGGAATATGCGGCCGATACGGCTCAGAAGCCGAAGAGCGGCATTTGAAGCAGCCAAACCGCGTATACGACTTCAGCTCGGCTCCAAGCTCCTCTCGCACTTCACGCACAAGCGCATCCTGATAATGCTCACCCGGCTCAAGCGTCCCCCCTGCGAGCTCCCACCGTCCATCCTCAAGCTGAATGACCGCGTAATGCTCACCGACTGTCGGTATGATGCTAATGTTGCTCACAAGCGATTCATCTATCTCCATATCCAGCGTAAAACAATTTTCTACCGCTCCCCACACAATAGGCTGCGATAAAGCTTTATATTGCTCCAAGTCTGTGTACATCCGTTATTTCCCCCTGCCCTCGTCATTACGCGCCTACTCTATGAAAATACAAAGAAGCTGTCCAAAGGTCGATGACCATCGGACAGCCTCCATATTCCGTGCCTTATTGCTCGTCTTTGGTGACGTTGGCTTCCACTATTAAAATATCGTTATAAATTTCTTCAAGCGCTACGCCAACATATTTGCGGGAACGCGGGTTGCGAAGCTCGGATTTCTCACCGTTGCGAAGCATGCGTGCGCGTCTGGAAGCCGCAACGACCAGCGTGTACTTGCTGTCTACCTTCTTAACCATTTCGTCAATGGACGGATATAACATTATTCATTCTCCTCACTCATGCTTTCTCGATAGCCGCTTGCGCTTCCGCCAGGTAAGGCATAACCCTCTCACTGCGGCAATGCTCAGCGACAACAATGCTCTGAATACGATGGCAAGCCGAGTCGATCTGGTCGTTCACGACTGCATAATCATAATGGCGAAGCAGGTTCATCTCTTCCACTGCTACGTTCATCCGATGATTAATCGTATCTTGCGATTCCGTGCCTCGGCCCGTAATGCGCTGCTTCAATTCCTCCATGGAAGGAGGCATTAGGAAAACAAATATCCCTTGCGGGAACTTCTCCTTCACCTTTAGAGCGCCTTGCACTTCAATCTCCAGAATAATGTCCTTGCCGCTCGCAAGCGTGCGTTCGACAAAGTCTCTTGGCGTTCCGTAGTAGTTGCCTACATACTCGGCATGTTCAAGCAACGCGTCGCGCGCGATCATGTCCTGGAACTGCTCTTTCGATTTGAAGAAGTAGTTGACGCCGTCAACCTCTCCCTGTCTCGGCTGCCTCGTAGTAGCTGACACAGAGTAGACGATATCCGGCATCTTGCTCCGAAGAGCCGTACACACCGTTCCTTTGCCGACACCGGCAGGTCCGGATAAAACAATTAGCAATCCCATATTCTTAATACTCCCCGTACTATTCGTCGTTATCGTCATCCTTGGTGGATAACCGGTGTGCAACCGTCTCCGGTTGTACAGCCGATAAAATGACATGGTCGCTGTCCGTAATAATAACGGCACGCGTCCGGCGTCCATATGTCGCATCGATAAGCATATGACGGTCGCGCGCTTCTTGGATGATCCGCTTAATAGGCGCCGATTCCGGGCTTACGATCGAAATAATGCGATTTGCCGATACAATATTGCCAAACCCGATATTAATAAGCTTTATAGCCAACCCAGGTTCCCCCTTCGCCCCCACTAATCCTTATGCTTCTGCCTCTAATAAACTTCTATTATTAATAATGTGAATACGACGAAGTTTGCGTTCTTGCCAAATACCGACAGAACTACTGCACTATTGTTGACGAAAAAACCTCGGAGCATACGTGATACAATTGCTGCCCGCCTCGTGTTGGGGCACAAATTCGTGCTTGTCTGAATTGGAAGGAGCATGGCAACGGTATCCAAACTTTATTATATTCTAATTGATTTTCCGCTTACGAACAAGGGAAAAAGCGAAAAGAGCACAAAATGCTCATATTCGCTCTTCCTTAGGCGACGCTGCTCATTGTTTCTCTGTTTTGCGCCATACATATTCCGTCAATTGAACCGCCATGTCGTAGAACATGAACGGAGTAATCAAGTAAATGCCGTTAAAATGAGGCAAAGCGCAATCAAGCAGCTCCTTTGCGATCTTAACGCCCTCCGCGCGGCCTGCCTCGCCTTCAAGCCCGGCCATCCGTTGCCGCACCTCGTCCGACAATTGAATGCCTGGCACTTCGTTATGCAAATACTCGGCGTTCCGTCCGCTGGCCAGCGGCATAATGCCGATGAATACCGGAACGGACAAGTGTTTGGTCGCTTCCGCAACCTTCACGATCAGATCGCGATCATAAACAGGCTGCGTCATGATGTAGTCAGCGCCGGAAGCAATCTTCCGCTCAAGTCTCTGAACCGCTTTGTCCAAATGCTTGACGTTCGGATTGAACGCTGCGCCGACCACGAACTTCGCCTTCTGCTTCAGCGGCTTGCCGCTGAATGCCGTTCCGTCGTTAAGCTGTTTAATCATTCGAATCATCTCGAACGATGTTAAGTCATACACCGAGCTGGAGTCAGGCAGATCGCCGAAGCGTGCCGGATCGCCCGTTACGGCGAGCACATGGTCGATGTCCAGCGCATCAAGCCCCATCATATGCGACTGCGTGCCGATCAGATTGCGGTCGCGGCAGGCAATATGAACGAGCGGACGGATGCCGACGCGCTCTTGAACGAGCGCGGCCAAGGCGATGTTGCTCATTCGCGTAACCGCAAGCGAGTTGTCCGCCATCGTAACGGCGTCCGCGGACGCCGCTTTAAGCGCCGCCGCGCCGTCCATGAACTTGCGAATGTCGAGATCGCGCGGAGGATCAAGCTCCACGATGACCGTATGCCGCTGCTTAACGAGATCTACGATCGAAGGCTCGCGTTCAACCGCCGACTGATCAGCCGGCTGCTCTTGAGACGCTCCATCGTTAGCGGTTCGCGGTGTGATCGTTTCCGTTTGCGGCGCCGTAGGCGTACGCAACGGGGCAGAGTTTCCGCTCTGCGGCACATAGCCGTCTAACGCCTGTGCGATAGCGGCGATATGTTCCGGCGTCGTACCGCAGCAGCCCCCGATAATACGCGCGCCGCGGTCCGCGAAGCGCAGCGCCGTCTCGGCAAAGTATTGCGGTCCTGCCGAGTACGTATATTTGCCGTCCACATAATCCGGGAAGCCCGCATTCGGGAATACGGACAAAGGAAGTCCGATCGGACCGTCTATCGTATCGATCGCCCGCATTATCCCGTTAGGACCGCTGCGGCAATTAAGGCCAACAACGTCTGCGCCTTCCTGGCGAAGCGTCTCATAAGCATCCTTTAGGCCGATGCCGTCTTGCGTGCGGCCGATATCGTCAACTGCAAACTGACAAATAATCGGCAGCTTCGATACGTTTCTTGCAACCCGCAAAGCAAGCAGCATCTCGTCCAAATCGTAGAACGTCTCGAACAAGAGGCCGTCCACGCCCTCCTCAAGCAAAGCATGGATTTGGCGTTCATAGGATTCGCTTACGATCGCCGTACGCATATTTCTCAGTTTGCCGTCTCGGATCGAGCCGACAGCCCCGACAACATAAGCATCCGTACCGACGGCCGAACGCGCGATTCGGACACCTGCGCGGTTAATCGCTTCCATCTCTGCCTCAAGGCCGTATTTCAACAGCTTCTCGGTATTCGCCGAGAACGTATTCGTCTCAATCACTCTTGCGCCCGCTTCATAATAGCTGCGGTGAACATGTTCAATGACATCAGGTCTTAGCGTATTGAATTCCTCGTAAGAAACGCCAACAGGGAACCCCATCTGATACAGATAGGTTCCCATCGCGCCGTCTCCGGTCAATATGCGCTCTTGCAGAGCTTGTCTCAAATCCGGCTTCATCTTGTCTCTTTCACCCATCCTGCGCGGACGCCTACAGCGTCCCGCGGAATACTTCCGCAGCAGGTCCTGTCATATATACGTGATTGTCCGCTTCATTCCATTCAATCAACAAATCGCCGCCTTTAAGCGATACGGTTGCCTCGCGCTCTGTCGCTCCGTTAAGCACGGACGCTACGACAGTCGCACATGCGCCTGTACCGCAAGCGAGCGTTGGACCTGCGCCGCGCTCCCATACGCGCATATCGGTTTGCGTACGGGAATTAACCGTAACGAATTCCACGTTGATCTTGCGCGGGAACATCGGATGCGTTTCAAGCTTCGGTCCCCATGTATTCAGATCGAAGTTCACCGCATCGTCCACATAGATCACGGCATGCGGATTGCCCATCGATACGGCAGTGAAGCGGAATTCCCGTCCGTCAACCTCGATCGGATGCTCGATAACGCGCTCTGCGTCTACCGTCGTCGGCACTTGCAGACCGTTCAGGATCGGCTCGCCCATATCGACGCGTACGCTTTGTACTTTCGAGTCGCTAACCGTCAGTTGCACTTTTTGCGCGCCTGCGCCCAGAGTCTCGATGGTAATCTCTTCTTTATTCGTAAGACCGTTGTCGTAGACGTACTTCGCGACGCAACGAATCGCATTGCCGCATTGCTCGGCCTCTGACCCGTCCGAGTTAATGATGCGCATACGGAAATCGGCGATATCCGATGGCAAAATATACACAAGACCGTCTGCCCCGATACCGAAAAATCGGTTGCAAAGCTCGACTGCAAGTTCACCCGCGTTGCCCGGAAGCTGCGGCTCGCCTGCGACAACGATAAAGTCATTTCCTAGTCCGTTCATCTTTGTAAAGTTCATCTATTAGCCCTCTCCTTAACCTTACGTATGTCTAATTAGCTATTAATAATGCTATTAGCATACCGTAAAGAAAGGAGAAAGGCTATTCATAATTTGTATCATCATTTGCATTATTCCGTTATCTGGCTGCCGTTTGCGGACGGAATGGCGTCTTCGATTGCGACTTGTTTTTACGCGTGCCCATGACGCTGCCGATACCCATAAGGAAGGTAGGAATGCCTGCTGCGACGAAGACGAGACACCATTCGCGGAAGCCAAGCGGTACCGTCTTGAAGATCGGCTGCAACGCATCGATATAAAGCACGCCTAACATAAGGATGAGCGATGAGAGCACAGCCAGCACCAAATATTTGTTTTGCAGCGGGTTGCGGTGGAAAATCGAGCGCGAGCTCCGGCAATCGAATACGTGAATGAGCTGAGCCATAACGAGAGTGGCGAATGCGACGGTCTGCGCCTTCATCAAGTGGTCGGCGCTTCCCGGCGCCTCCTTGAGCGTAATCCAGAACGCGCCTAGCGTACAGACGCCAATCAGAATGCCCCTGCTTATGATCTTCCAGCCTAACCTGCGAGCAAATATGCTTTCCTTGGACGTTCTCGGCTTATGCTGCATCAGATCCTTCTCTGCCTGATCGACGCCAAGCGCCATGGCAGGCAGGCCGTCGGTTACAAGGTTGACCCACAAGATTTGGATCGGTACGAGCGGCAGCGGCAGACCCGCCATCATCGCAAGGAACATAACGAGTATTTCGCCGACGTTGGATGCGAGCAAGTAACGAATAAACTTTCTAATGTTCTCATAGATGCCCCTGCCCTCTTCAATAGCAGCTACGATTGTGGAGAAGTTGTCATCGCTCAGCACGAGCGCCGATGCTTCCTTCGATACGTCCGTGCCCGTTATGCCCATCGCAATGCCGATGTCGGCCGCCTTGATTGCAGGAGCGTCGTTCACTCCGTCGCCGGTCATCGCCACGACATGGCCCTGACGCTGCAGCGACTTAATAATACGCAGCTTATGCTCAGGCGATACTCGCGCATAGACGTACGTGTTATCGACGAGTCGATCAAGCTGATCGTCAGTCATCGCTTCAAGCTGCTTGCCGCTCATTGCGATACCACCGCGCGGCATAATGCCAAGCTGCCCGGCGATAGCTTCCGCCGTCAATTGGTGATCGCCTGTAATCATAACCGTCTTAATGCCTGCGCGGCGGCAAGTCGCAATCGCGTCCTTCACCTCGCGGCGAGGCGGATCGATCATGCCCGTCAAACCGACGAATACGAGCTGGCTCTCGACATCATGCTCCGAATCGCACTTATCGGTCGTTCGCAGATCACGATATGCGAAGCCTAATACGCGAAGCGCCGACTGCGCCATCACTTCCCCCGCATCCGCGCACTTGCGCTTCAGCGTCTGCGTGAACGGCACGACCTTGCCGTCCCACAGTACGTAGCTGCACAGCTCCATCAGCATATCCGGCGCGCCTTTCGTGCATACGAGCCTGCCCCCCTGATGAGATACAACGACAGACATTCGTTTTCGATCGGAATCGAACGGAAACTCCTGCTCCCTTTTATAGAGCATTTCCAACGATTTCGCCGATGAGCCGAGCTTCGCGGCAAGAACGGAGAGCGCTCCTTCTGTCGGATCGCCCTTCAGAACCCATTCCTCCTGCGGCTCCTTGCTCTTGCGGCGCTTCGTCTCCTCCGCCTCAACCTTCACAATCTGCGCATTATTGCATAACGCGCCAACTTGCAGCAGCCGCTTGACCGACTGATCATGCTTCACATCAAGCGCCTTGCCGTCCTCGTATATGCTGCCGACAGGCTCATAGCCTTCGCCGCTCACTTCGAGCCGGCGGCCTCCAAGCCATACATGCGTAACCGTCATTTTATTTTGCGTCAGCGTTCCCGTCTTATCGGAACAGATGACCGAGGCGCAGCCGAGCGTCTCAACGGAAGGCAGCTTGCGAACGATCGCTTTTCGCTTTATCATCCGCTGCACGCCGAGAGCAAGCGCAATCGTCACGATGGCCGGCAGTCCTTCAGGAATAGCCGCGACTGCCAGACTTACGCCTGCAAGGAACATGCCGTAAGGCGGTTGTCCGTGCAGAATGCCCGCAACGACGACCATAATCGTAAGCCCTATGGCGACGATGATAAGCAGCTTCCCAAGCTGCTCCAGCCGATGCTGCAGCGGCGTCTCCATCGACTCCGTCTGCTGGATCAAATCCGCGATTTTGCCCATTTCAGTGTTCATGCCTGTTCGTACGACAACGCCTTTGGCCGTGCCTCTCGTCAACATCGTTCCCATGAAGCCGATATTACGCTGGTCGCCAAGCGGCAGCTCATCATCATCGATCGCGCCGGCATGCTTGCCCACCGGAACCGATTCTCCGGTAAGCGCCGACTCCTCCGCATAACAACTGTTTGCTTCGATCAACCGCAGGTCGGCCGGAATACGGTCCCCGCTCTCCAGACTGACGATATCGCCGACGACAAGCTCCTTAGCAGGTATGGTAACCCATTCGCCGCCGCGCATCGCCTTGGCTGCCGGGGCAGATAACTCCTTAAGCGCGCGCAGCGAACGTTCCGCCCGAAATTCCTGCACAAATCCCAGCACCGCATTAATGACAATAATGGCGATAATCGTAATAGCATCCAAGTACTCGCCGAGCAGCCCCGATATAAGCGTTGCGCCCATTAAAACAAGCACCATAAAGTCTTTGAATTGATTTAGAAATAGAATAATCGGAGAAACGCGTTTTCCCTCAGACAGCTCATTGCGCCCGTTCTCCTCCAGCCTTTGCGCCGCTTCGGACGCGGTCAGCCCCTTCTCAGGGGAGATGGACAGCATGTCGACAAGCTCACTTGTCCCCATTTGATGCCAATTCTTTTGTTCCATGGTATAACTCCCTCCCATATTGTACCCGCTACCCGCTGCAAGCGAAGCAGCGTAATGGCCGACGCCGGCCCTTCGGACAGCCTCTCTAGGGTAAATGTATTCGGACATCCTGGAAATTATCCCAAAAGGGACTTAAGTTTTTGGCTTAACTATGGCATGATAGGAGAAGACTTACGCGAAGGAAGAGAGGAATAACAGCTATGGCTTTAGACGGCATTGTCACCAGAGCAATAACCCATGACCTGCAGCGCTGCATAGGAGCGCGTATACATAAGATCCATCAACCAACCGAGCATGAGCTTGTGCTCAGCATCAGAGGCGCGGGCGTGCAAGGCAAGCTGCTGCTGTCGGCCAATCCGACATACCCTAGGGTACACTGGACGACTTCAAGCTACTTGAATCCAATGGAAGCGCCGATGTTCTGCATGCTGCTCCGCAAATATTGTGAATCCGGCATCATAGAGGGCATTCGCCAAATCGACAACGAGCGTGTCATTCATATCGATGTGAAGCATCGGGACGAGCTCGGCGACATTTCAGTCAAGACGATTATTATCGAAATAATGGGCCGTCATAGCAATATCATTTTAGTGGACCCCGCCACACAAACGATTCATGACGGCATTCATCATGTCACGCCATCGATCAGCAGCTATCGGATCGTCATGCCGGGCAGCAACTATACGCCGCCGCCTGACCAAAGCAAGACAAATCCGTTCGTCATTGATAGCGAGGAACAATTCCGAGAAGCGTACGAACATACAACGGAAGGCTCGGCTGCAGGCAAACGGCTTGTTGAAGCATTCAGCGGACTAAGCCCGCTTATCGCCAAGGAAATCGCTTATCGCGCTGGATCAGACGCTGAGGACACGGGGGCAATATGGCGCAGCTTTGAATCGTTTATAGGTGAGATGAGATCGCACCGATACTTCCCCGTCATTAAGACCGATGAAACGAGCGGCAAAATGTTTTTCTCCGTTACCGAACTAACTCATATTAACGGTGATGAGGCCTCCTATCCCTCCGTTAGCGAATGCCTGCAGGCGTTCTTTGGAGACAAGGCGCAGCGCGATACTGTCAAGCAACGCGCAGCCGATCTGATTCGTTTCGTACAGAATGAGAAAGCGAAGAACATCTCGAAGATCACGAAGCTGGAAGATACGCTCGTAGAAGCGAAGGATGCTGAGAAATATAGAGTGCTCGGCGAACTGCTGACCGCTTATATGCATCAGATGAAGCGGGGCGATACGACAATCGAGCTTGTCAACTTCTATGACGAAGAGCAAGCCGTCGTTACGATCGAGCTTGATCCGCAGCTCACCCCTTCAGACAATGCCCAGCGCTACTTCAGACGTTATACAAAACATAAGAACAGTCTCACGATCGTCGCCGAGCAGATGGAGATCGCCCGGAAGGAGATCGAATACTTCGAATCGCTGCTCCAGCAGCTCGATAATGCGGCTATTACCGACATTGAAGAAATACGCGATGAGCTCGTAGAGCAAGGTTATATGAAGGAACGCGGTCGGCGAGGCCCTAAGAAGAAAAAATCGCTTAAGCCTACGCTGCTGCGCTACACCTCTTCTGAAGGCGTAGAAGTATACGTTGGCAAAAACAACACGCAAAACGAATTTTTAACGAATCGTCTAGCCTCTCCGTCCGACACCTGGCTGCATACCAAAGATATTCCTGGCTCCCACGTCGTCATTCGGGGCGGAGACTTCGGCAATGCGACGCTTGAGGAAGCGGCAATGCTTGCTGCGCATTATAGCCAAGCGCGAGACTCGAGCTTGATTCCAGTCGACTACACGTTCATCCGTCATGTCCGCAAGCCGAATGGCGCTAAGCCGGGCTTTGTCATTTACGATAATCAGAAGACGCTGTTTATTACGCCGGATGAAGGACGGATCAAGAGCTTGGTATCCGTAAGCAGCTAACCTTCCACCATCATCGCAAAAAAAATCACGGACTTGTTCTACTGAACAAGCTGCCGTGATTTTTTTGCGTTATGGATCCTTCACAAGTTCGGTCGACGCAAATATGCAATCGTGCCTGCATCTACCGTACGGCTGCCGACCGCGCCATGGAACACTTTCCCTTGCCGAGAGCCGTGAAAGTCCGAGCCACCTGTAACGATCAGGCTATATTGAGCCGCCATCGCAGCATACCGAGACTCTTCTACCTCGCTATGATCATAATGAAATACTTCGATTCCGTTCACGCCGTGCTTCACAATAGCGTCGACAAGCTCATCGTCCCCATACAAACCTGGATGTGCAATAACACTCGTTCCGCCAGCTTCGCGTATCCAATCGACCGCATCGAAAGGCGTAGGCCGCGGTGGATTGACATAAGCGGCAGCGCCGCTCCCCAAATACTTATCGAACGCCTCGCTTATCGAAGAGACGGCGCCTAGGCGAAGGAGCACCTCCGCAATATGCGGCCGTCCAATGCTGAATGCCTTTGCGGAGGCCTCGCTTGAAGCCTGTTTGGAACGCTCTGCTTCACGCACATCGTCCATCGTAATGTCTACACCGAGTTCATTCAACCGATTAACGATCATATCATTCCTGCGATTACGGACATCTCTTAAGCTCTCCAGCCTCGCGAGCCACTTTGCATCTGATCCATTCGTGAAGTAGCCGAGAATATGAATATCGTTGCCGCTTGCGACGGTGCTTACTTCTACGCCCGGCACGACAGTTATGCCGAGACGCTCGCCTTCGGCTATCGCTTCGTCTACTCCCGCCACTGTATCATGATCAGTTATCGCAATAGCAGCCAGTCCAGCTGACTTAGCGAACTGAACAATTTCCGTTGGCGAATGCAAGCCGTCCGATGCCGTCGTATGTGTATGAAGATCAGCTAGCCCGTCTTTTATAACCATTGCTGCAAGTCCCTCTCTCTCAGAAACGTCAAAAATGTAACCGCTGAGATCGGCAGCAGCGCCGATTTCAAATAGATCGAATAAAATTGCCGCTGGAAGTTGGCATCAGGAACTTTTATCATCCGAATAAGTCCAAGCGCTACCTCGTGCTTGACTGACGACGCAGAGAGGAACGAGATGCCGAGACCCGCTTCCACCGCCGACTTCACTGCACCTGTGCTCCCCAGCTCCATTACGATCTTCATGCTTGCCGGATCGATCTTTTTCCGCTTCAATTGCTCTTCCATGACAATTCTCGTGCCTGATCCCTGCTCCCGCAAGACGAACGCATATTCCATGACCTCCTCAAGCGCTACCGATTCTCGATCCGCAAGCGGATGATCTTTCGAGACGATAAGCCGCAGCTCGTCGCTCATCACCGCTTCCATATGCATATCGGGATGATTGACAGGCGCTTCGATTAGGCCGAAATTTAATTGATGATTCAGAATATCTTCCATTATTTGAGAGGTATTCATGACCTTCATGCTGATTGCTATATGCGGATATTCTTGACCGAACGGCCCTAGCAGCCTCGGCAATATATACTCTCCGATCGTTAAGCTTGAGCCTAACTGCAGTCTTCCTTTCAACTGCTTCGTGAAGGCTGACATCGCCTGATCGGTATCTCGTATCAAATCAATGCTGCGCTGCGCGTAAGGCATAAGCGCTCGGCCCGCCTCGGTCAGATCAATTCGCTTGGTCGAACGCTGCAGCAGCTTCGTCCCGAAGTAATCCTCAAGCGACTGCACCTGCATCGTCACGGCCGGCTGGGTCATATGCAGCGCCTGTGCCGCTGCCGAGAAGCTGCCCCTCTCCGCAACCGTAAAGAAAATATGCAATTGATGAAAATTAAGCGCCATTGGTAAGTCATCCTTCCTTTGTATTCCCGTTATTATACTACAAAGCGTTTGCATAGTCGTATCGTTCATGCAAAAAAAGCATGCAATCCATAAAAGATCGCATGCCTACGGGCTGTACATCTATGTTGTTGCCATTACTTGCGCTTTCTGCTGTTCTTCACTAAAGTCATGCGGCGCGAATGGCGCAGCCATGAGTAATAGGACTTAAGGTCACGTAGCTCGATTGTCTCCGACATGCGTCCTAGAAACGTCACAACAATCATCTTCTGCAGCGGGCGGCCCGTAATATCGGTTTCTGTAAAGGAATCTGCGAATTCGGCCACAAATACTAAATCGTCGTCAATCAAATAAACGTCCTGCTCGTTGCGGTAGTACGGCTCGATCCGTCCGTTCTTAAGACATTCCCACAAATACTCGGCAATATCTTCAAATCCGGTCTTCTCACTCTCAATACGGTCGATCCAGCGGCTTTTGGCGTGATTCGTAATTACGATATCAGCTACTTTTTTATCGCCAAGACCGACATAAAACGACTCATATGTATTCCATCTTCTCGTCATTTTATCCTTCATTACGCAACCTACTCCTCCTAACGAACCAGGGCTTTTTTACTATGAATTTAATTCCATTCTAACACGCTCGTCCGATTTTTCAACATTAAATTAAAGACGATACATATATGTAATTATATGTAAATCTACCCTAACAAAAAAGAACGCGTCTAGCAACTTTAAGATGCTAGACGCGTTCTATTCTACTTATGCCTCATCCGCTTACAGGCTATAAGATCTTGTCTTATCTTCGCTATCCTTGCTGTATTCCGTCTTGATCTCATTGCGGTAGGAGCGTTCGATCTTGCGGACATAAGGCAATCTATCCATCTGGCGCACCGCTTCTTCTGCACGGTCGGCATTCATGTACATCACAACGTAATGCATCTTGCGCGACATATAATGAACCGTTCCGAAGCGCTCCAGCGACCTTGCCGCCTTCAAATCACTTACCCATACGATATAACCTGTTCTCTCCGGCAGCATCGCTCGCTTACCTCCTGCTTCATATATTAACCGCAGCCGCCGCTTCCGCAACTGCAAGAGCCGCCGCTTCCGCAGCCGCCGCCAGACGCTTTCTCGTTGCTAGGCACTTTGATATTCTCAGATACCGATTCGGCAATCATACGCGACACTTCATACAGCATTTCGTCGACTGCCTGCTCGGCAAGCTTGAAATTGCGTACGCTCTCAATATCGCCTAAGCTCCGCTCGATCAACTTTACTTTGTCCTTAGCGGCATTATAGTCCGGATGGAATCTTCCGAAGCGCTCGCATTCCTCGAACAGCTCCTTCGCTTTCGCGAACTGCCTGGACATTTGCTTCACTTGCTCATCGGCATTCACAGCCGACTTCCAATATAAATATTCGGCAACTTCCACCGATTCATTGATCCAATCACCTAATTCGTAGGCACAAAGCAGCAGCGACGCCATATCGAGCGAAGACACGCCGCTTTCGGGCTGCTCATACAGAGTCTCCTGCACCCCTTCGACAGTTGGCATTCGTCCACCTCTTTTCCACTTGCTTACTTCTACACTATCATATCATAACCGCTTAGCCAATAGGTAGAGATTATTATGGATATGGACGGCCAGGAATAACGATCCTCATCTCGTCCCACATATCCGGTGTCAGCCTTATCGGCATATGATCCGTCGCCTTATCGTTCCTGAGTATGCCCACAACTGCCCAGTCTCCGCCCTGCTGCTCGAGACGCTCAGGAACGAATGAATGCAGCTCGCTGTCCATCCGAAGCTGGAGAGGAGATTGCCAGGCTAACGCTCTCTCAATAAGCTCCTTGCGCGTGGAATGATGGTATACGCGTAGCTGCTTCGTCCACATGGCGGGCACAGTCTGCTCCTGCGACTGCAGTTGATCGTTCAGGCGTTCCCGAGCGCTCACGAGTTCAAAGTGCGCAAGCGTATTCGGCGTGTGTAGAAACGAATACGCACCTGTGCGCCTTACTTCAGCTTCATCCCATTCGGCTTCGGTATCAGAACCGGACACTGCCTCGCGAATAACAGGATACGACGCTGATACGTATGATGCTGCTGTCTCCTTCGAGCGCAGCGCCTTCTGCGCCGGATAACCGGCACGCTGCAACAGCTTTCTGATATCAGGTACTAGCGATGCATCCACTATGAAATCGGTTGATCCGATTTCATGCAGAAGCATCGGGGCAAGCACACTGCTCATACGTACCCAATCTGCCATCTGCTTATTGTCGCATCGCAGCAGCGTTACTTCCTCGAACCAAGTGCGGCAAGCTTTGCCCGTCCACTCCTCCAGCATCACGCCGACGGTTTCGGGCAGCGGCAATTGTCCGCTCTGCTGCTCCAGCCATGAGATCATTGACAGCTTCGTCCGTCCGAACTCCAGCGCACGCGTCACGGAGCTTGCTGTCAATCGATATATAGCCACCGTTTCATCAGCGACTAGCTCAGCGATCAGCGCGAGCTCCCAATGAACTGCCAAGCGGCAACCAGGCTCTACGATGATTTCACCATTCTGCTGCACACGCAGCTGGCGATCACGATAATTGACACTAGAAGCAGATCCCTTCTCTGCGTCTATCTTCCTTGTATAAGCGTTCAGCTTCCATCTAATAAGCTCCGTTGTCTTCCCGCTTGACGTTGCTTGGGCTGCTTCCATCCATCCGAATGCTAGCAGCAGCGACAGCCAATCAAGAGCCTTCCCTTCAGCCTCCTTGTCAAGCCTCCATCGATTCTGCAAATTGCGAATATCTTCCGTTCGATACCATTTGCCAACTTCCAGCGCACAAAGGGCAGAAACAAGATGTGCGGATGCGGCATCCACAGGCAGCAGAAGATCCAAGCACCATTGCAGCAGACGCCATTCCCGTTCTTCTTCGTCTTGCCATAGCCAGGAGGCTAGACGATCCTCTCTCCAGCGGAGCATATTGTCATCGAATCGAACCAAATCGAATGCCGCTGCTGCTTCTAATAGGAATGCCGCCTTCAAGGAATAGTGCTCTCGTTTAGACCAGCTTAATCCAGAGGCCATCAACGTTTGCTCCTCGAACACCGCCTTTTGTACGATAGCGGCGACTGTTTTTTTCGCTAATACGCCTTTGGATGTTAATGCCATGCTACATTGCCCCATGACAGCCAGTGCATCCATCAATTGTTTGCCAAGCGGTTTGTTGACTGGCATTGCCGTCACTGTGCCTGATAACAGCATATCGCTAGACGAGACCTGCTGTACTTCGGAAGGAAACAACGATTGCTGCCATGCCAGGAAGCAGTCTCTAGGCAGGAAGCATATCCGCTCGCCCCATACTTTAACGACAGCAAACAGAATACCCGCTTGCTCAAGCTCCGCCTGTGCCATATCGCATTCCGCGCCCGACATCATCGTTCGTCTCCGCACTTCTCTTATGAGACGCTCCTCGGTTATCGGCTCTGCCCCGAATGCTCTGATCATTTCTGTAAGCAGCATCGCGGCATGAGAAGACAGCTTATCCGCAGCCACCCCAACCGCCTGGAGATTTGATGCAGCTTCCACCCAGTCCAACTGCCTTCGATTAGCGTCCGACCAGACGCGATGATTAATGAATTCCATTTGTTGCTGTTTCGTTAACTTCTTGGACAACTCGCTCAGCTTCAATGGTTTACAACCTCCTTATCGGCATCCAGATCAGAGAGCAGCAGTCGATCGTAGGTATAGCCTTGTTCCAGCATGAACAGCTGACGTTTCAACGCGAATTCCGTTTCTTTCGTGTGATCGGTGACGATCGTATAGAACCACGCCTCGTTCGCGGCTGCCTTCGGACGAAGCAGCCTTCCAATGCGCTGCGCCTCCTCTTGTCTAGACCCGAAGCTGCCCGAGAGTTGGATCGCAACTGCCGCGTCCGGCAAATCAACGGCAAAGTTGGCCACCTTGGATACGATCAGCACCCCGATCTCGCCCGACTTGAACCGTTCATAGAGCTTCTGCCGCTCGACATGCGGCACTTCCCCTGTGAGTAAAGGGGCATCAAGCTTCTGCGATACGTCGCGCAGCTGTTTCAAATATTGGCCGATTATAAGCGTCGGCTTGCCTGCGTGCTCTCCCAATAGCTTCTTCAACGCTTCCATCTTGCCAGGATTCTCCGCTGCAAGACGCAAGCGCGAACGTGCTCCCGCGATGTTATATTCATCCTTATAGGCTGGCGTCAGAGGCACTCTTATTTCCGCACAGGAGACGGCAGCTATATAATCGTCCCGCTCGGCTGCTTTCCATTGCAGATCGAACTGCTTCTGACCAATTAGCGAATATACGTCCTCCGCACAGCCATCCTCGCGCACGAGCGTAGCCGTTAGACCGAGTCTCCTTGTAGCTTGAATGTCCGCTGTCATCCGGAACACCGGTGCAGGAAGCAGATGCACCTCGTCGTAGATAATGAGTCCCCAATCCCGCTCCGAGAACAGCTTCATATGCGAGAAGGGCTCATCCTTCGACTTCCGATGGGTCAAAATATTATAGGTTGCAATCGTGACGGGACGCACCTGCTTCAATGCCCCGCAATACTGACCGACTTCCGACTCGCTCAGAGTCGTTTTATCGATCAGCTCGTCCTTCCATTGCTTAACGGACGTTGAATTAGATGTCAGAATAAGCGTGGCGCTGCTCAACTTCGCAAGCGCGGCAATACCGACAATCGTCTTCCCTGCGCCGCAAGGCAGAACGACAACGCCGCTGCCTCCCTGCACCGTACCGTCACGATAGAATTGCTCAGCCGCCAGCCTCTGATACGGCCGAAGTCCGAACGACTTTCCTTGCAGCGTTACGTCTCTCAGCTTCACGGCAAGCGCTTCTCCCGTATGGTAGCCGGCCAGGTCAATAATCGGATATCCAAGCCTTGTGAGCTCCTGCTTCAATTCTCCTCGGCAAGCATCGGATAGCTGCCAAGTCTCCGCTGTACGTCGCTTGGCGACCCACTTATCTATGGCAGAAAGAGCAGCAAGTTCCTCCATCAATTCCTTGTCTCCGCTAAGCAGCAGCACGTCTTGATCAACCGTCAGCGTCAGCCTGCCGTACCTTCCAATCAGCCTGCGAATGGATGATTCCGCAGCGAAGGGCAAGTCATAACGTCCATATGTGTTAAGCCAGCCAATGAGCTCCTCCGCTCTATAACCGGCAGCTGCCGCATTCCACAAAGACAAAGCTGTAATCCGATAGGTGTGCAGCGTACCAGCCTGCTTCACGGCTTCGGCGAACAGCAGCAGCTTTTCTCTTGCCTGCTCTGCGCCGCTACTCTGCTCATCCAGCAATATCGTCAAATCGGATAAGACGATTATCGCTCCTTCTGATTGCTCCAGCATTGATTTCCCTCCTCAAACAGAGTCCTTCTTCTGTCAGTATGAAAGGTTTTTTATGATTTTATGCCACTCCGTGACCAATGAATTGCGATTCTTGGTCGTATTTTGTGGTATATTAATTGAAATAGGCTTCATCATTACGACTGATTGGAGGTATGCGAAGGTGAAACGAATAGGAATAACGTTGCTGCTGCTTGGCTGCTTGACGTTAGCCAGCTGCTCTTGGGCAACAACAACCCCTCAGAAACTACAAACGAACGTATGGTATTCCGTATCCGATTACATCGACGGCGATACCTTCAAAATAAATGTCGGAGACGACAACCGTACCATCCGACTGCTCTATGTAAATACTCCGGAAATTGCCCATGAGGATTCGAATAGACCTGAAGAGCCTTTCGGCAGCGAGGCATCCATATATACGAAGCAAGTGTTAACGGAGTCTGCGGAGGTTCGGCTTACTTTCGATAAGGAGCAGATGGACAAGTACGAACGAACCTTAGCCGTGGTTGAGCTGAAAGACGGGCGAATATTGAATGAGCTGCTGCTCAAAGAAGGCCTTGCCAAGGTCATGATCGTCGAGCCAAACGTCAAGCTTGAGAACGTGTACAAGCAGATTGAGCAAACCGCGAAACAAGCGGAGCTGGGCCTCTGGGGAACCGATCGCGAGAAATTCAAAAATGCCTATCCGGTCAAGACGGCGGAACAAACCGGAATCGAGCTTACCGTCAATAAGCAAGACGAACTTGCCACGATAAGCAATGAATCCGGACAGGACATAGAGCTAGCCGGTTGGAAGCTCGTGAGCGTCCGAGGCAATCAAACGTATGAATTCGAGAAATATAAGCTGGCCGCAGGCGAGAAGGTTACTCTCTCTTCTAATAGCGGCAATGATCTGCTGCCTGACAAAACGCTGCGTTGGGGCAAGGAAAGCGTGTGGAGCAATAGCGAGACGGATCCCGGCGAACTGTATAATGCGAATAATGAGCTTGTCACCGTGTGGGAAGATAAGTAGTGCAAAAGAAAGGCTGGCAAGAGGCATGTACAATGCCCCCGCCAGCCTTTTATTAATTAATGCAGATGTCCGCTATGACTATGCTCGGAAATAGCGCTAAGAGCAGCCTCGGCTTCATTGGCATAAATATCCCTTACAGCTAGATCGCCTATGGCGATTACGCCAACGAGCATCCCTTCCTGAACGACGGGCAGCCTTCTAATCTGATGCTCCGCCATTAATGCCGCTGCATCGTCAGCGGAGGACGGAGGCTCGATCGTGATTGGAGAAAGCGTCATTACCGTCTCCACAGCCTCTGAGCCTGGGTTTTTCTCGGCGTATCCTCGCACGACCAAATCCCGGTCCGTTACGACACCGACCAGCTTATTTCCATTAACAATCGGTATGAATCCGATATCATGCTGCTTCATCTTCACCGCAAGCTCGTAGACATTATCGAGCAGCGTCGCAGTAACACAATTCGTTGACATTAATTGTTCGACCGTATGATTACTCATTCCATCATCATCCTTCCTTGAACGTGCATCGGCGATTAGCTTGCCCTTCGGCCGCAGCGTTCATACGAAGTCTAGATAACGGGATGTTTATGATTAGCCTACAAATTCACTCGCATAATGCTCTGCCATACCAATTAGCAGCGAAGCGGAGTTGCCCATCGCCCGCTCGTCGATATCGAATCTTGGATGGTGATGCGAATACGTTGCTCCGCACTCCTCATTGCCAGCGCCAACAAACATGAAGCAGCCCGGCACCTCGTTCAAATAATAAGAGAAGTCCTCGGCAACGGTTAGCGGCTCTGAATGCTGAACCGACTCTTCGCCGAATAAGGTTGCGCCTACTTGGAAGAAGCGTTCCGCTTCCTTGTCGTCATTGACGACCGGCGGGTAGCCGATCCGCATATGATACTCGTACTTCGCTCCGTGCATCTCGCAAGTATGCCGGATCACGGACTCCAGGCGTTCGTGTATAAGCTTTCTCGTATGCTCGTCGAACGTTCTTACGGTCCCTTTCATACGGCATCTCTCTGCCACAATATTGTTCGTCGTTCCGGCTTGGAAAGATCCGATCGATACGACAGCCGGGTGCAGCGGATTAACGCTGCGGCTCACGATCGTCTGCGCGGCTTGCACGATGGCCGAACCGACAACGATCGAGTCAACCGTTTGGTGCGGCAGTCCGCCATGGCCTCCACGACCGATAATATCGATAACGAATTCATCCGCGGCCGCCATGAACGCCCCAGGTCTCGAGGCAACTATTCCATAGGGAATCGGTGTCCACAAATGTACGCCGTAGATGGCATCTACACCATCAAGCGCCCCGTCCTCGATCATCGGCTTCGCTCCGCCAGGCGTCTGTTCCTCGGCAGGCTGGAACAGTAGGCGGCGTTCTCCGGCGATCTGATCGCGATTCGCCGAATAATAAGCGGCTACGGCCAGCATAGCTGCCGTATGGCCATCATGTCCGCACGCATGCATCACATTCGGCACCTTCGATGCGTATGCGCACTCCTTCTCATCCTGAATCGGCAATGCGTCAATATCTGCCCGCAGCGCCACTACGGGGCCGGGCTTATCTCCTTTAATCGTAACGATTAATCCATGTCCGCCTACGTCGCGCTGCACTGCGCAGCCAAACTCTGCAAGTCTGGTCGCAATCCATTGCGATGTTACTCTCTCGTGAAAGGATAACTCAGGAAACTGATGAAGATGTCTGCGCCACCGTACCATATCGGGATAGAGACGCTGCATCGCATGCTCTATTTTTTTGTGATTGTGCATATCTCGAGTCTCCCTCTCCGCACGAACTTTTTTCATCTATTTTAACAGATAATCGAGGCTTTGAGGAAGCTTATTAAACGAGCCGCTATACCTTCCGCTACTGTTCTCAAAAATGTCACTATTAAGGTAATGATGACTAAGGAGTAAGGGTTGCGCTAGCTGGGGAAACATACTATCATGAGTAAAGAATGGACAACTTATGTCTGATGATTGGAAGCAGTAGCTTGCAGAGCCAGGTTTGCTTCAACAAAACCTTTAGGAGGAACTACCATGATTATTGAAAATACCGGATTAAACGGTGTTAAGAGCGAACTGCACCATTTGGACGAATCCGCCGAGAAAGTTGGCTTTGTTCGTTGGCAATGGGAATACTATCGCGCTACATACGATTTGAAGCTTGAGGATCACGTGAACGGCAACGAATACTTCCTGCGCATCAACACACGCGCCGTCGAAGGCAAGCTGGAATCGCCGCATGCTGTTCTCGATATCGAGGCCGTTTATATTGGACGAGCTACTTTCCCGCACGGAATGGAATATGAATCGCCGATTCCGCAAGCGATCATGAACACGGCTACGCAACGCATCGAGCAATTGAAACAACTGTTGGCTTAGGCGGTCGATTTATGAAGCAACCGCAGAACGGTGGCCGTGGAAGACCAGACTTTCTGCTTCTCGTAATGACGCTTCTGCTCGTCGGCTTCGGACTTGTCATGGTCTACAGCGCAAGCTCCAGCATTGCGCTCGTTGAAGAGAACGACGCGCTGCACTTTACTAAACGCCAGCTCATGTGGGCTGGCCTTGGCGTATTCGCCATGCTGTTCAGCATGAACATTCGCTACCAGGTTTACAAGAAGCTTTTCCTGCTCTACTTCATTCCGGTTATGTTTCTGCTCGTGCTCGTGCCCTTCGTCGCTCCTGATATTAACGGCGCAAAGAGCTGGATTCAGATTGGCCCCTTCACGGTACAGCCAACGGAACCAGCTAAGCTTGCTGTTATTCTGTACCTTGGAGCGCTTATTTCGAAGAAGGGCGACAAGTTCCGAGACTTCAAGAAGGGGCTTCTGCCGGTTATCATTATCGTTGGCGCCGTGTGCGGCATTATCATGATGCAGCCGGATTTGGGCTCCTGCCTCGTTCTTGCGGCAAGCGCGATCGTAATGATTTTTGCAGGAGGAGCGAACTTGAAGCAAGCAGCGACATCGGGACTTGCCGTTGTGCTTCTCGTCGCCGTCGTATTCAGCATTTCGATGGCGATGGACCCTAAGAAGTGGGAATATCGGATCGATCGCTTCACCTCTTATGCCGATCCGCTAGCTGACGCACAAGATTCAGGTTGGCAGTTAGTATCTTCCCTTCAAGCGTTCGGCCATGGCGGTATAAGCGGCGCCGGATTCGGTGAAAGCGTACAGAAGCTGCATTATTTGAAATTTGCGTACAATGACTTCATCTTTGCGGTTATCGGCGAAGAATTTGGATTTATTGGCGGTACATTGTTCATGCTCTTCTACTTATTCTTCTTATGGCGGGGCCTCATCGTAGCATTGCGCTGCTCGGATGAATACGGTACAGTCGTTGGCGTCGGTATTGTTGGACTTCTTGCCATTCAAGCCTTCATCAACATCGGAGGCGTAACCGGAGCCATCCCTCTTACGGGTGTTACTTTGCCATTCATTAGCTATGGCGGCTCGTCCTTACTCGTCTGTCTGATGAGTATGGGCGTCCTGCTCAGCATATCGAGAGAATCGAATCGAAGCGAGAAAGCAAGCACCACCCGCAGCACAGCTGCTACGACTCGCTCAAGCCAAAAAACGGTATCCATCCGCTAAGATGGATACCGTTTTATTATGGAGTGCTTTATTTAAGTCTTTGAGCCTCTTCAAGCTCTTCCTCTTTGAACGCGACGCCCTCTACCTTCACGTTCACCTCAACAACATGCAACCCTGTCATATTCTCAACCGATTCACGTACGTTCAGTTGAAGCTGACGGCATACCTCTTGAATCGGAATGCCATAGTGAACGATAATCCGAAGATCGATTGCTGCTTCGACTTGGCCAACCTCGACGGAAACGCCTTTTTGAACGTTTTTGCCGCTGAGACGTTTAGCCAGACCTTCCGAGATGCCGCCCGACATCGCTGCAATGCCCGGTGTCTCAAGTGCCGCTAGTCCCGCTATCGTAGCTACTACATCATCAGAAATACGAATAATACCTGTTTGAAGGTCTTCGGTCATGTGATTCACTCCTCGTTTTTGCCATATATGAACATTGTAATAGATGGATACGATGTAATCAAGGAGGCTATGCTTTGAATATACCCGCGAATGTTATTATATTGGTAAAAGTTTACTTCCCTCCTTTTTTTCGCTATAGTATTAACAGGATTTCAGCACAGTCAAGATGAGGTGGAGCTATTGAATCAGAAGTTGTTTTTCTCGGGGCTTATTGTCATGTTCGCTCTCAGCGCAGTAGGGCATTACGCTCATTGGGACATGACGGTGCAATTCGTCATATCCGCGATCGCGATTATATTTGTGGCGGGCTTCCTAGGCAAAGCTACTGAAAGTGTCGCACACTATGCCGGGCAACGGCTTGGCGGCTTTCTGAACGCCACGTTCGGCAATGCAGCTGAACTCATTATCGCCATCTTCCTCGTCAAGGAAGGTTTGTTCGATATGGTGAAGGCGAGCTTGACGGGCGCTATTATCGGCAACCTGTTGCTTGTGCTTGGACTTAGTATTCTGCTTGGCGGCTTGAAGTACAAGGAGCAGCGGTTCAACAACCGGCTCGCCGATCATAACTCTACGCTCATGATTATGGCCGTCATCGGTCTATTCGTCCCAGCTGTATTCGTCGTATCCGAGAAGTTCACCTTCGACAAGGACCAATTCCTAAGCCTTGCGGTAGCGGGGATACTCATTGTCTCTTATGTGCTGTGGCTTCTCTTCTCGATGGTAACGCACAAGGATATGCTTGCCGACGTGGAGATGAATGCCGATCACGGCGAAGAGCCTGCTTGGTCGAAGATGAAATCAATCCTGTTCCTCGTTCTAGCTACTGTAATGGTCGCATTCGTCAGCGAATGGCTCGTACATACGCTGGATACATTCTCGGAGCGCTTCGGACTGTCAGAACTGTTCATCGGGGCATTCGTCATTGCCATCGTCGGCAACGCGGCAGAGCACAGCGCTGCGGTCATTCTCGCAATGAAGAACAAGATCGGGGCAGCCGTGGAGATCGCTATCGGCAGCAGCTTGCAGATCGCTTTGTTCGTTGCTCCAGTGCTCATTATCGTCAGTACGCTATTCGGCAATACGATGGATATCGTATTCACCCCAATCGAGCTGACCGCGATCGGCGTATCGGTCTTTATCGCCAAGTCTGTTTCCAGGGACGGCAATACGAACTGGTACGAAGGCGTACTTCTGCTCATGGTATACGTCATTCTGGGGATTGCGTTCTATCTCGTATAACGTAGCGCATGACAATTATATAGGCAAAAAAAAAGGAGTAGTCTCCCGAATCGGGGGACTACTCTTTGCGATCTAACGCTTCATACAGCAAGGCAAGATTTCTTTCAAGCCTGCTGACGATTTCTTTCCCAGCCAGCTCAGCAAGTAATCCGGCGCGAACGGCAAAGTCGACCTCTCTCGAGAAACCGTACATTTGCGTATCTAGAACTTCCTCGTACAGCGGACATTGACGAGTCGTCAAGTTCTCCATCTGAACTTCGATCAACTTTTCTATTTTACTCGCATCTTCCTGAAGGAGACGAAGCGCTTTCTCATGCAATTGAACAGTTATTTCCGGTGAAGACATCGTTTTCCCCCCTGTGCGCGTACCGCCGTCTTCTATACCTTTTATATTAGACGAAAAAGGACGAATACACAAGGACAAAACAGAAAAGCACTCCTTCGCGAAAGCGAGGAGTGCTTCAGTTGGAAACAATCGTACAATTATTCCGTAATTACAGATACATTAAGGTTATGCTTAGCGAATACAGCTGCCATTGCAGCCTTCGCTTCTTCAGCGTCAGGTCCGTGAACGTGAAGCTCGTAAGCGTGACCCCCGACAAGCGTCGTGAACAGTCCGAGAATGCTCTTTACATCGATATATTTACTCTCGGCTTGTAGAACGATGGATGAGCGGAATTGGCCAGCCGTTTGGGAAATTTCAACTATTGCAGCATTATTGGACATGGGAGATCCCTCCAGTTAATTTAGTAAAGCTTACCTTTGACACCATGATAACCTGAAATCTCACATCCATCAAGAGGGAAAATGAAAAACGCTTTATTTTCCAATTTTCATAGCTTGAGATACACTGTCGTAACGCTTTTTATATTTGAGAATAGAAGCTATTATTATTCGCCCTTTAGGTTCTCCGGATTGAGCGCTTCAAGCTCTGGAATAACGAATCGACCGTCTTTGCGAATCAATACGTCATCGAAATAAATTTCTCCCCCGCCGTATTCCGGTCTCTGAATAAGCACCAAATCCCAATGCACAGACGAACGATTGCCATTGTCCGTCTCTTCATACGCTTGACCCGGCGTGAAATGCAAGCTGCCGGCGATCTTCTCGTCGAACAGAATATCATTCATCGGATGCAAAATGTACGGATTAAAGCCGATCGCGAACTCCCCGATATATCTAGCCCCTTCGTCTGCATCCAATATTTCGTTTAAACGTTTCGTATCGTTGCTCTCTGCATTGACGATCTTGCCATTCTCGAACGTAAAGGAAATGTTCTGGAACGAAACGCCGGAATATACGCTAGGCGCGTTGTACGTAATCGTACCCTGCACGGAATCGCGAACCGGAGCCGAGAACACTTCGCCGTCAGGAATGTTCCGATGACCGGAGCATTTCTTCGCTCCTATGCCCTTGATTGAGAACGTAAGGTCGGTGCCTGGCGCGACAATACGAACTCGGTCCGTCCTCTTCATCAGCGCTTGCAGCGGATCCTGCGCTTTATCCATATTCGCATAATCAAGATTGCATACATCAAAATAAAAGTTCTCGAACGCTTCTGTGCTCATGTTGGCGAGCTGCGCCATAGACGGATTCGGATAGCGCAAAATAACCCACTTCGTCTTCTTGACACGCTGCTCCATATGTACGGGGTTGCGATATATTTGCTCGTATAAACGCATTTTCTCTTCCGGAACATCGGACAGCTCATTCGCGTTCTCGCCGGAACGAACGGCAATATAACCTTGCATATTTTTCATGCGCTCCAGATCAAGCGCTGCCCATAGTTCAAGCTGCTCCTTTGTTGCATGAAGCAGCATTGTCCGCAACACCGAGCGGTCGCTCGTCTCGATGAATGGTCTGCCGCCGCGCTTAGCTACCTCCTCGATCAAGCTTTTGGCAAGCTCACGCTCTGAACCGATTATATCGATCAACACATTGTCGCCAGGCTGTACGTCGATGGAGTAACAGACTAGATTTTGTGCAAGTTTCTGAATTCTTGGATCGCGCATTCGTTCATCTCCCTTTTATGTTTAATTGCTTATTTAGCGACTTCCCTTCCATAGTATCGTACCATAAGGTAAAACGACTGTCGCCGTTCTTACGGCTCAATGTCATTGAACAGCTGCGCTTGAGGCTCCGTCGAAGGCATGAAACCGGATTGTCGTATGGCGCGCCTCGGAAGCCTTCTTACCACCGTATTCATACTGAAATTCCGTATGCTCATCCAGCCTGAGCGGAAGCAGCCGGTTCTCGTCAATAACGAGCTCATAGCTCGTCTTCGTACTCATCGACCTCAACATCGCTTCTAGCTGCTTGCGAGAACGCTCGGCCTCCTGCTCCCACTCTTTCTTATAAGGAGCAGAGTCGGGCGGCTCATTCACAATAAGCGCCTCAAGTTGCTGCCTAAGACGCTGCTCCCATTTTCCCTTGGCAGAAGCGGCTTCCTCGGCAATATGCAGCGTGATCTTATCTGGCTCAGACGTATCGCTTACATCGATTTTCAGGTTGTCGGATTGCGCAAGCGACTCGAGAACCTGAGCAGGGTTAATACGGAGCTGATCACCGCTGTTCGTTTGGAGCGTTAACTGTTTATGATCGGTGACTTTGCCTTGGAACGTCTGCGGGCTGACTGGCATCGCCCCGTCCAAGCTCATGTCCATTGATCCTGTGAACGCATATTGATCCATGGCCGCAAGACCCGAATAAGATAACGACAGCCACTGCTCAGGCTCTCTCTGCACTGTCAGGCCGCCACAGCCCCCCAAAGCGATACTAGCGCATAATAAGATACAAGCGGCATTCTTCTTAGGTTTGTCTCTCATAAGCTCTCCTTTCGCATTACAGACCTTCTACGTAGACTCCCCTCACGCATCCCCGTCTTATTCCTCATGCCGAAGAGAAAACAAAAGAAAAGAGCGTCGAAATCGACGCTCCCCTAAAGATTTACGTTATTCTTTATACATTTCGACCCATTAGCTTTGTCCGACAAAAATACAGTTTCTACCATTGTTCTTCGCTTCATACAACGCCATGTCTGCACGATAAAATAACGATTCCACGCTAATTTTCTCGTTCTCGAACGTCCATTCCGATACACCGCAGGATACGGTGACAACCGGATCGGTCTCCGCTTCGACATGCATCCGTATGCGCTCGGCAATCCGATACGCTTGCTCCGCTCTAATGCCCGGCAAATACACCGCGAGCTCCTCGCCGCCCCAACGCGCAGCTATATCGCCTTGCCTGATCGATGCGTTAATAATATTGCTCACTTGGATCAATATTTGATCGCCTACTTGATGTCCGAACGTATCGTTTACTTTCTTAAAGTAGTCAATATCGACCAGAATGAGTGCTCCGAACGGATCCTTGCGCTGGCGGTTCTGAATTTGCTCATTCAAATAATGACGCGCGTGCAGACCGGTTAAATTGTCGGTAATGACCATTCGTCGCACCTCAGCATGCAAGGAGGCATTCGTAACGGCAAGACCTATATGCGTACTCATCACTTGCAGCAGCTTATAGTTATCATACGAGAAGAAGTTCGGTACCTTGTGCGTGACAAGAATAACACCTACCACTTCTCCATCCACCATAATCGGTGCGGCGATGAGCGAGCGCGAGCCCGTATTGTCCATTAGCTTCGATGTCACGACTCTCGTATGCCAATAGTCCGAAATGATGAGCGGTTCTCTTGTCCTGTATACCATGCCGCAGAAGCCGTATTCCGGCGAGAAATGCTCGCTCGCCAGCGCCGGGAAGTTGCTCGACATTACGACGAACTGATCCTTCTCCTTATTCATCTGCAGAACGCAGCAATAATCGGCATCGAATATCGTAAGCAATTCGCTCGTCGCGAATTGAAATATTTCCTTAAGGCGCAGCGACTGATTAAGACGCTTCGTCAGCTCATTAATAAGCCTCAGCTCATTAATAAGCAAGTTGGACTGCTCGTATAACTTGGCGTTCTCGAACGCCGATCCAGCCGTGTCGGCAAGCAGCAGAAATGCCGGCAGATCTGCCTCATCCCATTTGCCAGGTCCAATCGTCATGCACAAGACGCCGTATGCGGCTTGCTTACCCGTCATCGGAACCGCCAGACGAATCGTGCCGTCACGGTCGTGCTCGCTTGCATATTGTCCGTCCAGGAACGCTTTGGCTACGAGATCATGCGCCGCATTCTTGAATACGAGCGGCTTCACGCGCTCATCTCCGTTGAGATGATCCTGCGATAAGTACAGATGAACCTCGGAGCTTGGATAAAGCTGCTCGAGGCTGCTCAGCATCTCTGACAGCACCGATGATACATCGATCTGATCATAAAGCCGCTTCGCGGCAAGAAACAGCGCGTCTCTTCGCTTCGCTTCCTTCTCCGTCTGCTTCTGTTGCACGAGCAGATCCTGAACATAGAGCTGCTCGAACATGCGGTAGAAGCAACTGCGGAAGTGATAAGCGCATATCTCTACATTAGGAGCATGGCGCGCTGATGAGGCATCTGCTTCCGCTTCGGTCACATAACATAAGACCGAGAACACCAGATCCTCCGTACGCTTCCTTATCGGCACGCCCACTACATGCAGCTTGTCCAAAGTTATTGCAACCGTCAACCTCTGTTCAAACACGGAGGAAATAACGGTATCCAAAATAGCGGTTAAGCCATCCGGCCGATCAATGCTGAGCTTCCCAGCAACAGCAACACGCTGGAAATCCGCGCCGAATAATGAAAATTCACCAGACTGGAACAAAGGGAGTCCTTCCGCCTCGTTGATCCACTGGTGAAAGCTGTCGTCTAGTAATGGCGGCAAATAAGGCTCGTCCGCTTCCGTAATATCTTCGCTGGCAAACCAAACGGCTTCAGTACTTGTTGATGCGCGATCTTCCGTTAACGATTCGCTATAAGCAGCATCGTTATTAATCCGATTAACCATACGGCACCCAACCCTTCCGTCTGTAAAGCCAGGAGATGAGGTTACATTATATGATAGGCATACATGTTAAGCTCAGCTTATACCGTAGCTTATTCAATAAGCAGAAAGCAATTAATGACCCGACTTAAATCCGGTACGTCAACCAATAATTCCTTCTTGTAATAATTATTATCTTACTCCATTTTTGATATTTTTGCACTACTCTCCCCAAAATTTATAGGACTTTAGATGCTTATTACAAAGTTTTAATTTTATGAAGTACAGCTTGACATTCAGTGTGAATCTCATATAATATTTATTGTTGAATACATGGGCGTACGGTTTTGTGTCACCCTCAATGATTACGTACACTGATAGGCCAGCGGCTGAAGTGCAGATCAGGGACGAGCGAGCTCGGACATTGGACGTAAACGGCGAAACACAACCCCATTCTCAAAATTTATTTGATGAAGGAGTTAACACGACGCATGTCACGTTATACAGGACCTAAATTTAAACTAAGCCGCCGCCTAGGCATTTCTTTGAGCGGTACAGGAAAAGAATTGAAACGCAATTTCCCTCCGGGTCAACACGGCCCTAACCAACGCAAAAAAATGAGCGGTTATGGCGTTCAATTGCAAGAGAAACAAAAGCTTCGCCACATGTACGGTTTGAACGAAAAGCAATTCCGTAACTTGTTTGACAAAGCGGCAAACATGAAAGGTAAAGCCGGTGAAAACTTCATGGCTCTCCTTGAAAGCCGTCTTGACAACCTTGTATACCGTCTTGCACTTTCCAACTCCCGTGCTGGAGCACGCCAATTGGTAGCTCACGGTCACGTAACAGTTAATGGCAAAAAAGTCGACATCGCTTCCTACACGGTTGCTGTTGGCGACGTAATCGGTTTGCGCGAGCGCAGCCGCAGCCTGAAAGCTGTTAAAGAAGCTATGGAAGGCCGTCATCACCTTCCTAACTACCTTGAGTTCAGCGAGCAAGCAATGGAAGGCAAGTACGTTCGCCTGCCAGACCGCGGCGAGCTGTCCCAAGATATCGACGAGAAACAAATCGTCGAGTTCTACAGCCGTTAATAAGACGAAGCCGAATGAATGCAGCTGCATTCATTCGGCTTTTCTTTTATTACAGCAAGCCTTTGCTTCCCGCCCATTTTGCCTCTAAACGATAGCCTCCCGTAACATATACCCAATCAATCTGCACAAGACATTCATACAGTAAAGAGTACTCAACACGTAAGGAGGTGCATTTTTAATGTCCGGTTGCGTAGGTGGTGCTTCCAACAACATTGGTTTCATTTTGGTCCTCTTCATTCTGTTGGTAATTATTGCATGTAGTTGTGGAATTGGCGGCTGGGGCTACTAATTGAATGCTCTGTAAGTTGCCTCCATGCACATTCAGACATTTAACTCTATATCTGCATACAAAAAACAGCCAAGGGGCCTGCTGTGCGGGCTTCTTGACTGTTTTTGTAGTTTCCATAACAATGTTTAATCTTGCTCAGTCATTCGGCTTAGCGCGGATGAGGCGGGCGAGGTTGAAGCTGTCGCCCGTGAGGTGAGCCCTCTGATCAACCCGTTCACATCGATGCCGGACACACTCTTAAGCATTTCAGGAGCGGTTGCCATTAGATCGGTCACATAGTTGCTTAGACGGGCAGCGCCTTCCCCTTTGCCGGTATCCACGACGGTGAGCGTATCAATCGCCCCAATCGGCGAAGCGATCTGACCAGCGAGCTCAGGCAGCATTTTCACGATAATATCGAGAACCGCCGCTTCGCCGAATTTCTCGAAGGCTTCGGCAAGCTTCTCCTTCGCTTCCGCTTCAGCCAGTCCGCGCAGCCTTATTACGTCGGCTTCGGCCGTACCCTTTGCCCGCTCCGCTTCGGCAACCGCAAGACCGTCCAGCCGCTTCTGCGCGGCGAGCGCTTTCGCCTCGGCTTCAATGCGGTATTGCACCGCGTCCGCCTCGCGCAGACGCTTCGCTTTGTCCGCTTCAGCCGCTTGCTCTACGGCATATCTGTCGGCATCAGCCTTCTTCTTCACTTCCGCGTCATATTGCTTCTCGCGGCGCAATATTTCCTTCGCTTCGAGATCGATCTCGCGTTCCTTTCTCACGAGTTCGACCTTCATTTGCTCCTCGACGACGCTTTGCTTGGCACGCGCCTCTTGAATCGAATAGGCTTGATCGGCTTCGGCCTTCGCTGTATCCTGATCGCGCTTGAACGAAGCCACCTTCATCTCCTTGTCCTTCTCCGCCTCGGCAATATTCGTATCGCGCAGCAGTTCTGCCTTCTGCCCCGCCTCAGCCGCTAAAGCCTTCTGAATACGCGCATCGCGCACCGCTTCCGCCTCTGCAATCTCCGCATCGCGCTTCACCGCTGCTATTCTCGGCTTACCCAGCGCATCGAGATAACCGTGCTTATCGCGCAAATCCTTGATCGTGAATGATACGATCTGCAGCCCCATTTTCTTAAGATCCTTGGCGGCAACTCCTTGTACTTCTTGAGCGAACTTATCGCGGTTGCGATACACTTCCTCCACCGTCATCGATCCTAGAATCGCTCGCAAATGCCCCTCCAGCACCTCTTGGGCCTCGCCCTTAAGCGCTTCGGTCGGCTTGCCTAGAAACTGCTCAGCAGCCGTTGCAACATCCTCTACAGCTCCGCCGATCTTAATGATTGCGACACCGTCAGCCATAACAGGGACGCCTTGCTCCGTATACACCTCCGGGGTTGATACATCCAGCTTATGCGAAAGCAAAGATAGAAACTCAGCCTTCTGGAAGATCGGCAGAATGAAGGCGCCGCCGCCGCGAATGATTTTCACTTTCCTTCCAGAGTCATCGGTCAGCGCATTACGGCTGCCCAAGAATGATCCTGTAACCAGCATCGCTTCATCAGGACTAACGGTTCGATAACGAGCCCAGAAGGCAAGCCCCAGTACAACAATTACTCCAACAACAATGATCGGTATTAACAAATGTTCCGGCATATCGAATGACTCCTCTCTCGTGCTTGGATTTAGGATAAGTCCACTTCAGATACAAATAAGGTACTGTCCTTCACTTCGACGACGACGACGCGGGAACCGGCAGTAATCGGGACGCCTTCAAAGCTCGCCGCGATCTGATTCGTAAACCCCGCTCCGACTTTAACGAGCACTTCGCCATATCCTTTATCGGGAATAGAGACAAGCACCTCTGCGAGCGATCCTGACAAAGCATTCATTGAGAAAGCAATGGAATTCTCGCTTCGCTCCATCGGTCGAACATATAGAAAGAACACGCCGACGCCAGCGGCTAAAGCAATGAGCAGCGCAAGCGCCAATACGACGCCTATACTTAGCGAAGTGTATCTGGTAAGCATAATCCCGGCGCCGCCAAATACGGTAATACTTCCAACAAGTGCGGTTGGCTGCAGCCACGAATGGCCGTCAAACGAAAGAAAATCAAGCACGCCGTCCAATGCCAGGCTAAGCCAATCTCCGAATATGACGCTGACGATCGCATACAGAATGCCGCCGATCAGACAGGCTAAGTACAGCGTTTCCACCTTCCCTCACCCTCTTCCTATAACCATATTTTCCAACTATTCCCCATTATGTATTACGCCCTAAAACCCAATATGTTTCAAAATCGTCGAAAAATAAGCAAAAAAGTTGTAAATTGCTCCGTTTACAGCAGTTATTACGGTCTCAGGCTGATTATTGCTGAATTTCACGTTTAAGCAAAACATTTTAGCCCCCCGATACGTCAATGAAATAACGAATATATATGAGCATACGGTTAGTACCTGCTTCTATTGGTGTTTTATGTTATAATGGACTTGCTATTTTGGAGGGGGAATTAAAAAGATGCAAGAAGATCGTCAGCCGGCGCCAACGAAACGAAGCAAATGGCGAACATTCGGAATCGTAACTTTTATAACTGTAAAATGGATGGTATACTTCGGAATATTCATCGGCTTGCTAGCAGGCGGAGCCGTAACCGGCTATGTGGCTGCTCTCGTCAAAAACGAAGAGGTCAGGCCCCGTACCGTCATCGAGGAGAGAGTCGGGGAGAACTCGCTCACCGGTTATGTTTACTTTAATGATGATTCGCTTGTCGGTCAGCTTCGTACCGACGAAGACCGTATGATCGTAGAATATGAGGATCTGCCTCCGCAAGTAATAGACGCCCTGCTCGCTATTGAAGACAACAACTTCTTCGAGCATTACGGCGTAGATATTAACGGCCTTGGTCGCGCGGTCAAGCAGAAGCTTCTTAACGAGGAAACACAAACAGGCGGCAGTACGCTGACGCAGCAGCTCGCAAGACGCGTATTTCTGAGCTTGGACAAAACCGACAGCCGGAAGATCAAAGAAATCTTTTTGTCGCTCCGTATGGAAAGATATTTGACGAAACCGGAAATATTGGCCGCTTATTTGAACAAGATGCCTTTCGGCAACGGTTCGAGCGGCTATCAAGTATTCGGGATTAAGGCTGCAGCCAAAGGAATATTCAACATTACCGATCTGAATCAAATTAATATCGCACAGGCCGCCTATCTCGCAGGCTTGCCGCAGCGCCCGTCCGCTTATACGGCATACACGGGCAAAGGGCAATACAACGAAGAAGGCATCAAGCTAGCCATCGAGCGCCAGCAAATGGTGCTTCGCCGCATGCTTGAGACTGGACGCATCGATCAGCAGCAATATGATGAAGCGCTCGCCTTCGACGTTCGCAAGACACTTGCTGCGCCAAGCGAGAAAGCTTATACGACTTATCCTTATCTCATGCTGGAAGCCGAGCGCCAAGCCGCGGAAATTATGCTTATGCAGCAAGACCCGGACTTGACGAAGGCAGACCTGAAGGAAAACCCGCAATTGCTTGAAGAAGCTAGAGATCATCTGCTTCGCGGCGGGTACAAGGTATACACAACGATTGATAAAGATATTTACAAGTTTATGCGCGAGATCGGCTCCAATGAGGAGAACTTCACGCCTTATAGCGAAGAGAAAGGCCTTGAGCAAATTGCTGCCGTCATGCTGGATCATAAGACTGGCGCCATTCTCGGTATGCTCGAAGGTCGCGATTTCTACGAAGAGCAAATGAACTACGCTACCCAAATGACTCGCCAGCCAGGTTCAACGATGAAGACGATCGCTGCTTACCTGCCTGCGATTGAGCAAGGCATCATCCAACCGGCCAGCATTATCGATGATTCGCCGATCGTCATGAAAGATTATCAGAAGGGCTTCCATATCCCAATGAACGTCGATAAGAAGTTCTCCGGACTTGTGACGGCACGCGAAGCGCTTAACAAATCGATGAACATACCAGCGCTAAAAATATTTAACGAAGAGCTTAAGATCGAGAACGCTTGGGCGTTCGTCAAGAAGCTTGGCATTACTACGCTTCAGCCGGAGGACGCTGGCGCTCAGACAGGCGTAATCGGCGGTCTAAGCGTCGGTGTCTCGGTGGAAGAGCTTACGAACGCTTACGGCTCTATCCCAAACAACGGCATATACAATGATTCATACATGATTGAGAAAATTACCGATGCTGAAGGTAAAAGCATTTATGAGCACGAGGCAAAGCCTGAACGCGTATTCTCCGAGCAAAGCGCGTTCCTTATTACAGATATGCTGTCGACCGTCATTTCCAGCCCATCGGGCTCAGGTCATGGACTGACCTCTCAGTTCGAGCATTACGGTGACATTCCCATTGCCGGCAAAACAGGCTCAACGCAAAGCTACGGCGATGTATGGTTCATGGGCTTCTCGCCAGACGTTACGCTAGGCGTATGGGCGGGCTACGAGGAGCAGATCAACTCTCTCTCGACCGAAGGCAAGAAACGCGCTCGCGCAATCTGGGCAAAGATTATGGATCAGCTTGTTGAGAAGAAACCTGAGTTGCTCGTTACGGATAAGTTTAATAAACCGGACGGCATTGTGAAGGCAACTGTATCCAGCGCAAGCGGATTGCTTCCTTCTCAATTGACGAAAGAAGCAGGCATGCTTGTAACCGACTGGTTCAACAGGAAATATGTGCCGAAGGCGGTTGACGAATCACTTGTGAAGATGGCTTTCATAACCTATGAAGGCGTCAACTATGTGCCGAATCCGGCTACTCCGCTCGATATGCTGAAGGAGCAGATCGTTGTCAAGCGCAAGAAACCGCTTGATGCGCTAATGGATGAGATCAACGCAGCGCAAGCGAAGCTGCCTGCGAAGAGCAGACGGCCGATGGCGGTCTACTTGCCGAAGGATGCGGCTAATGACGCGCCATCCAAGCCCGATCCTCGTGTAGACGATGGAGCAGCGCCTCCGCCCCCGAGCAATGTAAGGCTAAATCAAGCCGACGGCGTACTCATTCTAACGTTCACCGATAGTGCAGCGAAGGATGTTGTTGGCTACCGTGTGTACAAAGCAATTGACGGAAACGCGCCTACGAAAGAAGGCGAATCGATACCTGCCGGCAACGAGTACAAAGCGAAGCTATACGCGTCGAACGCGCATAGCTACAGCTTCTATGTTACCTCTGTCGATGTCGTGGGCAACGAATCTCAGCCTAGCTTGATGGTTCAGTACGGTGACGCTCCAATCATTCCTGAGCTGCCTACTGACCCTGGGGAAGGCGGCGGAGAGCCTGGCGGCGGCACAGAGCAGCCTAGCGGCAATGCTCCAGCTGCTCCGGAAGGCTTGCAAGCGACCAAGAACGAAGTTAGCGTTACGCTCAGCTGGACGCCGAACTCCGTATCGGATCAAGTTACGCAGTACCATATCTACCATAGTCCGGGCAACAACGGACAGTATTCCTTAATCGGCTCCACTAGCGAATCGCAATTCGAGTATATCGATGTACTCGTAACAGGCGCATTCTACGTCACCTCCGAGAACGCAAGCGGCCAATCCGCACCTTCTCAGGTCATCGTTGTTAACAACTAACAACGATAGGAAACGGTATCCCCTCAGCCATTGGCTTGCAGCGGGATACCGTTTTTTCTTTAATCATACAATCCCGACTTGACAGCTGAGAAATAGATCGATAACATAGAGCAGAATTAATTCGAATAAGAAATGAAGGGAATGGTCGTTTTGACTAATAAACGTATCGATCATGTAGGCGTAATGGTCAAAGATATGGAAGCCTCCATCCGATTTTATACGGAAGTAATCGGTTTTGAGGAGAAGGGCCGCGTGCCGCATACAAATGGTGTAATCCAGCTTGCATTCCTAGGCTTCGGACATTCGGACGAAACCGATCTGGAGCTCGTTCAGGGCTACAACGGCGATCTGCCGACCGAGGGCAAGGTGCATCACTTTGCGGTCAAGGTGGACGATATTGAGGCGGAGTTCGAGCGTCTGAAGCAGCTGGAAGTTCCATTCGTTGATGAGGATATTACGACTTTGCCAAATGGCTATCGCTACTTCTTCGTCAGCGGTCCTGACAGCGAGCGGATCGAGCTATTCCAGCGATAAGCAGATCAAGGACAAATAAAAGGCGTCGCAGGATCTTCCTGCGACGCCTTCGTTTCATTATTGGATTAGTCCTCGATTGTAGATAAATCGCCAGTCGGCAAGTTAAGCTCCCACGCCTTCAGCACGCGGCGCATAATTTTGCCGCTGCGCGTCTTCGGAAGCTTATCTTTGAATTCAATCTCTCGCGGCGCCGCGTGAGCGGACAAGCCAACCTTAACGAATTGCGAGATTTCTTTCTTAAGCTCTTCAGAAGCGACGTATCCTTCGCGCAGGGCGATAAACGCTTTAATAATCTCGCCGCGCATCGGGTCAGGCTTACCAATTACGCCTGCCTCTGCTACCGCTGGATGCTCGACCAGCTTGCTCTCGACCTCGAAAGGTCCTACCCGCTCGCCGGACGTATTAATAACGTCATCAATCCGTCCTTGGAACCAGAAGTAACCGTCTTCGTCCATATAAGCGGAGTCTCCTGATACATACCAGCCTTCCAAACGGAAGTATTCCTCGTATTTGGACGGGTTGTTCCAAATCTTGCGCATCATCGACGGCCATGGCGTGCGTATAGCCAGATTACCCATGCGATACGGCGGCACTTCATTGCCGTTGTCGTCAATGATCGCGGCTGACACACCTGGAATTGGCTTGCCCATGGAACCTGGCTTAATATCCATGCTTGGATAGTTGCAGATTAGCTGCCCGCCTGTTTCTGTCATCCACCACGTATCATGAATACGCTGGCCGTATACTTTCATCCCCCAGCGGACAACCTCTGGATTAAGCGGCTCGCCAACGCTCAAGACATGACGTAGACTTGATAGATTGTATTGTGTTACGACGTCATCGCCAGCCCCCATAAGCATCCGGAAGGCCGTCGGAGCGCTATACCATACGGTTACGCCATACTTCTGAATGACGCCGTACCAGTCGCCAGGGCTGAAGCGACCGCCGCGAATGACGATTGTAGCGCCGTTCAACCACGGAGCGAAGATGCCGTACGAAGTGCCCGTTACCCAGCCTGGATCCGCTGTACACCAATAGACATCGTTTTCTTTCAAGTCAAGTACGATCTTGCCCGTATAATAATGCTGAATCATTGCGTTCTGAACATGGCATACACCCTTCGGCTTGCCGGTTGATCCGGATGTATAATGCAGGATCAGACCATCTTCTCGATCAAGCCATTCAATCTCAGCTTCCTCCGAGGCTTGGCTCATCTCAGCGGCAAAATCCAGTATGCCGTCTTCCGTCTGTACATCGTTGCCGAATACGAAAATATGTTTAAGCGCAGGCAGCTCCTCGCGTTTGATCCGTCCAAGCAAGGAAGGAGTCGTAACGATTGCCGTAGCTTCGCTGTCTTGCAGTCTATCTTTTACAGCTGTCTCCATAAATGCTTCGAACAGCGGTCCAACGATTGCGCCAACCTTTAGCGCGCCGAGCACGCTGAAATATAATTCAGGCGTTCGCGGCATGAAAATAAAAACACGCTCGCCTTTCGTTATACCATGCTTTCGAAGCACATTCGCGAATCGATTCGACTGCTTGCTAAGATCCTCGTACGTGTAGGACTCATCGCGGTCGTTGTCGCTGTAGTGAAGCGCGATTTTGCTTCCTTTGCCCTGCTCGACATGACGATCTATCGTTTCATAACCCATGTTTACTTTGCCAGTTGAATACCAACTGAATTGACTTTCGATTTGTTCCCATTTAAAGTTAGCTGCCGCATCCTCATAGTTCGTCAAATTCGTATTTGTCGCCGTTGCTGGAATACGCTCTTGATGCAAGTTGATCATTCTATCACTCTCCCATCAAATCTATCTATTGCTACCATAGAATACGCTTTCATAATGTAGTCTATTCTTGCAGGCAAACAAGCCGACTAACCTAAACGATTCGTATGGCATTTAACCGCCACAACTATTATAGCATAACCTTTTTCATCTCGACTATGCTTTTCATTTCCCGCAATGTTTGTTATAACCATTAATAGAGCATCGCCTTGAGCACGGGCTGCATGAGTATACGAAAGGGGGATTTGCTTTTGGAACATCGAAAACGGTTGCAGCATGAGCGTATCGAGCTGCCTGGCAATCGTGAGCTTGTTATTGAAGGTCCTGTGCCGCCTGAGCAAGTTGCACAGCTCGTTATGCATCCTGCGCTTGACGCATTCAGAAGGCCGCGCGACCAACATGAGGCGTTGGTAGAAATTGCAGCGCTTGACGAGGGCCGAATTATACTCGTAAGGGAAGCGGATACGATTGTCGGTTATGTAACATTCCATTATGCAGACGAGCTTGAACGCTGGTCTGAGGGCGGGATGAACGACCTGATCGAGCTCGGCGCGATTGAGGTTGCTGACGATTACCGCTCGTATGGACTAGGTAAAAAGATGATAAATCTCGCTTTTGCTGAAGAACAGCTGGACAATATGATTGTATTTACAACCGAATACTATTGGCATTGGGACTTAGAGGGTACGAAGCTTAATGTTTGGGAATATCGCAATATGATGGAGAAGCTGATGAAGTCGGTAGGCATGATCTGGTTCGCAACGGATGATCCCGAGATTTGCTCCCACCCTGCTAACTGTCTAATGGTGAAGATCGGCAAGGAAGTGCCGCTAAGCTCCGTTGAACAGTTCGACCGCGTCCGGTTCCGTCAGCGATTTATGTACTAACACGGTTAGAGCTTAAGACATAGGCTTAACCTTTCTAGGAGGCTATAAGGGGAATGTCTTCAAAAGCAAACGCAATATTCTTTCACCATCCGGGTTCTGAGAACTATAAATTCGGAGAGGAGCATCCCTTCGATCCGAGGCGCCTTACGTTAACGATTGATCTGCTGAGACGTATGGGAGCGTTGACGGACGATCAAATAAGGCAGCCCCATCTAAGCGCAAATGAGGAGCTTCTTGCGTTAGTGCATAGGCAAGATTACGTGGACGCCGTTAAAAAATTAAGCGCGCCTGTCGATCATAACGACACGCTTGCCGAGAAATACGGTCTGCAAACCGAAGACACCCCGTTCTTTGCCGGCATTCATCAAGCCGCTTCTGCGATCGTTAGCGGCTCCGTAGCCGCTGCTGATGCCGTCATGAGCGGACAGTCGCTCCATGCGTTCCACCTCGCTGGAGGGCTGCACCACGCCTTCCCTGAGCGCGCATCGGGTTTCTGCGTCTACAATGACGCCGCCATCGCAATCGAACATATACGCCGTACATACGGCGCAAGAGTGCTCTACATCGATACAGACGTCCATCATGGCGACGGCGTTCAGTGGGTATTCTATGCCGATCAGGACGTATGCACCTATTCGATTCACGAAACGGGGCGTTTCCTGTTCCCGGGAACGGGCTTCGTCCATGAGAAAGGCGCGGATAGCGGGTTTGGCGCTTGCTTCAACGTGCCGCTCGAGCCTTATACCGAAGATGACTCGTGGCTGGAGAGCTTTAACGTGACGCTTCGCAAAGTCATTGCCGTTCATAAGCCTGATGTCATCATCAGCCAGCATGGCTGCGACGCTCACGCCTATGATCCTCTCTCCCATATGCATTGCAGCATGCATATCTATCAGCAAATCCCGGCCATCATACATGAGCTTGCGCATGATTATACGAACGGCAAATGGGTTGCGCTTGGCGGCGGAGGTTACGATATATGGCGTGTCGTTCCAAGAGCATGGGCGCTCGTGTGGCTGACGATGACCGAGCATCCCGTAACGACTGAGCTACAAGACATTCGTACAATGCCGCAGCTGCCAGCAGATTGGCTGGAGCATTGGTCGCCTTCATGTCCGCATGAGCTTCCTTCACAATGGTTGGATGATCTGACGCACATCCCTCCTATCCCGCGGCGTGAAGAGATAACGCTCAAAAATCGCGTGACGCAGCAAATTGCCATTCAGGATTTGTAGAACTGTATTTCATACAATATAGATATGATCTCAATTCATATGATTTATCACACAAGAGCAGTTAAACAAGTTATACACTGTCAAAACTTATACGATTTATCTTATAAAAGTGGTTAATCCATCCACGCAGCGTATGATTTTGGACGATTTTTCGAACAAAAATCTTGGTTTGACCTGTCTGTAAGGTTGGTTTATACGATATATCGTACAACTATTGGTTAGTCACGGTTAATTGACAGTCTCCGAAATCCAAATAGACTCGCAATAATTCCAATCGGAAGGCTAACTAATACAGCTATAAGGGAGATCATTAAAAAGCACCCGCCGGTCGATCGAAAGCGATCAACTGGCGGGTGCTTATGTGTCTAATCATAATAATTACATATGCTTGACCATATCATCAATGATCTGGTACGAGTTATTAGCGGCTTGAATCGTAAATTGCGCAAAATTCACATGAGCAGATCCATCAGCCTTGTCCGACATGGAACGAATGACGACATATGGGATTCCATTCATGTCGCAAACTTGCGCAACGGACGCGCCTTCCATCTCTGCACATGCGCCATCGAACGTCTCATGCAACAGCTTGACCGCCTCGCGGCTTGCAATGAACTGATCGCCGGACAATACGATTCCCTTTAGACTGCGGCCTGGGAAATGACGATCGCTAGCCGATACAGCAAGCTCGATCAGTCTGTCGTCAGCAGGAAACTCCGAACGGCTATGGAATGGAATCGTACCTCTGGCAAAGCCAAGCGGCGAGCAATCCATATCGTGCTGAATGCTGATTGTAGATACGACGATATCGCCGATGTTGAGTCGCGGGTCAACCGCGCCTGCAACGCCTGTGAACAACACGCAGTCTGCACCGAGATCAAGCAAAATTTGCGTACATACGGCGGCATTCACTTTACCTACACCCGACTTGCAGAAGATAACTTCCTTGCCGTGCAGTTTGCCCTCGTAATACGTAATCCCTGCCTTCGTCACCTCGGAAGCTACTTCCGTATGCTTATGCAGCAATTCAATTTCTTCAACCATAGCGCCAATAATTCCGATTTTGTTAAACGGCATTTCTATTAAATTCCTCCAACTGATTGACGCACAACAATTTCATGAGGCAAAACCACTTGAGATTGTTCCACGTTTTCTTTCTTCATCAGCTTCGTAAGCAAACGCATCGATACTGCGCCAATATCATACATAGGCTGTGCTACAGCTGTTAGCTGCGGTCTTACCATTGAAGCCATACGGCTATTGTCCACGCTAATAACGGAGAAGTCGTTAGGCACTTTCAGTCCCGCATCTTGAATCGCATGAATAGCGCCGATCGCCATCTCGTCCGTAGCTGAAAATACAGCCGTAGGACGCTCAGAAAGCTCGATGAAATATTTCATTGCATCAGCACCGGACTCATAACGATAGTTGCCTATACGAACGAGTGAATCGTCATACGGAATGCCGGAAGCTTCCAGCGCACGCTTATATCCTTGGAAACGAGCATAGCCGTTAGCCGGGTCTTGCAGCGTTCCGCTAATCATCGCAATGCGCTTGTGGCCTTTCCCAACCAAGCTCATCACTGCGTCGAAAGCAGCGTTCTCGTGATTAATATCTACCGATGGAACTTGTCCGCTCTCATCCGTAGTCGCGCATAGCACGATTGGCACATTAGCCGTCTTGAACGCTTGCAAGTGCTCTTCGGTTACAGGCGCTCCTAGAAACAGCAAACCGTCGACTTGCTTCTCTAGCAGCGTATTGATAACGCGAATCTCCTTGTCCTTCTTCTTGTCCGCATTAGCCAAAATAATATTATAATGATACATATTAGCTATATCTTCTATGCCCCTGGCTACCTCTGCATACAAAGCATTCGATATATCGGGGATAACGACGCCTACTGTTGTCGTCTTCTTGCTTGCCAATCCGCGTGCGACGGCATTCGGACGATATCCTAGCCGTTCAATCGCTTCATATACCTTCTTGCGTGTTGCAGGCTTTACGTTAGGATTGTTGTTCACAACCCGAGAAACCGTTGCCATGGATACTCCTGCTTCTCTTGCTACATCATAAATGGTTACAGTCACGGTCCTTCTCTCCATTAGCTCAGATTTTTATTGTTACGTACGCCGCATATTACAGTAATGATACGACAAAATATTACTTTTCGCAATGTTAACGCTTATCGTTTACGCTCACGGTGTAAGTAAAATAGCCGTATGAACGATTTAATTACACATCGCCCACCCGGGTAGATCTGGCTAAAAGTGCAGTCGTTGTACCGTTATGTAAGAAGCGTGCGACGGCTAAGCTGTTTCAGCCGCTTATCCAAATCTTGAATCCATGCTTCGTCATTCAGCGTTTGCGCAAGCAAATATAGATCTAGCAATTGATTGACGCGCTCCTCGAAGAGGCGCTCGACCGCGCTGCGATCCGTATGCTGCTTATAGGATTTCGCCTCTACTAACAAACTTGCCCATTCATTGCATTCGTTAAACAAAAACGTTTGCTTATCGGGTTCTGCGCCAAGCTGGGCGATTAGTCCAGTCAAATCAGGCTTAACCTCGGGAATAACCTCGCTCCGGTTGCATATCGTGCAGGAGAATATCGGAACGTTATCAATTTCTACTTTTCCGGAAAATATAACTGTTCGCAGCTTCATCGTCATAATGTCGCCGCAATGACACCGCTTTTGCAAAGTGGTCCACTCCTTCTCATGGCAGCTTGAGCCTAAGCTGAAATCTAGGCACAAAGAGATAGATAGGTAATTCGACCTTTTTCGCAAAAAATCCTGCTTGTGTCGTCTATGTAATTTTTACTACAGCAGGCAACAAGCGTTAATCGCCAGCCTATTGACTATTCGCTCTGGACAGCTTCGATCTTAACCGCTTCACAGGCGGCAGTAACCCGATAATAACCCATAAAGTTGCTCCAATTATGTCGTTCCTTAGGTCATGCGAATCAAGCATCCGGCCTCCTACGAATGACTGATGATACTCATCAGTGATGCCGTAAACACCGCATAATAAGATCACGAGCAGCTTGAAAGATAAAAGCTCCGAGCGGCGTCCAAACCCATAGTCGAGCAGCATGGCAAGCAGAAAGTAGGAAACAAAGTGACCCCAATTGAAATTATCCATGAATGGAAACAGCTTCTGAAAGAGCGGCAGCACGGTATCCAGCTGTTCGCCTGTTCGTGAGGATAATATAAAGATAATGGCCATCCAAAGGAAAGCGGGAATAAATCGATAAATGGAAATACGGCGTCGAGTCTGCATCATTATTTGTTCTGTTTGCTTCATTGAATCTCCTTCGCTACAATAATAGGGATGGTTAAACGTACACGTTGGAGGGGAAAATCGAAATGTCCTTACATAATAAGACGGTCATTTGCTTGCTGGATGATGAATTTGAAGATTTGGAATTGTGGTATCCGGTATATCGCGCCCATGAAGCCGGAGCAACGGTGCTCTATGCTGGACCCGAGAAAGGCAAGAAGCATATTGGCAAGTATGGCGTTCCCGCTGTTGCCGACCTCTCGTTCGATGAGGTGAGCAGCGAAGATATCATCGGCTTGCTCGTTCCTGGCGGATGGGCGCCGGATAAGCTCCGCCGTTATCCGAAGGTGCTCCAGCTTGTACAAGAGCTAAATGCGCAAAATAAGCCGATCGGACAAATTTGCCATGCCGGCTGGGTGCTCATCTCTGCCAAAATACTCGAAGGACGTAAAGTTACGTCGACTCCGGGCATTCGGGACGATATGGAGAACGCAGGCGCGACCTGGTACGATGAAGCCGTCGTTGTCGATGGCAATCTCATATCAGCGAGACGTCCGCCGGATCTGCCGGAATACGCAAAGGCTTTCGTAGACGCATTAGAGCAGCGAATGGGTTAACCATTCGCTGTCTTTAGGTCCACGCGTTCCATGAAACGAGTCAGCACATCAATAATCTCATTGCTTGTGCGGCATTCCAGCACTTGATGGAGCACCTCTCGGCTCTCATTCTGCATCGTGCTAAGCAGTCTCTCCTTCACAGGCAAGATCGAGTGCGAGGACATGCTCAGCTCCTCGACATCCAGGCTTAGCCATATCGGCAGCGCCCGCAAATCCCCCGCCAGCTCACCGCATACGCCTACTTTGATTCCATTACGCTTTGCCGCGTCTACAGTCAACATCAGCATTCGAAGCAGCGCAGGATGGAATGGCTCATACAGATGTGAAATTTCCTCGTTCATCCGGTCGACCGCTAGCGTGAATTGAACGAGATCATTCGTTCCGATGCTGAAGAAGTCAACCTCCTTCGCGAGCATGTCGGCTATCATGACCGCTGCAGGAACCTCAATCATTATTCCGATCTTAATTTCTTTATCATATGGGATGTCTTCCTGCTCCAGCTCCCGCTTTGCTTGTTCCAGTATGGCATTCGCCGCTCTCACTTCGTCAACCGAGGAAATAAGCGGGTACATCAGCTTCACCTGACCGTAATGACTGGCTCGAAGAATCGCTCGAAGCTGCGTCTTGAACAAATCCTGCCGATCAAGCGATATACGAATCGCACGATAGCCAAGGAACGGATTATCCTCTTCCGGAAGCTCGAAATAATCAAGCTGCTTGTCGCCGCCGATATCGAGCGTTCGAATGACGAGCGCATCTCCTGCCAACTTCTCGGCTACACCCTTATATACGTCGAACTGCTCATCTTCTCTAGGGAATCGATTACGGTCCATGTATAGAAATTCGGTTCGGAACAAACCAACGCCATGCGCCCCGCTTGCCATCGCAATCTCCAGCTCCTTGAGGGAGCTAATGTTGGCAGCAAGCTCTAGCGTCTTGCCATCTGGCGTCATCGGGCGATGGCCAGCAATATTATGGAGCTTCTTCTTCGCTTCCTTCTGCCGGCTGTGCAGTTGCGTGTAGGTCTCAATGATTTGTTGCGTCGGCTCCATAAATACTTTGCCGTCGCTTCCGTCGATTATGATTGTCTGACCGGTCTGAAGCGGCTCCTCCAAGGAGATCTCGACGCCAACGACTAGCGGAACGCCTAGCGCGCGCGCCATTATGGCAGAATGGGAAGTCGTGCTGCCTTGCAGCGTCACAATGCCAAGCACATGCTGTGGATTAATATGAGCGAGCTGTGAAGGGGACAGCTCCTTAGCAATAAGAATAAATGGCTGCGTGTCGGAAGGAAGCGTAATTTCCGGAGCGCCTAGCAAGTGCTTGAGCAGCCGGTTGCCGACATCCTTAATGTCCAGCGCGCGTTCCTTCATATATTCATCGTCCAGCAGATCGAACATCGTCACGAAATGATCGATCGCTTCCTTCACAGCAACTTCAGCCGCCTTGTATTGGCGCTGAATGATGCCTTGAATTTCATTCATGAATACAGGATCGTCCAAAATAGCGAGATGCGCGTCAAATATATGCGTCTCCTCCGAACCGACAACCTCTCGCAGCTCATCCTTGATTTGCTCGATTTCGACTTTGGACGTCCGAATGCCCTCATATACACGCTCGAACTCCCGCGCAAAATCGGCAACGTCAATTTTTTGCTCCGGAAGCTCCCACTCCCAATTAGGCAGCACGAACGCTCTCCCGATCGCAATGCCTGCTGACGCTCCTATACCTTGAATCATTGTGCTTCCCCTCCACCATTTCTCTCTTTAAGTACAACCGACATCACCGAAGACTGACCTTTCTTCACTGCTTTGAACGGCGCAAAGCGCCAGGAGTGTACGAGATCGGAGTTCGTAATGACCATTGGAGTTGCAAGCGACTTGCTCTCCTTCTTAACGCGCTGCAGATCAAAGCGGATAAGCAGCATCCCCGGCGTAACCTCGTCCCCTTCTTTCACGACAGCGTTGAAGTACGATTTGCCGGCAAGCTTCGACGTATCGATACCGATATGAAGCAGCACCTCAAGTCCTTCCCCTGTCTTAATGCCTATGGCGTGCATCGTCGGATAAATGTGAATGACGACGCCCTTGACCGGCGATACGAGCTCCCCTCTGTCGGGAATGAAGGCCACCCCTTGTCCGACAAGCTTGCCGGCGAAAATAGGATCGGGCACTTCCTCGAGCGGAATCATTCTGCCCTGCATCGGGGAATTAAACAAGATTTGCGCCTGGTCGCGCTGGATCGTCTTGTTCATCTCCTCGCGTATAAGCTCGGAATAGGTGCCGAAGACGACTTGCACATGCCCGCCGCCAAGCTTGATAACGCCTGCCGCGCCGAGATTGCGCAGTGCGTTCGTATCTATTAGCCTCTCGTTTGATACTTTAAGCCGCAGGCGAGTAATACAGGACTCCATTTGCACGATATTTTGCTTCCCGCCGATCGCTTGAAGAATGAGCGGCGCGCGGTAAGGAATATCGCCTGCCCATTCGTCGAGCTGCGAACCTTCCTCGCGCCCCGGCGTTGGAATGCGGAATCTCCGAATCGCCCAGCGGAACAGAAAGTAATAAACCAAACCAACGACGATGCCAATCGGAATGAGAAGCCATCCGCGCGTAGCCAAATGTTCATTAATAAGATAATCGATCGCGCCGCCCGAGAACGAGAAGCCGTGTTTAATGCCTAGCTCATACGTTACCCACATAATAACGCCCGACAGTATCGCATGAACGACGTACAAGTAAGGAGCGACGAATAAGAAAGCGAATTCGACGGGTTCAGTAACCCCTGTCAAAAAGGAAGACAGTGCCGCATACATAAACGTTTTGCGGATTTTCGGCTTCAAATCCTCGCGCGCTTCATGAATGATCGCGAACGCAATCGCAGGCAAAGCGAACATCATCGTAGGGTACATACCCGCCATGAATGATCCGGCCGTTGGATCGCCGGCGAAGAAACGCGGCAAATCGCCGAAGACCATCTCGCCTGTTGCTGTCTCATAGCCGCCAATCTGGAACCAGAACACATGGCTGACGAGATGATGCAGGCCGAATACGACGAGTATCCGATGAACGAAGCCGTACAGGAACACGCCGAATCCGCCGCCTGAGGCAACGATGTCGCCAAGATCAATCAGTAACTGCTGCAAATAAGGAGCTACACCGACCATTCCTATAGAGAACAGCAGCGAAATAAAGCTGACGAACAGCGGCACGAACCGAGGACCGCCAAAAAACTGTATGTACTCAGGCAGTTTAAGATTTTTTAACTGTGCATGGCTTAAACCTGATGCCACGCCTATAATGGTGCCGATGAGCACAGTCGGCTCTATCTGCACTTCTACGGAACCCGTAATCCCTTCGTAAATAAACATCCCTACAAGGGCAGCCATACCGGCCGACAACGCATTTCCTGTCATGCCCAGCGCGATGCCAACGGCAAATATGAAAGGCAAAAACATAAATACAGCTTCGCTCGCCGCTTGCAAATAGCCGGACATGCCGGGCATCCCGACCATATCCCATGGCAGCGTGCTTAAGCTTAAAAATATAGCTGCCGCAGGCAGCACGACCATCGGCAGCATGATCGCTCTGCCGAGCTGTTGAAAACTCCCAATGGAGATCATTACGCACCCCCTAACCGTTTGCGTCTGTTGTGATATGGAACCAAAATGTCTATTACGATGTTAAGCGCATACGTCCGTTTTGTCAAAACAAAACCCGCCTATCTTTAGTCTAGCTGTTTGAAATCATTCCTACAACGAAGATGCAAGGTGAAACGGCTATCGCTGTCTTTTGGCTGCGTTGCGCGTTTCATTCCGGAGAAATATAGGCGTCAGTTTAGTGTGACAACATATACTATCCTATATTTTAAGAAGAATCGCCTAGCGGCGTCCTATCTATGGACGCCAACGCTTCGTCGAAACGTATAGAGAAAGTATGTGTAAAATCATATACTTTCCTGTACGTCAAAAAAACGCAAGCACCTGAGGCTTCGTCAGCCTTGGCACTCGCGCTTGGTTCATGAGTTTAATCACGATCGTCGTCATCATGCTTGTCATCATCGGAATCATAATCATAATCATCGTCATCGTCATTGTCATTGTCATCGTCATTGTCGTCATCATCATTATCGTAATCGACATCCAGTACCTTGCCTGTTGCAGCTGCAATGTCCACTTCTGCCCTTCCTGCAGCTGTTCTTAGCTTGACTTCAAATTTTTTCATGCCGTCATCCCAATCTGTCTCCACCCGAATGACTTCGCCTTTCACCTTCTGCTGTGCCAGCTTGCCTGCTTGCTCCTTCGTAATCGTCGTCGATGCCGATTCGGCTGACGGAGCACTTGTCGGCGATGTTGTTGGTGCTGTTGTCGGTGCAGTCGTAGTACGAGGAGTATCATCGTCATCGTTTTTAACCTTCAGCACTTTACCGGTTGCCGCGTCTACATGGACATCCACGTCTTGGAAGGTGTCCTTGCGGTCGATGTCCACCTCGTAGTACACCGTATTGCGTTCACGATCCAATTCAATATCCGTCACGGTTCCTGGAGCTGCGTTTAAGGCGATTTGCTTCGCTTTGATCTTGCCGATATAGGAAGTTACCCCTTCGGCCGCCACGGCCGCGCTCGTCCCTCCTAGCGCCACGATAAGACCCAATCCGATAATCCAGCCTTTTCTCTTCATCATACTCCGACATCTCCTTTATCATTCTCTGATTGCGAACCGTTGCCGGCTCTTGCTGCTACATCTATAACTTACACCCGCAATCTAAGAGAACCATTACAGAAACATTAGAATTTGATGATAAAACTAGTCGTCATCGTCATCCCAAGTTACAGATACGACCTTGCCGGAGGCGGCATTCAGCTGTACGTCCGCTTCCTTTCCGTCTTTGCTTTCGATTTCCACAAAATAGTACCACTTTCCGCCCTCTTGCTCCATGTCGATATCCTTGACCATGCCTGGAATTTTGCCCAGAGCCAGCTCGGTTGCCTTCTGCTCGGTAATCTGAATGGACGGATTGGTTGACGGACTGCTTGCAGGTGGAGGAGAAGTCGGCTTAGGTGTCGCCGTTGGCGGAGGCGACAGCGACGGTTCAGGCGAACCCGGTTCCGGAGACGCGCCCCCCTCTTCGATGCCATAGCGTTCCAACGTTCGAATAGAAGCAATACCCGCCGGTCCGACTGTCAGCTCATACAAACCTTGCGTTGATCGGAGCTGGATCACGTACCCTTCGCCTAACGGTTTGCTTCCAACGATCTCGCCCGAATATTGTCCGAGTACCTCCTCCTCGGCCGCAGCTAGCGTAAGTTCGGGCGAGCTATCGGCCCGGACCACCAAATAAATAGCTGCAGCGGCAACAATAACGATGACGGCTGCTGCCGCTGCACCGAGCCGCCATTTTGTGTGATTCATGCAATCCATCCCTCCAGACGTTCCTTAATACCGTCTATTCTAACTCCCTTTTCTTACAATTTACTGAGAACGACCGGCTGGCGCCTCGATAGGGATGACGATTGTTGCCGTCGTGCCAACGCCCGGCACGCTTTCCAGCACAAGCTCGGCGCTAATGGCTTGCGCAAGCTCCTTGCCAAGCGACAAACCGAGCCCTGCGCCGCCCACCGGCTCCTGATCTCGGCTGCGGGCTTTATCGACGCGATAGAAGCGCTCGAATACTTGCTTGAGCTCTTCTGCCGGAATCCCGATTCCGCGATCCGTCACCCGAATATATCCGCCTTTATCCTCGCGTCCCACATCAATTTGAATCATCTCGCTGCTGTATTTGCGAGCGTTGTCCAACAAAATGAAAAGGATCTGCTTAAGCATGCCTTGATCCGTGCTAACCGTCACGTCAGCAAGATCCAGCGCCGCTACCCTGACATCGCGCTTATATGCGCTGCGGAAAAACTCGGCGGTCTGCTCGGCAAACGGCAGCAGCTCCAGCGGCTCCCGTTCCACCTTCCACTCCCTCCGGGACGTCGCGAGCAGCAGCAGCCGTTCCGTCATCCCTTTCATTCGCACGGCTTCGGAATGAATAGCTTCAATTGATTCCTCGAACAGCTCCGGCCGATCAAGTCCTCTTCGCTTGAGCAGACTGGCGTAGCTTTCGATAATCGTTAACGGCGTCTTCAGCTCGTGCGAAGCGTTGGACACGAATTGCTCCTGCTTCGCGAAGCTGTCTTCCAGCAGCCCGATCATCTCATTGAACGTTTCTCCCATTTCCACGAGCTCGTCACGGGAACGTCCCTGCTGCTTCAGCTTAACGAACTCGCCGCTGCGGGCAATTTGACGCATCGTTCTGGTCATAGCTGAAATAGGACGCATCAGCACCTTTCCTAATACGACGCTCGAAACGAGCACAGGTATCAGCACCGCTGCCGAAACGCTGATCAGCACAAGCCGCAAAATCCGCAGCAGCTCCTTGAGCTCCTCGAGACTCGCCGTCGCCTGCACGTTCGCAACCGCCCCATCCCCTCCGATAACCGGAATGGACACGAAGCCGTAGCTTTTGCGCGCGATATTCAATCGATGCTGCTTCTGCTCGCTGGAATATACAGCCGCTTGGCCGCTTAAGTCTGTTTCCGAGGCTGAAGTAACGAGCGTTCCGCCGCCGTCCGCCTCTTCAGGCACCCACCTAAGCATGCCGTTAAGCGGCACGTATGCTCGAAGCAGCTCCACTAATGCAGCGTTATGATCTGCCTGACGCAAGGCAGTTGCCGCCTGGCGGGTTTCCGCCGCGAGATTGTTCAGCTCGCGCTCCAGCATCATGGAAGAGAACATGGTGTATACCGTTGCATTGGCAAGCAGCAGCAGCACCGTAAACAATACCGATGAATACAGATGTATTTTGCTGCGCAGCTTCATGTCGCGTCCTTAATACAATAGCCGATGCCCCGAACCGTATGGATAAGCTCCGTATCATAGCCTTCGTCTATTTTTTTGCGTACATAGCGGATATAAACATCCACGACATTCGTATTGCCCGCATAATCATAGCCCCACACCTCGGCGAGCAACTGATCCCTGCTTAAGACTAGTTTTTTGTTGCGAAGCAAATAGGCCAGCAGGTCGAACTCCCGCTGAGTAAGTATAATCGGCTGCCCGGCCCGCTCCACCTCGCGCGTGCTTTCGTTCAACCTGAGATCGGACGCCGTCATCCACTGGCCGGGCTGCTGCTCTCCCGCGACGTGCCCGGCAGCTTTGCGCAAAGCCGCGCGAATGCGGGCGAGCAGCTCCTCCATCTCGAACGGCTTCGTCATATAATCATTGGCGCCCAGATCAAGACCGGTTACTTTATCCGATAAAGCACTCTTGGCAGTTAGCATAATGACTGGAATGTTTGCATCCACAGCGCGAATGCGCTGCAGCAGGTCAATTCCGCTAATCCCCGGCAGCATCACATCGAGCAAAATGAGGGCGATTCCCCCTGCCTTATATTCTGCCCATCCCTCCACGCCATCTGGCGCAAGTCTTACCCCGTACCCTTCGCTCTCGAGCTCGATTTGCAGTAAACGGGCGATCCGGCGCTCGTCCTCTACAATCAGTATTGTGTCGCTCACTGGCAATTCCCTCCCGGCTTCTGTTTTCTTTCCTATTAGCATAGCTGAAAGAGTCGTGCTCGTCTAACCCGGCAGGACCCGCAACGGACGCAAAAAAAGCTTTTTAACCGAAGTGCGGTTAAAAAGCTCTCTGTACCGATTTATTATTTGCCGCCTGGAAGAAGGATGGAATCCTCTACCTTAATGCAACGATCCATAATGACATTCAGGCCGCCTGATTCTGCAATGGAAGCTGCTTCCTCGCTTGCGATGCCAAGCTGCAGCCACAACGTCTTCGCCCCGATCGCAACCGCTTCTTCAGCCACTGGCGGCGTATGCTCGCTCCGTCTGAACACATTCACGATATCGACGGGCACGGGAATCTCTTTAAGACTAGCATAGCTCTTCTGACCGAGAATCGATTCCGCGTTCGGGTTCACCGGAATAATTGTATACCCTTTGGCTTGCATCGCCTCGGACACCATATACGATACACGGTCAGGCTTATCAGACAGCCCGACAACTGCAATTGTTGTGCTTCCCTTCAGAATCGACTTGATTTCCTCGCGAGACGGATGTTGATAGGCCATTGCCGCACCTCAATTCATCATATTGAATTGCTGTATTATTCGAGTATTCTTTTGCCCGTTACGCTTCGATCCATTCTACGTTCGCGCCAAGCGCCTTCAGGTGGTCAAAGTAAATCGGATAAGACTTAGCGACATGATGCGCGTCACGAATGCGGATCGGTTCTTTCGAGCGCAAGCCTACAATCGTAAGCGCCATAATTACTCGATGGTCGTAATGCGCATTAATCTCCACGCCGCCCTCAACGCCTTCGGGGCGTCCGTGCACGATAATTTCCGCTTGGCGCTCCTCGACGTTCGCTCCTGCTTTACGCAGCTCATTCAAGTAGTCGGTAATCCGGTCGCATTCCTTGTATCTTAAGTTTTCTACATTATAGAAGCGCGAAGTGCCTTCCGCGAATACGGCAGCCGCTACCATGGCTAGGACAGCATCGGTTGCATGGTCGCCATCGAACTCGACGGCTTTCAGCTTGCCGTTGCCCTTCACGTGAACGATGCCGTTCTCATGAGTCAGAGGAGTCTCCATCATCTTAAGCACGTCTACTACAGCACGCTCGCCTTGCTTGCTGCGCTCTTCGAGACGATGTACGATCACGTCGGATTCCGTAACCGCAGCAGCCGCCAGAATCGCTGCCGAGCCCGGGTAGTCTCCTTGCACGGAGTACGTCTTCGCCGCATAGCTTTGGTTGCCTGGAACGCGGAAGCGCATGTAGTCCTCGTCGGCATGGATAACGATTCCTGCCTGCGTAAGCACTTCCAGCGTCTGGCCTACAACGACTTTCGACTTCAAATCATGAAGCACTTCAATCTCGCTGTCTTCCTCAAGCAATGGAGTAAGGAATAGCAACGCGCTAAGGAACTGCGAGCTAATATTGCCGGATACTTGAATGTGGCCGCCCTTCGGCTTGCCGCCTTGAATGCGAATCGGCAGTTTGCCTTCGTTGTGCTCAATCTTAACGCCCATCGAGCTCAGTGATTCGATCAGATCATCGTGCGGACGCTTGCCAAGCGAATCCGGGTAACGATTTATAAACGTCACGTCGGGGCAAAGCGCCGCGATGGCCATTAAGAAACGAAGCACCGCTCCCGCATTGCCTACATCCAACTGCTCGGCAGGCTTCGGATTGCGGCCGAAGCCGGTAATGACGATTTTCTCGTCATCCTCTTCGACGATAGCGCCAAGATCGCGAATACAGCGGCGCATCGCATCGCTGTCCTCGCTATGCGCAGGATAATAAATCGTACTTGTTCCTTCAGCAAGCGCGGCTACCAGCAAGTAGCGCGTCGTATAGTTTTTGGAGGAAAGCGCTTGAATTTCCCCTTGTAGCTTTGGAGTAGGTGTCACTAACACGTCCATAGTTCGTATGATCTCCTTTTACTATAATAGTATCCTCTACTGCTGCTTTCCTTTGCCCCAACGTTCCATTATAACGGCCACTACCTCGTCTGCCGTCAAGCTTGTCGTATCCACGGTGATATGCGCAAAGTCATACGCATGCTTCCGCTGCTCGAGCAGCCTATTCACCCGGTTTGCGGCGTCGCCTTGAAGCAGCGGACGAGCGTCGTCCGATTGCACTCTGTCAATAATTTGGGCAGCATCCGCCTTAAGCGCAACGACGAGTCCCGATGCCAGCATCAAGTTGCGATTCGCTTCGCGAAGCACAGCTCCGCCACCAGTAGCTATAACCGATGAAGCCTCATCTGCCAGTATGCTCGCAAGCACATCCGACTCGATATCCCGGAAGCCTTCTTCCCCGCTCTCGGCGAAGATATCCGAAATCGCTTGTCCTGCTCTGCTAACGATCTGCTCGTCGACGTCGACGCGTTCCCATTCGAGGCGGCCGGCGAGCAGTTTGCTGACGGTTGATTTACCCGTTCCCATAAAGCCGACCAAAATCAGTTTGTTGCCAAGCTGCCGTTCCATTGTAGCTGATCCACCCTTTATAACCATTGTATCTTCGTACATATTCCACAACATCATATCATTTTTTTTGAATACTAGGGTATAAAAAAGTTGCATATGCCGTATGGATGTTAAAGATGCATAACTTCCGGACAGGAGTGAAGCTAGAGATGAATAGCAAGCTGGATTTACCTCCGCCGCACCGAACCGAATCGCATATCGACCGCATAATGGATCCCGACCATCCGTTATGCCGCTCAGATGTCGTATGGATGCTTCAATATATCAAAAAAAAGGTGGCTGACGAGGATCCCGCCTTAATGGATCTCTCGCAGCCACGCTTGTTACAGAACTTTCATTACTTTGCCGAAGTGGCTATGTCCCTCATTAACCGCAAGCATTACTGCGATCAAGAAGCCGATCGCTTACGCGATTGGCTCAGGGAAGCTTCATACGGCATCAACTCGAACAACGCAAGGTAATCGATCGCCGCGCGGGCGCTGACGATTAGGATTGAATCCAGTTGTAGTGGAACGTGCCTTCTTTGTCGATGCGTTTGAACGTATGCGCTCCGAAGTAGTCGCGTTGCGCTTGCAGCAGGTTAGCTGGCAGACGCTCTGTGCGGTAGCTGTCGAAGTATGCGATCGCGCTTGCGAAAGCCGGTACCGGTACCCCGTTAGCAACTGCGATTGATACAACTTCACGCCATGCGCCTTGGTACGACTCGACGATTTCCTTGAAGTAAGGATCAAGGAGCAGGTTGCGAAGGCCTGGATCAAGATCATATGCGTCCTTGATGTTTTGCAGGAAGCGAGCACGGATGATGCAGCCGCCGCGGAAGATCATTGCGATGTCGCCGTAGCGAAGATCCCAGCCGTACTCTTCGGAAGCAGCGCGCATTTGTGCGAAGCCTTGTGCGTACGAGCAAATTTTGGATGCGAACAATGCTTTGCGAACGGATTCGATGAATGCCGCTCTGTCGCCTTGGAAAGGCTTCTTAGCCGGACCGCTAAGCACTTTGCTTGCTGCAACGCGCTCTTCCTTCATAGCGGACAGGAAGCGAGTGAACACCGATTCAGTAATGATCGACAAAGGTACGCCAAGATCAAGCGAGCTTTGGCTTGTCCATTTGCCAGTACCTTTCTGGCCAGCGGAGTCAAGAATGACGTCAACCATTGGTTTGCCAGTCTCTTCATCATATCTGGAGAAGATGTCGCGCGTAATCTCGATCAGATAGCTGTCGAGCTCGCCTTTATTCCATTCCGTGAAGATCTCGTGGAGCTCTTCAGCACTAACGTCCAGAACGTTTTTAAGCAGGTCGTATGCTTCGCAGATCAGTTGCATATCGCCATACTCGATGCCGTTATGAACCATCTTCACATAGTGGCCGGCACCGTCTGGTCCGATGTATGTGCAGCATGCGTCTTCGCCGACTTTCGCGGAGATAGCCGTAAGGATTGGCTCTACAAGCTCGTAAGCGGATCTTTGACCGCCCGGCATGATCGAAGGTCCTTTCAAAGCGCCTTCTTCGCCGCCGGAAACGCCCGTGCCGATGAAGCGGAAGCCTTTGGCTTCAAGGTCTTTGCTGCGGCGAACGGTGTCAGGGAAATAAGCGTTGCCGCCGTCTATAATAATGTCGCCTTGCTCCAGATGCGGAACGAGCGAGTCGATTGTTGCGTCTGTGCCTGCTCCTGCTTGAACCATGATCAGGATTTTGCGCGGTACTTCAAGCGATTGAACGAACTCTTCGATCGTATAAGTAGGAACGAGGTTTTTGCCTGCTGCTTCTTGTACAAGATCGTCTGTTTTCTCGCGGGAACGGTTGAACACCGATACCGTGAAACCTCTGCTCTCGATATTGAGTGCCAAGTTTTTGCCCATTACTGCCAATCCAATTACGCCAATTTGCTGTTTCGACATTGGTTTCGTCCATCCTTTGTTATTTATTTGTTTTGCAATGACTTTATTCTACTCCTTTTGCTGGCAGAAGAAAACCGTTTGGATGAAAAAAAATTTCTTTTGGTTATTAATAAATTTGACCGCTTGTGAAAGATTCTCTTATATTTGATCAAAAAGCCAATCGTGACGCGGCTTTCAGGCATTAGGCCGTTGCTTGCCGCACAACAAAAAACGATCAAACGCTGTGCCTCATCGGAGCAGCATTCAATCGTTTAGCATTTTAGTATGAAAAAAAATTTCATGTCTATAGCTCTAATTGCAGCATTTCTGTTCGAAGAACAGCCAGCTTCTCCTTCGATGCGTTTGCCGCCTCCTCATTGCCGTCCTGCAGCGCGTCGAACAACATCGACAACTCGTAATCAAGCTCGTAGCGCAGGACGATTGCTCGCTCTTCCGCTCTCTTCGACTGGAAAGCTTTAATCATTTCCTCTATTGTCACGAAAGGCTTCTTTTGATAAATAATGCGATGTTCCATACCTGACACCTCCACGAGTCGTATAATCTCACCGAACATAATGCTCTCAATGACGATTTGACGATCTTTGATTCGCTTCACTACCGCATGTCCACGCGTGTCATTAATCAGCTTCTCGATCAACTCAGACAACTTTTCGTCCTTAATGATATAATCTCCGACAATTTTATACCGACTCTTCATTCGCTGAAACCGAAGCTTGACGAGCTTGCGGCCGGTGCGGATGGATACGAGAAACTGGCCCTCCGTCTCGCTCCAGTATAAGGAGTACCCTTCCTGAATCAGATCACGGATGAGATTTTGGATTTGCCGGCGGTCAAATCGCAGTTCTAGATTGCAATATTCGACTTCATAGCTCTTGTTCACGGCAATCCCTCCCTTGCTTCATGATAGTTAACGAAATAATCTGATAATTTGTTCTTACCATTATCTTATACTCCATCTTATGTAATGGCAACTTGGATTATTGACTAATTTTATAGAATCGGGCGCCTGTTTGTAAAAAAAAGGGGCAAGCCCGCCTATATGAAGCGGTTTGTCCCCCATCTGTACAACTATTGACCGGCACTCAGCAATGACGCCATTGTAAGCGCTTCTTCGATCGTCAACTCCTTAGCCGCCGCTTCTGTCCTCAGCTTCGCTTCGACGATGCCGTTCGCCGCCTGCCTGCCGACCGTCAAGCGCAGCGGAATGCCGATCAGATCGGCATCCTTGAACTTAACGCCCGGCCGCTCATCCCGATCGTCGAGCAGCACTTCAATGCCGGCAGCCGTAAGTCGTTCTGCCAGCTGCGAGGCTAGCGCCATTTGGGTGTCATCCTTCGCCGACACAGGCACGATATGAACATGATACGGCGCGATTGAAGCCGGCCACACAATGCCTTGCTCATCGGCATGCTGCTCGATGACGGCCGAGAGCAGCCTCGACACGCCAATGCCGTAACAGCCCATAATAAGAGACTGTGCCTTACCTGAGGCATCGAGGAAAGTGGCTTCCATCGCTTCGCTGTATTTCGTCCCCAGCTTGAACACATGTCCGATTTCGATACCAAGGTGGAATTGAAGCCGCCCCTCTTCGCAACGGGGACATCGGTCGCCTTCCGCCGCATTGCGGTAATCGCCGCTCGCCATACTGTTGAAGTGAACGCCAGGCTGTATATTGGCAAGGTGATAATCCACTTCGTTAGCCCCGACAATGGCCGAAGCCATTTGCGTAACCGCAATATCCGCATAGACCGGGATCGCCAGTCCGACTGGTCCCGCAAAGCCTGTAGGCGCGCCTGTTACCCGTTCCGTAGTCTCTTGATCAGCGAGCGCAAGAGTGTCTATGGCCAGTGCCTGCTTCACCTTAATCTCGTTCACCTCGTGATCTCCGCGAACGAGAATGGCTACCGGATTGCCATCTGCTACGAAGATAAGCGTTTTAATGAATACGGATGCGTCATGGCCTAGCGATTCCGTAAGCTGCTCGATTTTTTTGATGCCTGGCGTTTGCAGCCTTTCAGGCGTTGCTGGCTCAACTACCGCGGCATCCATGTGCGCGATACCGTACTCCGCCTTCTCCAGATTGGCTGCATAATTGCAGCAGGTACATGAGGCAATCGTATCCTCGCCTATATCGGCGAGAGCCATAAACTCGTGCGTGCCCCCTTCTCCGCCAATCGAGCCCGCATCTGCCTCTACTGCGCGGAAGTTGAGACCGCAGCGCGTGAATATGCGGTGATAGGCGTCATACATGGCCATGTAGCTCCGATGAAGCCCTTCCCAATCCGCATCGAATGAATAAGCGTCCTTCATCAGAAACTCTCTGCCCCGCAGCAGCCCGTAGCGCGGACGCTGCTCATCGCGGAATTTGGTCTGAATCTGATAGAGTGTCGCCGGCAATTGGCGATACGAACTGATCTCGCCGCGCAAGAGCGCTGTAATAACCTCTTCATGCGTCGGACCTAGCGCGAATTCCCGATCATGACGATCCCTCAGCCTGACAAGCTCCGGTCCATACACCTCGTAACGACCGGATTGCCGCCAAAGCTCCGCGGGCTGCAGCGCCGGCATGAGCACCTCTTGCCCGCCAGCCTTATCCATTTCCTCGCGTACGATTCCCTCCAGCTTCCGCAGCACGCGGCGCCCAAGCGGCAAGTACGTATAGATGCCTGCCGCAAGCTGTCTGACAAGACCTGCTCGCAGCAGCAGTTGATGGCTGATCGCTTCCGCTTCAGCCGGCGCTTCACGCAATGTAGGCATTAGCAATTTACTTTGACGCATGAGAATTCCCCCGTTTTCATGGAATTTAAGATTTTAAGCATAAAAAAAGAACGCGTTCGTCAGGGACGAATGCGTTCGCGGTACCACCCTAATTCTGACCGCCCAAGAAAGCGGCAGTTCTTCATTCAATAACGGAATGTTGACATTCCGACGATAAGCTCCCCATGACGATCGTCTGGCAGCCACCGCAGCTCGCAAGGCAGGGAGCCTATCGGCCATTCGCAGAAGCCTTTCAACCGGGTGGGCTTCCTCTCTGTCGCGAACGTTGTTCCGATCAGCATAACCTTGGTCAATGCTATTGTGATATCGAAAGCAAAGCTTTTGAATAATTTACAATATTCGCTTACCACAAGTCAAGACGCTTCCGACTTCAGCCTACAGACTTTGCTTGCTCGGCCTAAGCACAGCCGAACCGAAGGCGATGAGTACGGCCGCGAACAAGACAAGAATGGCTAGCTGCAAACCGATATCCGCAATGCTTCCTCCGCCGCCCAGCCGGTCGATCGCTTGAAGCGCCCATTTCTGCGGCAGGAAGTTCGCGAGCTTCTGCATGAACGTCGGCAGCATCGACAAGGGGAAGAAGCAACCGCTGACCATGCAGCTTGGCATGATGACGAGGTTATTAATTTGCGTAAGTTGCCGGCTGTCTCTGACCAGCCCGGCAATGGCCGACGTAAGTCCGACAGCAGCCAGCAAGAAAAACTCGAGCACCAGCAGCATATAGCCAAACGAAACGCCAGGATCGTATTTAAACACAAAGTACGTCAAGCTTAGCACGATGAGAAGCTGCAGCGTCCCTACGGCCATGCTGCCCAGAAAGTTGCCCAGCGAGATGTCGATCGCTCTGACCGGCGCCGTATACATCCTCGCCATCGTGCGGAGCTCTCTGTCCTCCATTATGAAACCGATGGATTGACTGACGAGCATCATGACGAACATAAGCAGAATACCGACCATAATCGGACTGGACAAAATATTGCCGAGTTTCGTCCCTACATGCTCCGTCGTGACAATCGGCTTCTCCTGCGCGGCCAATAGTTCCTTGAGGAGCGGCATGATCCCCTCCTTATCGACTCCTACCGTACCGGCAACCATCGCGGCGGAGACGGACAGCTTCTTCGTCTCTGCTTCCAGCGTCGTAGCCAGCGAGGCGTTCCAAAGCTGAATATTCATCCGGTACATGACAGCTGGAACGTGATTGCCCTCGAGCAGAGCGGCTGTATAATCCGACGGAATGAATACGGCGGCATCCGCTTTTCCATCAAGCACCTGCTGCTTGATTTCCTCCTCGGTACTCCCTGTCACATCGCGGACATCATACAGCTTTTCCCGTGATAAAGCTTCTTTCACATAAGCGCCAAGCTCCCCGGAATCCGCATTCGCAACAGCGATAACGGCTTGTTGACCTTGCGCGCCGAGCAGGCCCGTCAACACGGATAATATGATAGCCGGAAGCAGCATGTTGAGGAATAACCCCCGTCTTGAGCCCATTGTCCGTTTGATTAACTGCATAGCAATATGGATACTAGGCATCCTGCTTCACCACCTTTGGCAATCTGATCACGGCAAGTACGGATAGTGCGACCGCGATTATAGCCAGAATCGTTACCGCTTGGCTATAAACGGACCAACCTGAACCGTTCATAATCGCCCGGAGCCCCTCATTGGCCCAGTGATTAATCGTCCACTTGGAGGCATCTCCGATGATGACGTCTATATCCGCAATCATTCCTCCGCTTACAAAGGTCATGGCGAACGCCACGATACCGAACACCGTTTGCGTTGTCTTGACCGACTTGGCGAAGGAGGCAATGATGATCGCGATGCCCGCTCCGATAGCCGCCGTGAGCATGCTGATGAGGAATAGCCAAACGTAATTCGAGCCCCAGTCGACGCCGTACGCGTAAGTCGTGAAAACGACGATAACAACAGCCTGCAGACCAGCAACGAGGAAGGAGCCCGTTATGATGCCGAGAACAAGCCCGGCGAAAGATAGAGGCAGCGTGAACATGCGCTGCAGCGTGCCGTTCTTATGCTGGTTCAACAGCTCGATGGCTGCCAGCATACCGCCATATAGAAGGAACATGATCAAGTAAGTCGCCGCATAATATTGCATAGCCGATACGGAGTGGAAAATCTGGTTGCTGTCAACGCCAAGCATTCCGACCTTTACGAACGGTTCGGTCGAATCCGTTCCGCCGGATGCCGCTTGCCCGTTTCCCGAATCTGGCCCTAGTACGACTTGCGCCGCCACACCTCGGTTGACCTCTGCCAAGTAACTGTTGATGACCGATTCCACGGCCAAATTTTTCTCCGCATATCTCCCTGAGTACATGCGCCAAGTTACATTCTCGCCGCTTAGAACACGGCTGGAGTAATCAGTCGGAATGACGATGCCATAGTCGGACTCGGATTCCGTCACGGACGGCTGTACGTCCTCCTCTTCCTCCGCGGCAATAAGCCGAACGTAAGGTTTGATGGCATCATTTTCCCAGAAGGCGTCCACGCTTGCCCGCAGCTCTCCATGATCACCGTTGTATACGATCACTTTCGCAGGCTTAATCTCCGTATCGAAAGCACTTCCGAGCATATAAATAAGAATAAGCGGCAATACGATCAATATTAAAATCAATGATTTTTTGCGACTGTATTTAAGCAGCTCGTAATAAGCCGTTGTCCACCAAATCCGCATTTCCGTTCCCTCCCCAAGCTAGTTAACCGGGCATCCGGCATTTCCGCTACTAATCGTCCCGCAGCGTGCGACCCGTCATTTGCAGGAACATCGATTCCAAATTCGGCTCGACCCGCGTCAGCTTGCGAAGCGTAATGCCGTGCTTTTGAAGGATGAACAGCAAATCCTGAAGCATCGAAGTCGACTCCTTGACCGTCACCTCTAGCATCGTTCCGTTGTTCTGCTCGTCAATCTGGCGAACGCCTGGATGCTGCTTCAACTCTTCCATCGCTTGCCCCAGCTGACGGTCGATCTCGAAGATCAGCTTCTCGTCTTGGCCGGCCTGCTGCTTAAGCTCCTCCTTCGTTCCGCATGCAATGAGCTTGCCGTTATCCAGTATCCCTACTCGCGAGCAGATCGCTTCTACCTCTTCCATGTAATGACTCGTATAGATGACGGTCGAGCCCAGCTTATTAAGCTCGCGCACCGAATCCAAAATATGATTTCTGGACTGCGGGTCAATGCCAACCGTCGGTTCGTCCATAATAATGAGCTTCGGCCGATGCATAATCGCGCAAGCGATGTTCAGCCTCCGCTTCATGCCGCCGGAGAACGTCTGAGGTCGATCGCCCGCCTTCTCCAGCAATCCGACGAACTGCAGCGCCTCCGCCACGCGCTCCTGAAGCAGCTTGCCTCTAAGTCCATACAACTTGCCGAAAAACGTAACGTTTTCTTTGGCCGTCAGTGTCTCATAGATCGCAAGCTCCTGCGGCACGAGACCGATTCTTCGCTTGACCTCCAGCGGCTGCTTGCCGATCGAGTAACCGCCGACGGTAATGTCCCCGCTGGTGACATTCAATAATCCGGCCAGCATGTTGATCGTCGTGCTTTTGCCCGCTCCGTTCGGACCAAGTAAACCGAACACTTCGCCTTCGCCTATTTCGAGCGACAAATGATTGACCGTCACCTTCGTATCGTATTTTTTGACCACATCTCGAAATGAAACCAAACTCATGTCTGTTCATCCTCTCTCTTGCGCCCTTGTTAACTCTGATTATACGGAAGGAAATGGATGCAGGCAGGTCTCCAAAGTCATGAGATCGAGGTGACGAAAGTCATTTTTGCCAAAATGATGCATGCCTGCGATACCGGCGACCAGGTTGACTGTCTGTGATATAATGAGAAAACGCCTATCGCAGTTCATGGAAGCGCACGTGGCTAACGCCGTGAGAAATCCTCTATCGAAGCTATTCGAAGATGAGCGACCGCGTTCAGAGGTAGGTTTTATCGCCAATAACATTTGTTCTTCCGCAATGCTCGGAAACTAATAAATTCTTATGTGGTCAAAAAAGCATAGATTGGGAACAAATTCAGTTTCGGGAGACCATTCCATATGAATGTCATACTGCTCCGAATGCGAAGCTTGCTCATAGCTATACCGGCACTTGTAACCATCATAGATATTGAAGCAAGAACATACGCCCCGTATACCGCATTCGCACTGATCGCCCTCTTAATTAGCAAAGCCGACAACATCATGCCTAGATTAGCAGGACCGATACTGATTGCGGAGCTCTTATTCTTTACCTGGTTTTCTTATACGTACGGTGGAATTTTATACCTCCTGCCTTTCGCAACGCTCATCGCGGCATTCCGCAGAAGAGCGTCCGTGCGAGAGTGCGCGGCTTGGACGGCCATCGGCTGTGCGGCGCTTACGATCGGACTGTACGGCAGAGAGCTTGAGTTGATTGTTGCTCTCCTCGTCTTATGGGGAACGGCCGCGGGCATGCTCTTCGTTACGAATGATTTTGAGAAAAAGAGGTTTAAGTTCGAAGAACTGTATGAAGCGCTCACGATCAGCAACGAGCAATTGGATGCCGCCAAAGACCGTATGAAAGATTACGCCGCCCAAATCGAGCAGTACGCCCAGACCGAGGAACGGAATCGTATAGCCAAGGATATCCATGACGATCTCGGGCACCGGCTCATTCGAGTAAAAATGATGTCGGAAGCCGCACTGCATCTGTTTGACGTCGATACGGATAGGGCCCGCGGCATTGTCGAGCAAATCCGCGATCAATTACAGGACAGCATGGAGCGCATGCGCCGAACCGTGCGCAAGCTCGCTTCGGATAGCGATAGCGAACCGCGTCGTTACGCGCTGGATCGGTTAATGGCCGAATCAGTAGACGGGCAAGGCTACGAGGTCCGATTCGAGGTGCACGGCAATCCGAGGCCGATATACCCGAGCATGGAGCTTATATTATTCAAGAACGCACAAGAAGCGATAACGAACGCGGTCAGGCATGGCGAAGCAACGGTCATTACCGTCGACCTCAAGTTCGAGAGCGACAGCGTGTCCTTGACGATTGCAAATGACGGCATGCTGCCGAGCGAGCCTGTAGAAGCCGGACTTGGCATGCGCGGCATGCGAGAGCGGATCGCCCTCATAGGCGGAAGGCTGGAGGTTGCGACCGCGGAGCAATTTGCCATCACAACTATTTTGCCTCTGTTAACGAAGTAGGTTAGTGCAAACGGATGGCGGCGGCGTGATTCGGAATTACATATGCGAACGCCATAAATAAGGAGGTGCTCACGATGATCAAGGTTCTTGTCGTCGATGACGATCCGTTCATTCGGGAAAGCATGCATGTGATTTTGGATCTGGATAAAGAACTTCAAGTCGTCGGCGTAAGTCAGAACGGCCGAGAAGCCGCCGAATTCGCGGCTGTTCATCCTGTTGATGTCGTGCTTATGGATATTCGAATGCCGGTCTGCGACGGCGTGGAAGGCACGAAGCTGCTTCGTGCCTTGCCGATTCCGCCTGCCGTCCTCATTCTGACGACATTCGACGATGACGATTATATTGCGCAGGCCATTCGCAATGGGGCGAACGGCTACTTGCTTAAGAACGTTTCGCCGAGCCTCATTATCAACGGAATTAAGACCGTTCATCAAGGCACGATGCTCATTCATCCCGACATTGCCCGCAAACTGGCTGGCATGCTTGAATCGCCTCGCAGCGGTTCCGCTGAGCCATCCTATCTATTCGATCAAGCTAGCAAAAGCTTAGCCGGGCAAGGCTTAACGCAAGCGGAATGCCAGATTGTCCGTCACGTAGCGGACGGTCAGTCGAACAAGGAAATTGCTTCATCGCTCTTTCTAAGCGAAGGAACGATTAAGAACTACATTTCCGAAATTCTTAACAAGCTTGAATTGCGGGATCGGACGCAGCTTGCGATCTATTATTTGAAGCTCATGCAGCGCATGTAAGACCATAACAGACATAGAGGAGAGTAATCATATCATGGCAACAAAAACAACAAACGGACTTATCGGCTTCACGCAAGAGGATTTTGACGTATTTCAACTGGAAGGCTTAGAGGAGCGCATGGCTGGCATCCAGGGGCTTATCCAGCCGAAATTCCAAGCCATCGGCGAGAGGCTGGCAGGCGAGCTTGCCGTCCATGCCGGCGACGAAATGTATCTGCATATCGCGAAACACGCCAGACGCACGGTCAACCCTCCGAAGGATACTTGGCTCAGCATCTGTAATAACAAACGCGGCTATAAATCTCATCCGCATTTCCAATTGGGGTTGTTCGATGACCATCTGTTCCTATGGCTGGCGCTCATCTATGAAGTGCCGAACAAATCGCAGATAGCTGCCGCTTATTTGGACAAGCTCGATGACGTCATTGCCGCCGTGCCTGACAACTATATGATATCGCTTGACCATACGATGAAGGAAGCGACGAGAACCGGAGATATGAGCACCGAGGATTGGAACAAGGCTCTCGTCCGGTTCCGCGACGTGAAGAAAGCGGAGCTGCTGATCGGCCGTCACATCCCTGCCGATGACGCTTTGCTGCGCAGCGGCGACATTTTGCTGAAATTCGCTTCCTCGACGTTCGAGACGCTTATGCCGCTTTATCGCATGTCGCTCGTATAAACTGCTTGTTATATTCACGAAAGGCCGCCCTGCACGATCTGCAGGACGGCCTTTGTTTTCGTTATATCTAAATTATTGCGCCGATACCGCCGCTTCCTTCGCAGCTCCGTTCGTATTCGCGATACGTTGCTTGCGCGACTTGCGGAAGTAAAGCAATTCATAAATACATGGCACGATGATAAGCGTGAGCAAAGTCGCAGCCGTCAGACCGCCAATAACAACAATGGCAAGGCTTTGCGAGACAATGCTTCCAGACTCATGCGAGCCGAAGATGAGCGGCAGCATTGCAGAGACGGTCGCCACCGCTGTCATGACGATTGGACGCATCCTTGTCGTTGCGGCCTCAATAAGCGCCTCGCGAATCGACATATGCTCCTCATTCTGTCTGACGCGGTCGAGCAATACGATCGCATTCGTGACGACGATACCGATCAGCATAAGCGCCCCGAACATCGCAGTGAAGTCTGGCGTTACACCTGAGATAAGCAAGCCTGTCACTGCGCCGATAGCCGCAAGCGGCAGCGAGAACATAATAGCAAGCGGTGTGCGCAATGTCTTGAACGATAGAACCATAATCAAGTATACGAGACCGATGGAGATTAACGCGGTTAAGCCCAGATCCGCGAAATCACTCGCTTGCTCCGCAGATGCACCGCCTACGGATAACGCAACCCCTTCCGGCATCTTAAGCTCATTCGTCTTATCCGTAATCGCGCTGCCGACGACCGACAGCTCTTTCGGTTCAACGGTTGCCGTTACGCGTACATACATTTTACCGTCTTTATGGTAGAAGCTGCTCGGCTCTTCCTTACGAACGAGCTCGGCAACATCCGACATCGCTTTCGGACCAGCTTCCGTCATAACCGTCAGCGATTTTAGGTCCGTTTCGGAGGTGGGGTTAACAATCGGCTGCAAAATAACAGGCGTGTCATGATCCTCTATTCGGATGCTGCCAATCGGCAGCGGGTTCAGCATGCTTTGCAGTTGCATCGCTAGCTCTTCGCCCTTCGCAGCAGCCGGATCAATATGGAACGAGTAGACTGGCTTCTTCTCCTCGAGATTGCTTTCCACCTTTAGCACGCCGTCAACCGGTTTCAGCGCTGCAAGCAGCTCTTGTGCCGCTTGTTCAACCTTCGCCGGATCTTCGCCCGTTACGTCTACGAAAATTTGCGATGAGCCTCCGCCCATCATCAGATCGGTAGCGTTCACGAGCAGTTCCGCTTCTCCATAACCATCCTTCTGTTTTTTCACATCATCCATGAACTGCTCGGCATCGACTCCATCGTTCAGATCGACGATATAACTGACAAGCGTTGGCGAATTGACTCCGCCATACTGTGCTGCGTCCGAGCTGTTGCCCAGCGTCATCATGACCCATTCCGCGCTTTTGTTCGCCGTCAAGTACGACTCGAGTTTCTTGCCGCCCTCTTCTACCGTCTCAGCAGGCGTATCGCTCGGATATTGCAGCGAGACGTTTACCGTTCCAGCGCTGGAAGAATCGAGCGCGCCCTTCGGCATCGCGACGTATGCGCCGATTGAGCCTACGAACAGTACGATTGCAATAACAATCGGCACCCATTTCCGTTGCAAGTTCCAGCGGATGAATGCAGCGAACTTCGGTGAGCCTGTATGCTCCTTCTCCTTCGTGCCGCGCAATAACCACGCGCTTAACAATGGAACAACAGTTAGCGCTACAATAAGCGATGCTAGAAGCGAGTAAGCAACAGTCAATGCGAATGGCAACAGGAACGCTTGGAGCGATCCGCGCAGAAGTCCCATTGGCAGGAATACCGCTACCGTTACGAGCGTAGACGACGTAATCGCCGATGCCACTTCCTTCGTCGCATCTGTAATGAGCTTCATGGAGAAAGGCTCTTTTTGTAATCTTCTATATATATTTTCAATGACGACGATACTGTCGTCGACAAGTCGACCGACCGCAACCGCAACGCCGCCTAACGTAATAATGTTGAGCGAAACGCCGGATAATTGCAGCAAGTAGAGCGTAATGCCGAGTGACAACGGTATGGATACGACCGTTACGATCGTCGCCTTCAGATTGCGCATGAACAATAAAATAACAATTGTAGCGAATAATGCTCCGAGCAATACTTCGCGAAGCATGCTGTTCACCGAAGATACGACCGATTCAGCCGTGCTAAGCACGACGGAAATTTCGATCCCCTCTACGTCTTCGTTCAGTCGGTTAACCGCCTCTTCGATTGCGTTGCCGGCTTTAACCGCATTAGCGTCCGCCGACTTGGAAATGGTGAACATGATTGCGTCCTTGCCGTTCAGTCGGTTAATGCTCTCCTTGTCATTGGCATAGTCGACTTTCGCGACGTCAGCAAGCGTTACACCTGGAATGATTGGGAGTTTGCGCAGCGTCTCGATATCCGTAATTTGATCGTTAAGGACAATATTGGCCGCCGATCCGTCTACGTTCTTCTCGCCTAGCGATGCCGTTACGCCGCGTCCTTGCAGTACGCCTATGAGCGTTTGCGCAGGAATGCCAGCCGATGCCAGCTTATCCGTTAGCGGTGTCACTTGAATGGTTGGCGTCGATTTGCCGCCAATCGAAATCTGTCCCGCTCCCTCAGAACGCTGCAGCACCGCTTTTACTTCCTTGAACTTGTCATCCTTCTGCTGATCCGTCAATCCTTCTTCGAAGGTCAGTACGACCCATGAGATAGGTATCATCGAAGTGTTGAATTGCACGACGAACGGCTTCATTACGCCCGCCGGAAGCTGTACCTGATCGACGATGCGTTCGATCTCCGCCTTCGCTTCCTTCATATTCGTTTTCGAATCGAAATTCAAGTTCACTTGGGCGTAACCATCGCCTGAGGTCGAGAACATATCCGTCTTGCCTTTCACGAAGGCCACTGCTTCTTCAATCGGCCCCGTCACTTGCTGTTCCATCGACTTCGCGTCATTGCCCGGCCCGATTGCCGTAATCATGACTTGCGGATTGTCCGCAGCCGGCAAAAACTCCATCGGCAGCCTGAGGTAGCTCATCACCCCCATCGCTAGTGCCATGATTACAATCAAAATAATAGCTGCCTTATTACGGAAGGACCACTCCGTCAATCTACTCATCTTTCCCGACTCCTTCTCCCATACGGTTTCTTTGTTTTTGTCTTTCATAATCATAAGGGTCAGGCAGACTTTGTAAAAACGTCTCGAGAACGTTATTTGATCTCGCCTTTAGTCGGAACTATTCTACGTCTTAAGTCTAGGTAGACTCCGAAAATGAGTAAGTACTCACTTCTATTTCTATGAAACCTCGCTTATAATCAAAGAAAGTGAGTAATCACTCTTTCACGAAATTCCATTCGAGGAGCGTATATTTCATGTCGGCTACCCCTTCGGTAAACGGACAATCGGTGTCTGCTGTACAGTTGCATCAGATACAGCGTCGATTTCATGGCAAAACCATACTCGACGGCATATCGCTTACCATCCCGCAAGGCGAGCTGTTCGGGCTGCTCGGCCCCTCCGGCTCTGGCAAAACAACTCTTATTAAGCTCATAACGGGTATCGACCGCGCCGACGGCGGCAGTGTTCACATGCTTGGCGAGCCCATTCCCCAGCTTAAGATGCTGCAAGCGTTCGGCTATATGGCGCAATCCGACGCTCTCTACAATGAGCTGACCGGCAAACAGAACTTAGCATTCTTCGGGGCGCTATTTGGCTTAAAAGGCGCTAAGCTGCAAGCACGCATTCAAGCGGTTGCCGCACTCGTTGAGCTGTCTGACCACCTTAGCAAGCAGGTTAGCGCCTACTCAGGCGGAATGAAGCGCCGATTATCGCTGGCCACCGCACTGCTTCATGAGCCTCGGCTGCTCGTTCTCGACGAGCCGACCGTAGGCATCGATCCGGTGCTGCGGCGATCGATCTGGGCGGAGCTGTCCGCTCTTAGCCAGCAAGGCGTAACGATTATCGTTACGACTCATGTCATGGACGAGGCTGAGAAATGTGACCGTCTCGGCATGATTAGAGACGGCAAGCTAATCGCTGTCAATACGCCGCAAGCCATTATCGAGCAAGCGGGAGCGGCAACGATCGAGGAAGCGTTCATCACTCTCGGGCAGCGGCAAGCTGCCGGAACGGAGGCGGCACAATGAGAATACGCGCACTGGCCCTCCGCATCATCCGGCAATTTATTAGAGACAAGCGAACGCTCGCTCTATTATTCCTTGCTCCATTGCTCATCTTAAGCTTGATGAAGCTGGTCTTCGACGGTCAAGCGATAACCCCCGAGATTGGAACGGTCAACGCGCCGCAAGCATTCGAAGACGAGCTGATTGCAGCCGGCGCGTCGATAACGGAGTACGCCACGACCGACGAGGCGCAATTGGCGATTGAGCATGGGGATCTTAATGCTTTCATCCAAGTCGGCACTCCCGGATTCGCAATCACACTCGAAGGCAGCGACCCGGCGATGAATAAGGCGGTTATGCTGCTGTTCCAAAACACGCTTCAAGCAAAGGTCAGTTCGTCACTGCCGGCGATCACCTATTTGCATGGCGGTCCGGATATGGCCTCCTTCGACTCATTTGGTCCGGTTCTTATCGGTTTCTTCTCGTTTTTCTTCGTCTTCCTGCTCGCTGGCGTGTCATTTCTGAGAGAGCGTACGACCGGTACCCTGGAACGTCTGCTTGCCTCCCCGATCCGGCGCAGCGAGGTGGTGCTCGGTTACTTGGCAGGCTTCGGACTGTTCACGCTCATACAGGCGATGCTGATCGCTTGGTATTCCATTAACGTGCTAGGCATGTATATGGCCGGTCAGATCGGTTATGTGCTGCTTATTAACCTGTTGCTCTCATTAACCGCGTTGACGCTGGGAACTCTCCTGTCTTCTTTTGCCAGCAATGAATTTCAAATTATTCAGTTCATACCCATTGTCATCGTGCCGCAGGCCTTTTTCTCCGGCTTGTTCAATCTTGATGCGATGAATCCTTGGCTGCAAAAGATCAGCTATGCTATGCCGCTCTTCTATGGTGCTGACGCGATGCAAGGCATTATGATTCGCGGCGAAAACTGGCGTGACTTCGGGTTCGATGTGTATGTGCTCATTGGCTTCTCCTTGCTGTTCGCGCTGCTGAACGTGCTGGCGCTGAAGAAACACAGGAGTATGTAAGGCTTTAATTACTTTGCTATAATGACTTCAATAGATAGAGAGTGGTAAGGAGTGAGGAAGTGTCTGAGCGTAGGGATGAGCAAGAACCGATAGAACAATGGCTGCAGGAGCTTCTGAAGCTCGACGAGGCTGATCATGCGATGACCGATAAGCAGCTCAAGATCGTGCAGGCTGCCGCCGATATTTTCGCGGAGAAAGGGTTCGCCGCTTCCTCAACAAGCGAGATTGCGCAGCGTGCAGGCGTTGCGGAGGGGACGATATTCCGTCATTACAAGACCAAGAAGGATTTGCTGCTGTCGATCGTAACGCCAGTGATGGCGAAGCTGATAGCACCGTTCGTCCTGCGTGACTTCAATAAAGTGCTGGATAGCACCTATGACAGCTACGACCAACTACTGCGTGCCATTATTGTTAATCGTATCGAGTTTATAGAAAAGAACATGAAAATCTTAAAGATTTTCATTCAGGAAATTCCGTTCCATCCCGACATGCAAGAGCAGTTCCAGAAGCAAATACTATCAAAAATATTGGAGAAGCTGACCGCCAGCGTTGAGAAGTTCCAGCGCAACGGCTCGCTTATCGATTGGTCGCCGCTCACGATCATTCGTTTATCAGTGTCTAGTTTAATCGGGTATGTGCTATCGCGTTCATTGTTCGGTTCGAAGGATACGGTGAACTGGGATGATCAAGCGGAGCGAGAAGCTACAATTACATTTGTATTAAAGGGATTGGCTCCATAAAAAGTAAGGGCTGTGACATTAGCGAATCAGATCGCTAATCTCACAGCCCTCTTTCATGCTCTTGCCCAGCCTAAGCTTCTGTCGTAGTTTCCTGCTTGTCTAGCGAGCGGAAGCGGATCAGCAACAACAGTGCTGCTAAACATAAGATGCCGCCGATCAAATAAGGCAGACCCATCGAGATGGTGAATACGAACGAACCAAGCAGCGGTCCGGCAATACGTCCTAGACTGTCCATTGAGGAGCTAAGTCCGGAAGCAACGCCTTTCCCTACCTTCGTCTTCTGAGTAATTAACGACGTTACACAAGGTCTGATGAGCGAGTTCCCGATACCGAATACGGCCAGCGAGAGTGTTGCCCACCATAAGGAATGCGCACCTAGCAGCATAAAAAATCCGATCGCCGAGATGACAAGTCCGATGCCGATATATTTCGGTTCATCGCCTGTCTTAATTCGGCGTCTTACGAAGCCGCCTTGCACAAGCGCTCCGACAAAACCGCAGACGAAGAATAAAATACCGACCTGCAGCGGCGTCACATCAAATCGTTTCATTCCGAAAAACTGCAGTGTCGCCTCCATGCCCGCGAGCGTAAAGGTTACGAAAAACGCTAACACGTACAAATACTTGAGCGGTCCTGTAAATGCTGCAAAGCGTGACTCCCGCTTCTCCGTGCTCTTGCGACGCTGCTCTGGCGGCAACGATTCCTTCAGCATCATGAAAGCCAAAATGAACGTAATTAGCGCTAGACCCGATGCGGTGTAGAACGGCGTCTCCAGCGATATGAGACTTAATATCCCGCCGAAGCCCGGTCCAACAGTGAAACCCAGACCGATCGACATGCCGACAAGTCCCATCCCTTTCGTCCGTTGCTCGGGCGGAGTAATGTCTGCTACATAAGCGACGATAACCGAGGCAACCGCACCGGAGAACAATCCGCCAAGAATACGGGATAAGTACATGAGAGTCAAGTCGCCTGAAGACAGACCGAACAGCAGGAAGCTGACTGCGAAGCCCAATATGCCGGTTAAAATAATAGGTCTTCTGCCGATCCGATCCGACAATCCGCCCCATAACGGGGACAGAACAAATGAAACAGCCGAATACAAAGCAAGCATCCAGCCGGTATGAATCTCCGCACCATCCGGGTCGGCGGCTTGTATAATTTCTGGCATAACCGGGATGATAATGCCAAAGCCTATGAAAGTCGTCATTAAAGTTGCCATTACGATAGCCATACGATTTTTTAACATGCTGTAATCCCTCCACCCACCTATGTTACCATAACCGTTTATGGGATTGGTATGAACAATTCGAGAACAAATAGCCAATCCTATCCTTAGAGCCGTTTACGCTTGAATGAAAATGAAGCTTGCATTCCCCCCTGTTTTTGCTATACTGGGGCTTGTTTGCACATCAGATGAAAGGCAGGGATGAAAGCGATGGATCATAGCAATACCCCGCTCTTCAACGCCCTTCGCCGACATGCGGCGCAGGATCCCGTTCAGTTCCACATACCCGGTCACAAAAAAGGGCTAGGAAGCGATTCCGAATTTCGTGAATTTATAGGCGACAATGCTTTGTCGATCGATCTCATCAATATAGCACCGCTTGATGACCTGCATCAGCCAACCGGAGTCATTGAGGAAGCTCAGAAGCTTGCCTCCGATGCGTTCGGTTCCGATTATACGTACTTCTCCGTACAAGGAACGAGCGGCGCTATTATGACGATGATTTTGTCCGTATGCGCTCCGGGTGATAAAATTATCGTTCCACGCAACGTTCATAAGTCTATAATGGCGGCTATTATTTTCGCAGGTGCGAGACCCGTTTTCATTTCTCCCGCTCGCGACAGCAACCTTGGAATTGACCATGGCATTACGACCCGTTCCGTTCGCAAAGCGCTAGAGCGCCACCCTGACGCAAAAGCCGTGCTCGTTATTAATCCGACCTACTTCGGCATTTGCGCTAACTTAAAGGAAATCGTTGAACTCGTTCATAGCTACGATATTCCTGTCCTTGTAGACGAGGCGCATGGCGTGTTGATTCATTTCCATGAAAAGCTGCCGATGTCCGCCATGCAAGCAGGAGCAGATATGGCGGCAACGAGCGTACATAAGCTCGGCGGTTCCATGACACAAAGCTCGGTGCTTAACGTGCGCAAAGGTCGTGTTAATCCGCAGCGCGTGCAGACGATCATCAGTATGCTAACGACCACTTCAACTTCTTATATATTGCTTGCGTCGCTTGACACTTCACGCCGCAATCTAGCGCTCAATGGACATGAGCTTGCCGAGAAAGCGATCTCGCTTGCCCAACATGCTCGTGCGGAAATCAATAAAATTCCGGGACTTCATAGCTTCGGAGAAGAAATTCTCGGAGGCGAAGCGACGTATGATTACGATCCGACGAAAGTATGCATTCACGTCCGCCATCTCGGCATTACCGGCTACGAAACAGAGAACTGGCTGCGCGACAATTATAATGTTGAGATCGAGCTTAGCGATATGTATAACATTCTTTGCCTAGTTACGCCAGGTGATACATCCGACTCGGTATCAAAATTAATCGAAGCGCTGAGCGGACTGTCCGATAAGTTCCACGAGGGCGCTGAAGCCCGCGAGCTCGTCGTCAAGATTCCGGACATTCCGCAGCTCTCGCTGACGCCGCGCGACGCCTTCTACGCCGAGACAGAAGTCATTCCGTTCAAGGAATCGGCAGGCCGGATTATCGCTGAATTCATTTATGTTTATCCGCCGGGAATTCCGATTCTATTGCCTGGCGAGGTCATCTCGCAAAAAAATATCGATTACATCATCGATCATGTCGAAGTCGGCCTGCCAGTCAAAGGACCGGAAGATCGCAGCATCGAGTACGTGAAAGTAATCGTCGAAGAAACGGCTATCAGCTAATATCCTTTTATTGTCACTTCCAAACGGCCATGCTATGATGTTGACAGAGGTGAGAGTCGATGAGTCAGAGCGCTTATATTAAATTCGTGCAAGGTTCATTAGCCCCGAGCTTAACGTTAGACGATGTACGCAGCAAGCTGCAGCATTACAGGGAACAGACAGCGCTCACCGGCACCCAGCTCGAATGGGATTATGCTGAAGCCGCATTCCCTTACACGTTCGAATCGAAAGGCGACGATCGCTGGTTCTATTTGAAAGGAATCACATCTCACTACAATCACATTCTATTCGGCACTGGTGAAGCGACTAGCGCGGGTGGCGATACCGTTCCTTGCGTACAGGTCGTCCTGCCGGACAGCGCGACGCATGGCGACAAGGCAAAAGCTAATGAGCTATGCAAGTACATGGCGAAGCAGCTGCAAGCCGAGCTTACGCTGTTCAACGGCCGGACCGTTTATTATTACCCGCGCAAGTAAACGAAAGCATAAGAAAAGAAGGGGCAGCCGCGGCTGCCCCTTCTTTTCTTATAGCAATGATAGTCTGCGAATTACTTCGCTTCGTTCTCAGTACGAGCAATTTCCTCATAAATAGCTGTAACGCGATCCCACTCGGCGTCGTCTTCGATGCCAACGAGGAATGCTTCTTCGTTCTCTTCTTCAATACGGAAAATAACGCCGTCCGCTTCTGGATCGTTGCGATCCAGCAGAACTGCGTATACATTGTTCTCGGATTCAAACGTATAAACCATTACCATCTCACGCTCTATGCCTTCATCGTCAGTCACGATAAACACATGCTCTTCGTGCTCATGGTCTTCACCGCAACCGCAATTATCTCCATGCTCATGCTGATGCTCGCTCATGATATTACCCCATTTCAGTTATATATGCATACCCTGCTATCCTACCACGATATGTTATGCTGGTCAAACAAAACGCCTCCCCGTTACGGGGAGACGTTCATTAAGGCGCCAGAGACGATATTTGCTTCTCGGAGATGGCTTGCCATTCATCTGAGCCCTTCAGTTTAACGAAAAATAGAATGGGATATTTCCCAACAGATTCGAACTTGTACTCGATATCCTCCGTTGCATACCAGAAGTTATCGCTCTTCGGATTAACTGCTCCGCTCTGTATGACTCTCTCCTTGCCGCCAGGGTCGAATATAGATACCTTAACAGCCGTTATATCGGCCTTCAAGTTATCAATCTGGGCGAACACCTTAAAGCTGCCTTGGAAACCTTTGTTGACGTTGCCGAAAACGTTATTGTTCCGGAAGAGGAACATATGCACATTTGGTTTGTCGACCGTAGCCTGCTTGCTTTGATTGTCCCACTCCACTATAGCTTGCATAGAAGATGCGATCTGCCGCAGCGGCAAGTAAGTCTTGCCGTCTACTATAATTCCGCCGTCATCTTGATTTATGCCATTAATAATGACTCGTACCTTCTGTGTTGCAGCATCCGCGAACAGCATCGTTCCGCCCCATAGGGAGAGCAGCACCAACAGAACAATTACCTTTCTGAATCTCATCGCTGTGGACCTCCATCCGATTGCTTGGATGTAAGTTTATACTCACAGAGAAGTCCAAAGTTGCGGGACCGCTTCATATTTTTTCATTGCTGCCGCAAAGCGCAATGACTGTCGTCAGTCGCTGTCAAATGCTGTTGAAATATGCGCTTGCCTGGGAAATAGTCAGAAAATTAATTTTATTACCCATAGGTTCTCGTAAGGACGCAAGGTACCCCTTTGCCAACGGCTCCCGGCTGCCTCATCCGATCCAAATAGCGCATCCCTCTTGTGCAAGGCGTCTTGCATACTGCGCATGTATCCGACAACACAAGCTTATAATGATATTGTTTCCTCTCGCTCGCCGGTTTCTTTTTGGCTACTTTCCCTTTTCCTTTGCCTTTGCTCAACTCGGATGCACCCCTTCGATAATATCCATTCGCTCCTGCATTGTATGTAGAGAGGGGCGAATGTGCATCTACATTTGGCATCAACAAGCAATTTTTGGTACAGTGATTACATGATAACGATGGAGGAATCATTATGATTATTCAAATGGTTGGGACCGGTAGTGCTTTTGCCAAAAAATACGATAATAACAACGCCTTGATCGAAGCGGGAAGCTTTCGCTTGCTGCTGGACTGCGGCATAACGCTTCCTAAGGCGCTTCATCAAACAGACCTAACTTTCAATGATCTTGACGCCGTATTAATTAGCCATATCCATGGCGATCATGTTGGCGGATTAGAAGAGCTTGCCTTTCAAATGATGTTTAAATATGGGCGTAAACCGGTTCTTTATATTGTAGAAGATATTATCGAACCTCTATGGGAGCAGACGCTTCGCGGAGGGCTTACGCAAGGCCCTCTGCAGACGCTGAACGATTTTTTTGAAGTGCGAAAGCTTCGTGCTGACCGTGAAACCGAGATTGCGCCAGGCTTAACGGTGCTGCCGATAGAAACGAAACATATCGAGAACAAGAAGAGCTACTCCTTCCTATTCAACCGCCGCTTCTTCTACAGCGCTGATATGCGTTTCGACGGAGAACTGCTGCAGAGACTCGTCAATGATGGGGTTGAGACAATCTATCATGATTGTCAACTGGAAACGCCGGCCGTCGTTCATGCAGGCATAGACGAGCTGATGACCCTGCCTGACGAGATCCAACAGAAAACGTGGCTCATGCATTATGGCGATTCGATGGAACAATTCATTGGCAAGACGGGTTCTATGCGATTTGTAGAGCAGTTGAAGCGTTACGAGGTATAACAATGAGGATATGACGATTTCCGCGTCCGTGTATGAGTGCAGTTTAAAGTTCGCATACTATTGGGCGGGAGGCTGATCGCAATGGAACCGAATAACGGACAAGAAGAAGTAGTAGCCGTCAGAAAAAATGGCGATGGCAGTATCGTCAAATTCAAGCTTTCGTCTGGCAATGTGGTCGACTATCTAACTGCTCAGTCAATGGTCCGCAATAACGAGATCAACAACCTGCAATTGTTCCGTGGCCGCGACCATGAAGAGCATTTACGGTCGGTGCCTGACGGGCGCACAGATAATAATCTAGATAGCTTACCAACTTTCTAAGCGTTGATTAGTACGCATTGCGAAGCAACGCAACAAAGAAGAACCGACTGACGTCGGTTCTTCTTTGTTTGTTCGTGCATGCATGTATTGAATTAAGATGAATCTCATCGGACTATTCCTTTTCAGTGCTTTCTAGGGCCATCCTTCCCCAGCTTCCTTCTCCATATGAACTGCTCATCGTAAGCAAGCGAGTCGTCCTTCACAAACTTGGCGACACTTCCAATGACAATGCCGATAATCCCAAACATGCCAATCAGCCAAATAGCCAAATACGCATATTGCTCCGCCAACCGATACCGCCTCCTGCACGCTTTCTATATGTGTACGCGGATATGATCGGCTTTAGAATACGTATTCATAGGCATTTGCCAGCTATTATTAACCTCCCTAACAAACACCCAATCACAATGGAAACAGCCAACATACATTACAGAGTACTTTATGACAAGGAGGTGCATCGTATAATGTCTGGATATGTAGGCGGCGCCTTCCACCACAACAACAACAACATCGGTTTTATCTTGGTATTGTTCATCCTGTTGGTTATTATTGCTTGTAGCTGCGGAGTAGTAGGCGGCTATGGAAAAGGCTGCTAATTAGTACACACCGCTGCAATAATAATGCAGCATAAGCATTGCGCATGAACGATAGGGCTATCCTTAACAACATTAAGGGTAGCCCTATTTGCTCTATTTGCAGTGATCGAACTGTTTCTTCGAATAAAAATGAATATTATGGTTGACTTCGGTTTTCGATCCTGATATATTATTACTTGTCGCTAATGCAACTTGATCTGTTAGCTCAGCTGGGAGAGCACTATCTTGACAGGGTAGGGGTCAGTGGTTCGAGCCCACTACAGATCATACATGAATAAAGCCCGAAACGCCTTTACAAAAGGCTTTCGGGCTTTTTCCTTATTAATTGAACCTTGATGATTATATTAACGTGCTTGGGGGCTAATTAGGGTTAGCGAAAGCATTTAACGGTATAAAGTTAAGATGATAAGAAAAGTCTGTTTAAGGAAAATGTAGAATTGGACAAACTACGCGACATTAAGCTAACGTGCAGATTAGTTCAATCGCTTCGCGAATAATTCAAATAAGATGAATTTACCACTGCTACCGGCTTCGATAATAAAATAAGTTAATCCCCTGTCTTGTGAAAGTTTATCTTTCCCACATTAACCCCTATGCACACAAAGCATGTCCAACGACACCCTATCCACAAGTTATATTATGTCATGATTGATTCCAACCACAGTATTAATGGCCTGCTTCGCACCCTCTGCCACTTCTTTGAGAAAGGTCTTTGTTCTCCATTATTTCCTTCATGTGATTAACAATCAGGACGCAAACTAAAAGTCTGGCCAATCTACCATGCTCTATCAAAATGTGCGAATCTACCATGTCTTTAGCCTCGTCCGATATTTGCCTTCCATCATATGTTTATAGAGTTATATCTATCTTATTAATGAATTGGAGTGCTTTCAGAAATGGCGAAAAAGGCATGCAAAAAAAGATCACCCAGAACTAGAAAGAAATGTGGATCTTCCAATCAACTACAGCTTCTATTACAAGCCCAATTACAATTTCAAGCTCAAGTGCAAGCACAGTTGCAAGCTCAAGCTCAAGCCCAATTACAATTCCAAGCACAAGTTATGTCACAGATGCAAGAGCAGGCACAAGCAGATCAACAAGCACAAAGTCAATTGCAGGCTCTCCTTATAACTCAACATCAGGCGCAAATAGCATTACTAAGTCAAAGACAAATTCAATCAGATCGAACAATCGTGAATGTCAGAATGTCCGAGCCACCTCCACCGCCACCTCCAGAACCGCCAACCACGTAAGTAACGGCCTTGTAGTACGTTTCACATAACACTGCCATTTTCCAGCACGATTTATTTGCATAATACAAAGCCACCCTATATAAAGGTGGCTTATAATGTCTTCAGCTATTAGTGGAAATCGCTATACAAAAATCGCACTTATCCTTGAATAGCTGCTTTGTATCCCCATTACTCAAGAACGATTATAATTATCTAGCCCTTGTAATCCTTCCCGCAATGCATTTACTTCCGCCAATTCCATATAACGTACGCTCCCTGCTCATTTCTTTTTTCGCTGCCGACTTACGATCCGGCATTTGCCAACCTCGCTGTCGTCATCAATTTGAAACCATACTTCTGCATTGAACATCAGCAGCGGCACGATCACATTGCCATATACGGCGTAGTCTAAATATCGGTATTGTTTCATGAAGCAACCTTCCTCGAAGCCGGAGATCTGCTAATCAAGCAGCCGCTTCATGCTAATTGATATTGTGCGTATAACTTATCGAAAGCGTTTGATGTCACCTTATAACTATTCAATCTATGTCTACCTATTTCCTCCTGCACAATTCCGCGGCCTTAAACTACATCTTTGTGTACAGATAGTAATATGTACCTTAGTAGCTGAGGCTCTCCTCGATTTATACATTGACCTTGCGTTTCTTCATTTCGGGGTAACGTGGATGATCCCCTACCGTAAGTATTGCTCTTCTAAGCCCATTATACTGATTGCTTGAAATGGTCATCAAATTAGATTTAAGCCGAATTTCGCCTTTTTAACCAAAAAAATATGTTCTTGTTACGTTTATCTCTTTCGCAGGCCAGTTTCTATGAATAAAAAAAACGCTCATGAGAGCGACCTAGTACAACAAGCCAGTCAGAAAAACTACACTCGTTTTTCTTCTTTTTCAATGTAGTTCAATCCGCTCAAAGTTATTTTGGCTGTGGTTGTAAAATACATCATTGCTTTTCCACCTTGACCAGATCTGCTTACATTTGCGTTTTTAACAAAACCTTCATCAATCGTTATCTCAAGAACGTCTGCCAATATTTTGACAACAGGAAGGAACTCCCTCATTTGGTGTCGAAAGAATTTGGTATACAAGGAGTGATTCAACAAAGAGTAGAATAAGAGACTCAATTAGCCTTACTCAATTTATGATAGCAGTAATAGCTGCATTTGCTATCTTATACTTTTTCATTTCTGATTCAGGACCAAGTATGCTAGATAAGGTACAAGAAAACGTTAACAATTTTAAGGTGGTCAAGTAGCATGTTAAATCCGGCTTCACCCTAACTACTGAAGCCCATTTCACGGCGACCATCTACGAGCAAGCTCATGTCATTGCTTGGCAAGACGGCGAGATCATCGACTTTGGCGGTGTTATTGAGCTGCAAGACAAGCATACAGATGATCAACGGTATGTATTACATAAAGGCAAATTGTAGCTTTTACATTCGCTAGTATAGCAACATGAAGGGTGAATAAAATATTGTTTGAAATTATTAAAGAACTCGCAATAAATAATATAATGGGTTTTATACACTACATGACTGGACCTGCCCCATTTGTTTTTAAACTTGCTGTATTTTCAATTGTATTAATAGCTATATACTTAGTTTATCTTGCACCCTACCTCTACATTTTTCTCGCATCGTTTGTTACTCTCTTTCACTATGATCATTTGTTATTAGGAATTACTCTCTTTCTGCTCGCTTTAATTACAATGGTACTTCGACACTGGGATTTTTCTACCCCAGACTACTCACAAGATAATTAACCGAATGCACTACTATAAAAGCCGCTTGCGAAATCAAGGTTCGCTAGCGGCTATTCTTCATCGAATGTTCCTTTTCTCAATTCATCAAGCAGTCTAATCTAATATGGAGCGAACGGTACGCATCGAGCAGGTGGCGATGGACGGGATCGCCTCCCCCGGTCATGAAGTCATATTGCACCCAAATGGACAGGTAGACGCTTATTGGACAATCATTATCATGAACCGCCTTCGTTCGATCATACAATAGGTATTATTTTGAATGAAGGAGTCTGATAAACGATGAATTGCCCATTGTGCCAATATGAGCATACCGATTTGTTCGCTCAATACGAAAATCATGCCTTAATGCAGTGCAGCCGTTGTGATCTAATCTATCAAACCGAACAGGAGCAGCTTGATTTGCCGGCGCTCGTGGACGGCATTTACAATGTGGAATGGATTCAAATGCGCGCCGCTTACGCAGAGTCAACCTTCCTCGACCACGCTCTGTTCAATACGTTGCTGCTTGACATTATGGGTCAACGCAAAGGAACTTTGCTAGAAATCGGCTCCGGCACCGGAGAGTTTGCGTTGACGGCGGGCAACGCCGGTTGGCAAGTGACCGGGATAGAGCCTTCGTCTATTTCCTGCCTTTATGCGAAGGAGAAATACGGCGTCACTTTGCGGAACGGAATGTGGGATCCTGTAATATGCCGGGATTTGGAGCCTTTCGATGCAATCGCCTTCTGGCATGTGCTTGAGCATATTCGGGATCCGCTCGACTTCTTAACCGGTCTGCGCGACTACATAAAGCCCGGCGGCATGCTGTATTTCAGCATACCGAACAAAAATTCATTTACGAACGAAACGTACGGTCCCGCCTCTCCTTTGTATACCGAACGCGACCACTTGTACCATTACTCTAGCCGAAGCCTGCGTCTGACGCTCGGGCTTGCCGGCTATTCCGTCGTTTCGTTGTTTTCCCGCCAGCTTCCACACAATCTCGATCCATTGATCCACGCGCATCCGGGCTACGGACACCACAGCTTCGAAAACAAAGCAGCGCTGCTAACCAAGCTCCAGGCGCAACTTCGTGGTCATGAACTATGCTGCGTCGCGCGAATCGCCGACAGTTAAGCCTGTTCGCTCCACTTCAGCAAGCGAGGTTTCGCATCCAAAATCGATTCGTATTGCTCCCGCCAGCCGTAACGCCCATCCGGGTCAAGCTGCAAATACCGGTCGTATTTCGCTGCTCTAATTGCCGGCGTCGACCAGCCCAAATGCTTGACCCGATATGGATGAGTAAAAGAAGGCAGCTCGAATATATTGTCCGGAAATCTGCCGCAATGCAGCGGTTGTTCTTTCCATCGGCACGAATGATGCTCGCGATACCGCAGAAGCATCGGGCGATAGACATGATGGGCGCGCCAATATTCGTCCTCGCGGTATTCCGAAGCCGACCACATATCGTATAACCGGAAACAACCTACGTCGCCGGACGTCTGACGGAGGACATCTTCTATTCCTTCCGCGAAGGCGTCTTCGAATATTTCATCCGCATCCATATTGAGTATCCATTCCGGCTTGCGCTTAATCGTTTCCTCCCATTGCTGCTTTCGAAGCTGCACCTCGTTCGTAAACCGAGTCTCTTGATTGCATATTAAATGCAGCGGAATGCCTTCCAGCACCTCCCGGCAAATGTCGACGCTATTGTCGGTGCTTCCATCGTCGATAATGACCGCTTCGTCGATATATTTGCGGTGCTGCTCCAGAACCGGCCTCAAAAACTTTTCCGCTTCATTACGGACAATCATGGACAGCATCACCCTCGGACGGGGCGGCACTGCAGCGTACACCGCCTTACTTGTCGCGCGGAGGTCCGCCTGTTGCCGTTCAGGACGCGCGGAACCCGGCGTCTCATTATTATGCTTGGCTGTCCATGCTTCTGCCTGAAGTAAATCCGTCTCCCTATAAATATGGAACGCCGGATAATGCGTATCGACGTATAGCTGCAAGCCGAGAGCCTGAGCGCGAACACAAAAATGGCGGTCTTCGCCCCAAAACGAAAGATTGTTGATTTTACTGAAATTGATGCCCTTCATGAGCGCTTCCTTGCGAATTAACGTACAGGCTCCTAGCCCTCCAACCTCGTAAACGCCTGGCACTCTCAGCTTCCCGAGAAATAAATGCTGTCTGACGACTTCCTGTTCCTTCGTCAACTTCTCGTTCCCGTTACGTTCGAACATCGTGTATTCATCGCTCACCCAAACTTGGGGAAGCGGTATCGTGTGCGGCTGCCAGCTTGTCCAAAATATTTCGGATATAATCGGTTTGCCCGAATGAATCAGCGAATGAAGCGTATCCGGATGCAGCAGCAAATCCGAGTCGATAAGAAACAACGCATCATAATCATGGTCTAAAGCATAATCAATGATGCGGTTTTTATAGCGGGCTACTTTCCAAATTAGTGAATCCGTCCAATAGTGGGTCGTATTATCTCGGAAATAGGCCTCTTCTGGACTATCTTCGCCCATAATTATCGCCTTATCTTGATGTGCACCTGCAAACTCTTGAAGCAGTTGCCGGGACAACGGGTCCGAGTTATTATCGATGAACAAATAATGAATGTCCGAAAGCTTGCCGTCCAGCCGTTCGATAGACTGCAGAAATAATGTTAATATCGCGGGAGTCTGGCAAATCGGGCTACCAATGAGGATTCGCTGCTTCATCACTTCATAACCTCCTGCTTTTTGACTTTCAACTGGCTGCCTGCGCTGGCAATCACCCATCCTGCCTTCCGGAATAAGATAGTAGATCAACATGCGGGAGGATCAATATGGCGCTGGATGATAACGATATTAATGCGTTGCTGGCCTGTATCGCCTTTCAAGAGCTGGCGATGAGCCACATAATTAATGCGGAAGGCGAAAAGATTCAATATGCTGTCGGTACGCTGCCGGGGCTAACGCCGCCTGCCGCGACAATCAGCGAATTGCTTGCCGTCAACGCCAGCGTCAGGTCGGTACTTGATTGTACGGTTAAACAAGAGCTGCTGCTAGTTTCGCAGCTTGAGCATATCCTTAATCCGTCAGACATTACGGGGGTAACATGCTGCCTGCCGTTCCCCTGCGGCGCCACTGGGGTCACGGGGGTTACTGGCGCTACTGGCGCTACCGGTGCTACTGGCGCTACCGGTGCTACTGGTGCTACTGGCGCCACCGGAGCGACCGGTGCAACTGGCGCCACCGGAGCGACCGGCGCAACCGGTGCTACCGGTGCCACTGGTGCTACTGGCGCTACCGGTGCCACTGGCACTACCGGTGCCACTGGCACTACCGGTGCCACTGGCACTACCGGTGCTACTGGCGCTACCGGAGCGACCGGCACCACCGGAGCGACCGGCGCTACTGGCGCAACCGGAGCGACCGGCACCACCGGTGCGACCGGCACCACCGGAGCGACCGGCGCTACTGGCGCAACCGGAGCGACCGGTGCCACTGGCGCTACCGGTGTCACTGGTGCCACTGGTGCTACTGGCGCCACCGGCGCTACTGGCGCTACTGGCACCACCGGAGCGACCGGCACCACCGGAGCGACCGGCGCTACTGGCGCTAACGGTGTCACTGGTGCCACTGGTGCTACTGGCGCCACCGGAGCGACCGGCGCTACTGGCGCAACCGGAGCGACCGGTGCCACTGGTGCTACTGGTGCCACCGGAGCGACCGGCGCTACTGGCGCTACCGGTGCCACTGGCGACACAGGTGTGACCGGCGCCACTGGTACCTCTGGCGGACTTCAAGCTGCTCTTAGCCGTTCAAATATCGGTGGCGTCGTATCTATCCTCGTCGGAGCGCCCATCCAGTTTAATACGGCAGGCGCATCGACGGGTACGGCGATTACCGTCGTCAATAACAGCACATTCGGTATTACGCAAACAGGATTATACAAGGTTAGCTTTGTCGTCTATACTTCTGCGCTTTCCTTGCTAGGCGGCTTTCAACTGCAATTTACCGGCACGGCGGCACCGAATCCGAACACCAATACGTTTACTTTTTTAACAGCTGGCGTATCAATGACAGGGATGGTCATGTTCCAAGTAACCGCTGTCGGCAACTTGCAGCTCGTCGTTACCGGCTTGCTGCTGACCCTGTCCGGCTCAGGCACGAATGCGGTTATCGTCATCGAGAAAATCGCCTGATTCAGGCTCCCGCGAGCCTTGTTTGTAAGAGTCCGCTATAAGCGCTGCGGCATATCGCTCGTAAGCGCGAGCTTCTATGGTCCGCCCCATATGCGACAAGCAGCGGGCAATGTTAGAAGCAGCAAAGTGACTTCCCGTTCCCTTCAAGCTTAAATATTCCAAATGGTTCTCTCCAAGCTCAAGACATCGTTCGAAGGCTGCAATTGCCTCCACATACAAACCATGCTCCATGAGAAATACGCCTTTATAAAAATGCAAGTCGACATAGTTCGGATACAGCTTAATGACGCGTTCAATGCCCGGCCAAGCGCCTCTCATGCTGCCGTGTCGAAACAATATTTCGTATTTCAGCTTATACGCGAGTGACGGGGGAAGTTTGTTTATCGTCAAAAAGCCGACAATCGATTCGTTTACAAGCTCGAAAGCTTTCTCCAACTCATTGTTCCGATAATATTCCCCAGCCAAATGATATTCGCACCAAGGATCATGCCCCGCTGTCGCCTTCTCCTCGTTGAGCAGCGAAATATTGCGTTGATATTTTTCCTTTTGACTGACGAGATCGTCCATATAACCGTAATGATGCACCGTTACCGGAATCATCGCAGGCTGAAGCCTCTCGTCATCCGCTCCTTTTCGCTGCAACGTCTCGTGTATGTCTCTTTCGAAATAAAACGTTCCGTCATTGCGAAACATACGGGCTTGAGCCAGCAAATAGGCTTGCTCGGCCTGCGGCTGCTCCGATTTTTCGCCATAATAATTAACGACCCGCAAGCACAGCACATCCGAATGGGCTGAAGCGGCAATGCCGCGAAACAAGCCCTTATCCATCCCATCCAGCTCCTCATCGGCATCCAGCCACAATATCCAGTCTCCCGAAGCTTCGGCAATCGCAGCATTACGAGCCCTGGCAAAGCTGTTATCCCATGCATAAGCAATTACTTTGGCGCCATAGGAACGACATATTTCATCGGTGCCATCATTCGATCCCGTATCAACGACGATCAACTCATCCGCTACGCCACGAACGCTTTCCAAGCATCGCCGAATCGTATGCGCTTCGTCCTTAACAATCATGCACAGCGAAATTAGCGGCCCATCCATACAACTCTTCCTTTCATTGAAACGAATCTTCTATAAAGCTATTCCTAATAGCGCAAAAATATGATGAAAGCAATCATATCCTCGCATATCGGTTAATAGCTTAGTAATAGATGTATTCGGGGAGGTCATTTCAGTGATCACTATAAGTCTGTGCATGATCGTAAAAAACGAAGAGGATTGCCTGGACAGATGCTTGTCCTCCGTGCAGGACATTGCCGACGAAATCATCATAGCCGATACCGGTTCCACCGATCGCACAAAAGAAATTGCAGCGCGGTTCGGAGCCCGAATATACGATTTCGAGTGGATAGACGATTTTTCCGCCGCTCGCAACTTTGCATTCGGACAAGCCACTCAAGAGTTCATCTTGTGGCTGGATGCGGACGATGTGCTGGAGGCAGCCGATTCGGCCCGCCTTCTGGCGTTAAAGGACCAATCCGACTTCCCGTACGATAGCGTAACGATGTCTTACCATTTAACGTTCGACGAGCATAACCGCCCCGTCCACAGCTTAAAGCGGAATCGTCTCGTACGAAGAAGCCGAGGCTTTCGCTGGCACGGAGCCGTTCATGAATATTTGGCCATATCCGGCCCGACCTTTCATAGCGATATTGCAGTCACGCACCGCAAGGAACGCGCCTATACAGACCGGAATCTGCAAATTTATCTCCGCCGGAAGGATCAATGTGAACTATTCGATCCCCGTGATCAGTACTACTTCGGCAACGAGCTGCTGGATCACGGCATGCACCGGGAAGCGGCCGAACAATACGAGATTTATTTGAATGAAGGCAAAGGCTGGCCGTCTGATCAAATCGCCGCTTGCATGAAGCTGGCGCGATGCTACGCCGCTCTCGGCGAATCTGACAAGCAGATGCTGTCACTGGTACGAACACTCGCCTACGATGCGCCCCACGCTGAATTTTGTTGTCAGATCGGAGCTATGTTTGCCGAGAAAGGCCACCTTGATGGTGCTATCTATTGGTACCGACAGGCGGCATTGATGGAGCAGCGGGCCGATTCCATGGCGATTACGGACAGCTCCGCATCCACTTGGCTCCCGCATGTACAACTCACTTACTGCTATGACCGGATCGGGCAGCGCGAAAAAGCGAAAATTCACCATGAAATGGCCAAGCTACATAATCCCACTCATCCAAGCGTTATCTATAATGAAGCTTATTTTAACGGCCAAACCGTCAATCAATAAACGCAACAAACAAATTCCAACCCCAATGGAGGCTTACTATTATGTCCATGCCCAAAATTCCCGATATCAACCCTCTTATTACGCTGACTCGGCAAGAAGTAATCAATCTGCTGCTTTCCTCCATTGCGATGGAAGAAATCAGCATGTCCCACATAATGAACGCCGAGGGCGAGAAGCTGCAGCGCTTTTTGCAAAACGATCAAATCGACGTCAAAGATATGCTGAAGATGAACCGCAGCGTCGAACGAATGATGCGAAATATTATTAAAAATCAAATGCTGCTGCAATTTAAGCTGGAAGACATTACGGAAATGGAAGACAAGCATTGGTGCGGGGAAGATTACCATGATGAATAACGCCGCCGAGCAAGCGATCCAAGCGCTTGAGCGCTATGAGCCTAACCGGATAAAAAGTATTTCGACCTACGAGGAAGCCTTCGCGACGCTGGCAGAATGCCTGTGCATCCAATTGCGAAGGCTTCTCCGCATGCAAAAAGGAAGCCTTAACGGACCTTTGAACGAAATGGACATTCATTGGATGGAATCGATCGTGAAGTATGCAGACGGATTGAATCAACTGCAGCGCATGATGAGCTTTCGTCCGGAATCCATGCACACCGGCTCGTCGTTTGAGACCGCGGACAGCATCTGCGAAATAACGAACCGTACCGATAAAGTCATGCTGGAGGGCATCGTGCTTCTTCTTCACTTGATGCTGCATTGCCTGCTTCAGTCTGCCTCTCTTTCCAATTCGCCGAGCCATTCTCCGTATATGATCCGAATAATGAATACATGCAACTCGCTCATGTGGATAACCGAAGAGTTGTTTGTTTCTATCGGTAAGAAACGGACAATGAACGATCGGCTGCAACTCGCGAAAGCCGGCAAGGCCGATCCTCCCTTTCGCCCGCTTCATCCGGAATCGCTGTATTTTATAGGCCTTCTGGAGACGACGCTCATGTCGCAAACCCCGCTGCTGAGAACGTTTCATTCGGCCAAGCTGCATCTCGACTGGATGAAGAGAATCAAATTGTGGCTCCATATGTATACGGAAGAAGTTCAAACCGATCATAGGCCAAAGCCTTATCCCGCGCCTACTCCTCTGTTCCAACAACCCAAAAAAAAGAATAAGAACGATATTCATAAACCATAAACGAAACCCATACAGATAAAATATCAGTATTGTGCTTAGTGTTATACGACTATGCCGGTGCTTAATTCAAACGAATAGGAGGCTGACTATGTCCTTACCTAGCATACCTAATATTAGTCCCACAATAACGATTACAAGGGACGATGCGATCAACCTGCTGCTCTCCTCGATCGCGTTGGAGGAACTTGGACTTAGCCATATCCTTAATGCTGAAGGTGAGAAAATACAGTACGTTCTTGGAACGTTGCCCGGCATTACAGGCCCAGGCGCAACGATCCAAGACGTGCTTGCGATTGACCAAAGCGTCAAAGCGACAATGGAAACGGCGATCAAGAAGGAGCTGCTGCTTCAATCGAAGCTAGAGACAGTACTCTCCGCTCCAACCTTATTGGGACCGACTGGAGCAACTGGCCCGACTGGCCCGTCAGGTGGGCCGGTTGGACCTGCTGGACCGACCGGTGCGACCGGTGCGACAGGCGTTGGCGTCGCGGGAGCGACCGGCGCTACGGGAGCGACCGGCGTTGGTTTGACAGGCGCGACTGGCGGTACGGGCGCAACCGGCGCTACGGGCACAGTCTTTACCGATGTCCATGCGTATGCTGCAAATACTGTGGGCACTGTAATAGCCGTCGTCCTTGGAGGCACGAATGTTCCGCTTCCAAGCAGCCATGTCTTAACCGGCGGCTTTGTTATTAATGGCGCCAACGAAATTATTACCATTCCATCGACCGGTACCTATATGTTCTCATATCAGGTCAACTTGACTGCCGCCGTGCTCTTAAACACGCAAATATTGCTTAACGGCGCTGCCTTTACGCCTTCTATCGTCGATCCCCTCATATCGCTGTCCAATTTCACCAATACATTTATAGCCCCCTCGGTAGCGGCAGGCACTACCGTACAATTACAATTGTTCGGCTTCATTGGCGCTGCGACGCTTCTGACAGGAAGCGCTGGCGCAGCCTTGACCATCGTGAAGCTAAGCAATTAATTCCAGACAAGAGGTTCATAACAAAGCAAAGGGGGCTGTCCCAAAAGTTATCGTTAGATGACTGAAGGACGCCCCTTTTCTTATTGCCCAAAATCATAATTATATTTTTGGTGCGAACAATATCGATCAGTCATACCGACATACAAACGAAAACTCAAACGGGTTTTCGCTCAAATTCACCCTAATAAAATAACCCCTTCACCATCTGCTCATTTGGCTGATGATTTGGGGGTTATTTTTCCAAGCCTGCAAGGTTACATCAGGTGTTGATTAACGGCTGCCGCCGCTCAATTGTTGCTCAGCGATTTGGACAAGCTTCTTAGTGATGTATCCACCAACAGATCCAGCATCGCGAGTCGATAAGTTGCCATTGTATCCGTCTTGGGAGAACTGCACGCCTAGAGATTGTGCTGCTTCCATTTTCAACTGATTGATGGCTTGTTTCGCTTGTGGTACAACCAAGTTGTTTGAACTGCTCGAATTTTGGTTAGCCATGTATGCTCACTCCTTTCTTGGATGTGAGGTTATTTTGTGATGGATCTTGGTTATATATACATCGCATTAAAAAAATTTTTTAATGATCTAGTTGCGAATATGAAGTTCCACATAATTTAGAAATCAAAACTGCCTATAGATGCAACAATAACCGTATATTGCACGTCAAATAAGTGCTGCAGCATATTATAAACGAGGTGATTCGATGAAGAAGAAATCTTTCCTGACGTTCACAATAATCGCCGTGTTGCTCCTTGCACTCGGACAAACTGTGTGGGCATTTAAGGATGTTAAGAACGACCCGAATGAAGCGAAAATCGCGGAGCTGAAGAAACTTGGGTTGTTGAGCGGCGTTGGCCAAAGCGATAACTTCGATCCCAAAGGGAATCTAACTTACGCCGCAGGTATTTCCCTAATCGTCAAAAGCTTGGATCTTAACTTGGACCATGTCCGTTTCATCAGAGCTCCTAAAGCGACGGATTCATTTCCGAATTTGAAGGATGATGTTTGGTATTCCCAATCATTCATTATCGCTGCATTCTATGGTCTTGAAGTTCCGAAAACGGTAAAAGCAGGCGACATCATGACGAGAGAGCAATTCGCTCATCACCTGTTCAAAGCAATTTCCATCAAAGGCGACTATGCCTTTATAGAGATTTTCCTCATGCTTGAGGATCAAGCTGACGTTAATCCGTCTTACTCGGACAGCATTCAGAAGCTCCTCATAAGCAAAATAGCGCAGCTCGACAGTTCAAACAAGTTCTATCCGAAGCAGCCGATTACACGCAGCGAAGCAGCAGGCTGGTTGTTTGACAGCATTCAATTCGTCAAGAACACGGAGCCTGTCGTTACACCAGAGCCAACGCCAGATCCGATTATTGATGCGAAGCTTTCTGTAACGCCACTTACCGGAGACGTGAACAAAGTAACCGTAACAGCTCAGGTGCCGCATCCAGGCTATGGCGTTCGGATTGCATCCATCGTATTCGAAGGGAAGCAAGCCATCTTAAGGCTTGAAGCAACGCAGCCAGATCCAGAAAAAATGTATCCTCAAGTCATTACGGATGTTCAAGTATCCACTTATATCGATGCAGCTTATGAGCCTGTTATCGACAGCTCTGAAGGCGGCGGTACTTCGGGAAATGAAGGTGTTAGCTCCAGCGAGGGCTTCCCTATTTCCGAGTAACCACCTATACACTCCTAAATCTCTATTGTATCGAAAAGGCTTCTCCCGCAATCCGATATTCGTATCGGATCACGGCGAGAAGCCTTTTTATATAAAATATTTAGAAAACAAAACTTTCCTGTGTCGCCTCTGCGTGGTTTGGAATTTGCCAATCAATCTCCGCGCTCCCTATGCTTGCCAAGAAGGCATTAGCCTGGGAGAATGGTTTGCTGCCGAAGAAGCCTTTGCGCGCCGCTAATGGGCTTGGATGAGGCGAAGCGATGATATGATGCTTGTCCGCTTGTATATTCGTCGCTTTCGCTTGAGCATGATTTCCCCAAAGGATGAATACAACCGGTGCCTCGCGTTCATTCAGCGCTTCAATGACTGCGTCTGTGAAGCACTCCCATCCGATTCTCTGATGTGAGTTAGGCTTACCCTCTTCCACGGTCAGCACCGTATTGAGCAGCAGAACGCCCTGTTCTGCCCAGTGCTCTAAGCAGCCATGATCCGGTATTGGACAGCCGATGTCAGCCTGAAGCTCCTTATAAATATTTTGAAGTGAAGGCGGCGTCTTCACACCTTTTCTAACCGAGAAGCTTAAGCCATGCGCTTGGCCCTCCCCATGGTAAGGGTCTTGCCCGAGGATTACGACTTTTACTGATTCGTAAGGTGTATAGTGAAGGGCGTTAAATATATGTTCTTTAGCCGGATACACAATTTCATCGTTATACTTTTGCTCGAGAAGAGACAGCATCTGCTGAAAATAAGGTTTCTCCAGCTCCTGTTCCAGCCGCTGTGCCCAGTCGTTATTTAGCTCGAAGCTCATTCGTATGCACCTCCAATGTTGCTCAAAATTGCTTAAGTCCAACAATTAATCGTCCCATAATTCATCCATTAATTTCTTCACGGCATTTCGGCGAGCTTCTGTCGCTTGTTTATCCGTCTTCCACAAAGCTCCGCACAGCTCGACAACATCACCTTGTTGCACACTGACTTCTAGCTGATCTCTTCGTACATCATGCATCTGTCCGTCAATTTCAATGATGGCATATTCACCTTCAAAGCGATCAACAATTCCACTCATGCAAAGCCACCTCCACATGTACCTTATTCGCAAGCAATCCCATCATCGTCACGGTCAAGCTTAGCATTAAAACCAGGGTCACCTTTGCGAATAGGTGCTTTGCCCGCTTCCCTAACCGCTGCACAGCTCTCAAACACGTCCTGCGTTGTGAGCTTATCGCTTGTAGTGGAATTTGCCTTCGCATCGATTAAACTGTCAGTATGATCAATTTCAAGCGAAGTACCGTCTGAAACAAATAGAATGTTTCCCAATTGATCCGTACGATAGACCTCTGTACCTTGTTTCTTAAGCCTACCCAGCACCTCGCTCGTAGGGTGGCCGTAGTTGTTCGTCCCTGACTGGATAACCGCATACTTCGGCTGAATCTTTTTCAACCATTCGGAAGAGGTTGACGAGTTAGAGCCATGATGACCAACAAGCAGCACATCTGCATTTAAACTAATTCCGGATTTCATAATATCGTTCTCGCTCTCTGCTTCTGCATCGCCGGTTAGAAGAAAAGAATGTTTCCCGTAGCTTAGCTTAACGACCGCACTCATTTCATTCGTATCCTCATAGACGGATACAGGCGCGATCATGAGAACCTCGACATCCTGCTCCCATTCAAGCGACAATCCGGCTTTCGCCGTAGAGATCTTTAATGACTTCTCCTTAATCGCCGTCAGTACATCCTCGAACGTCTTTGTATTGGATTGAACCTTCGGCATATAGATTTTACCTATATCGAAATGGCGAATGACCGCATCCAAACCGCCAACATGATCCGCATCAGGATGCGTGGCGATCAAAATATCGATTTTGCTTATCCGCTGACTTTGGAGGTAGGCGACCATCTTCGCTTCTTCGCTATTATTACCGCCATCGATAAGAATGGTTTTGCCAGTCGGACCTATTATAAGCTGTGATGCGCCTTGCCCGACATCTATGAAATGGACGCTCAGCTTTCCGGCCGTAGCCACCGCCCCGTCCTCGTTCGCAGGTGCAATCTGGCAGGCAGGCAATAGTACCAAAATAATGCCCATTAACATGCAGAGCACTCGTGTTTGCAATCTCGTCATTCCTGTCTCCTCATCTCTACTGCTTGTCTAACCCTTTCAAGAAATAAGACAGCTTAATCTCAACCTCTTCTACTAAAACATCTTTAATTCGCGAATCACGCTCGAACTTCCATTTTTCATAGTATTCCGGTTTCATATAAACGTAAGTATTGTAAGAACCGATCTTGAACGAAACTTTATACCCCTCGAACTTGCCGCGCGACATGCCTGCTCACGATCCTTTGCATAAGGTAATGAATGAATGCTTTCTCTCTTCCTATTATACTATCTCATAATGTCATAGGTTGTCACCAAACAAATGTTCGGCATATATCTCTATCAATAAAAGACAACTATCAAGAAAAAACTCCCTCTTCTCAGCTGCATTGCACAGGCAAGAAAAAGGAGTTTTATGTACGTCAATCATATAATCCGATTAAGGATGCCGAGGACGGGAATCGAACCCGTACGGTGGTCACCCACCGCAGGATTTTAAGTCCTGTGCGATCCTAATTCACGTATAAACCCAATAAAATCAATACTTTGCAGAATCTGAATTACTTAAGCTTAACAGGACTTAATCTAATTCTCAATAGAAAATAAATCAATCCTGCAAAGTAAATAATGCTTATTCTAACATACGAAAATCAATAAATTCAAGTCTTTGTGTTGTTTCTGTGGTAAGTGGTAGGGGGTATTTCACCTAAATCATGCAGACTACTTCAAAAGTGACTTACGCACATTCATATATATATAATGGAAATTTCAAACCATTTCTCTATTCATTAAGAATCCTTTAATTATCTATAAAGATACTGATCAAAAGTTAGTAGAATATCACGATTAACTTCACACTTATGATTATGGATTTGGAGTTTCTGAATCTGCATTTGCAGTCTTAATGATACTAATGACTTCAACGATTTCCTTAAGGTTTGCGACTGTTAAGGAATTTCGATTTTGTGCCAGCTCCTCGCTTACGTGATTTATTAATATTGCTTGAAGTTCGTCTAATTTAGGTAGATCAGGCTTTAGAGCTTCACTCATTTCCTTATAATGCTCGAATAGAATATTAGCAAATAAGTTTATGTCCTTATTACTTTTAATTAAAATGATTCTAGCCACGTCATTCATGTCCAAATGCTCAAATAATGGTTTGTTCCAATGCTTTCTGTCAACAGCAAAGTAATACTCTTGAATGTTATTCTTTAAAGACTCTAATAATTCATTAGCAATATGCTCATCTTCTTTAACTTCCAATTTTTTTCTAGTTTCAATAATTTTCTGTTTTATCTCGTTAATGTCATCCTCATAATTTGTTGGTTTTCCAAATCGAGTGAATGAGGTTTCGATATCTTCTATATTGGCCTTTTCTACTATCTTCTCTAATCCATTTATAAATAACTCCTTTAATGAAGTTATATCTTCATTTATAAGTTCAAGTTCCATCAACTTCAAAAATACAATAAAACCTGAAAAGTAAAATCTAATACTCATCTTACCACTTTTTATTGCTTCATATGAATCGGCAACTGCAACGTTAAAATCATCATTTGTTAACTCCCAGTATCCTTGTTTAATTATTTTCACATAACCAGGAACTTCTTTTCTTTCTTTATCTTTAACTTGTTTGTCGATTTCAACTTTAAAAAATTCTGTATTAAGAATACCATCTACAACTAACTCCTTAACAAACTGAAAAAACACTATGCCAGATTCAGTATGTACTCCACGATACGTTGAAAGTAAGCTAGTGATATATGATGACTTTTTATCCATCTTGTCCATAATAATACGCTGTTGAAAATCTAGATCTGAATTAATTTCCAACAATTCTTTATTGGGTAACTTTCCTGACTTTATTTCAAAGGACAAAATTAATGTGAAAATAAATATTGACTTCACTATTCCTTGATCAATAACAGGATAATCAGATTTCAATTTCTGAAATATCCTTTCAAAATCATCAATTGCCTGAATTAAAATCCTAAAATTCTTAGTCTTACTTTTTTGAAAGATTTCAATAATGATATCGCTACCTGTTAGAATATAATCATATGATTTGTAATGTTCATTAATAGAAATTATATTGTTAATAATATCATTCTCATTTGAAGAATATAATAACGTTTTTCCAATAAGCTTCTCTTTTATATGCTTATAATCATTACTTTTACTAAAAAGCATCTGAATAGTATCATCAATTATTTGATTTGTAGATTGCTTTAATTCTGATTGTCTTGATTTTGTATCTTCTTTTTCACCTAACTTTCCCTCAATATTTAATAAGTATGTTGCAGTAAGTTTTTTTAACTCGTTATTCTCAGAGTACACTTTAGAATTAACTTCTTTTTCATTACAAATAATAATTGTTTTAACACCGTCATGTTCAACAAAATTATTTATGTACCCTAGTATTTCCGAAACCTCTAGGTTAGCTCTTTCCAAATCATCAAAACATAACACTTTATTTTTGAGCGAGTATAATTTATCCCAGTCAATACTTGAACTTCCAATAGGATCGATACCCATTTGTTTACCACCAAAGTTCAAAATTACCTTACTCAATTCAGGAAGTGCATTGCCTACCTTACTATCAATTAGTTTTTTTAAATGTCCTTTTTTTTTCAGTGCAGATGCGTAAACTTCATAGCAAATCCTTTTGCTTATCTCCTCAGTAGTAGAAACTCCATACAGTGATACATATACAGTCTTTAGTGGTTTTCCATTAATACTTTCAATTTTTGGACTAAGTACATTGTCCCAGAAGTATGTCTTACCACTTCCCCACTCACCATTTATCATTAATCCATAGTTGGCTCTTTCATTTTTAACATATTCTAGTACGCTCTCTAGAAGAAACTTCGAATCTGATTGTCCGGTCACTATTCTCTTCCTTTCACATAAAGTATTCATACAACAATGACTCAATATTTGATTTTTAAATACGTCGAAAGTTATTTTATTAATACAAAGTTCTGATTAATAACTTCTATCACGCAATTGTTTCGAATATAGTAATCACCATTGATTTGTATTGTGTCATTATCATATTTTTCAATAACTCCAACATCCTCTACCTCGTTGTTCATCCATATCCGCACAGTACTTTGCAACTGAACACACACTTCTATTTCCGAGTCAGACTTAATCGGTTTTCTCAGCAAAGTTACCCCTCCATAAAAATATCACTACTTCGCATTTAGCAAAGTAGTGAATACATGTAGATTAAATATATATTATCTTTTGGCATATCTTTAGCTAGTTTATAATTCGGTACATTGAACGAGGGATATTAGTTACTTGACATATGAAATGCAATAAAGTTTTAGCTCCAATTAACAATTCATCATAATTTTTAAACAGAGTGCGCACATCAGCTTCGCTAATTACCTTTGATTGAAGGTCATATTCCATAAAAATGAAGTCTAAAAATCTCAATAAATCATAATAATACATTGGATTATTTGTTATTCTTAAAATTAAATCAATAAACGATTCAGTGTAATTCGGTGGCGTTATATTAAATGAAGGCATTTTCGAAGGTATGTTAAAATCAGGTATTTGAGTTTTAACTACGTTATATGCTACCCTAAACGCCGAGTCAAAAATCTCCTTCCTTTTTCTATTGGGTATATCACCCGAACTTAATCCTTCAACTACCGTTTCACGTTTTTCACTATCATTAAAATAGTATAGCTCTTTTGCTATATCAAGTACGGCTAATAAGAACAGATTAGTTAATTCATAGATAGACCATTGAATAGTTTTTGTTTGTTCCTCGTTTAGTTTTAAATTGTTATAGGTTGATAAATCCCTAATTCCTGATAAGGTCTTCTTTACTTTGGAATAATTATCAATTACCCAGTAATCAGATGAAATATATTTTGCAATTCTCTTATACAAATCGTTAGTTGGAATACTAAATTTAGATAACTGGTTAATTTTATTATGCTGTGTATCTGGATTCCAAGAACCTCGCCAGTCGTCTTGATTGATTTTATAATCAGCTTCAAGTTTATCAACAATATTTATGTCTAATAGTTGTATTCCTGCTTTCCTTGCGTATTGCTTCACTGATGTACGTGCACTATTTACAACAAAAATCATATCGTTAACTGTTATTTCACTCATGATGCCTTTAATCCAAGTTATTCTATCATGAATTTGAACTGAACCAGATTTGCAATCTACCCATAAGGACTTACTGGTAAAATCACGATGAACATATAAACCATAGACATCTAAATCGGTAATCTTATCCGAAGCATCATCATAGGAAGTACGAACATCTATCCCGATTTTAGGGAAATATCCCATATGAAATAATAGCCTTTTCATTCGGTATTCCAACAAATATCCCTTTTGTAGAGTCTTCTCTTCGGTTGTATTTTTATTTATTTCTGATTGTACTGGTTTTTTTCTGTTGTAGCTTTGAGCACGAGGCTTCTTTTTTGTTCCCTTGTTATAAGTCTCCACCGATTTACTCTGATATTGTTTACTTTCTTGAATTGGCAAATTAGGAGAAGGTATTGTAGAACTACCTTCCCCTTTATCGATTATATCTAAATTAAGTTCGGACTGAACTACAGGCTCATTTGACGTTTTACCCTCAGAACTTTGTTGTTGTTGTCCATCACTCAAACCATTCTGAGGAGGCATACTCTCTAGATCTTTCTCAATTGACTGTGGCTTATTATTTAAATCAGACAAGATTCCACCGCCATTCTTATATATTTTCTCCTCTAAGTACTCTTAGAGTATGTTCTTCGATTTCTTTCAAAGTTTCAGGCATTTCAGCCATATTCATTCTTTCTTCTTCAGGAGTTACAAAAATCCCTACATCCATCATTGAACCGAAGTCTGTAATTTCTGCATCATTGTTCATTGTGTAGTTTGGATTCTTAATAATGTTTAAAGCTTCCTTTGCGACATCTGTTCTTATCAATTCAAGACATGGACCAGTTCGATATGTCCCATAGTAGGAATTAAACTTTTGTTTTCTTACAACTCTTACAATACCCTTTTTCTCAAGCAAAGTGTAATCTGTTGCATTTGCATCATGAGGACCGATATCCCCATATTGAATTAACTTTGACAGGAATTTTTCAGGGTCATTAATTGTCGAATAAGGAGTGTAATTTTCTCCAAAACGAATCGAAGCAAGTAACAATTTAACATCATCAAGGATATCATTGTTATATTGCTCAGGTTGTAACAAGTTTGTACTAAAACCAAAATCTTTCTGAAAACCTCTTGTTGAAACAATTGTAGTAGGATTTATCATACCAGTTTTTTTGGCCATTAGGAGTAAGTTGCTTGCCTCAGGTGCTATTTTCTCTAAAGGAAATCCTTGGAAATTTTGAATCGAATCTATTATTTCTCTTAAAGTGTCTTTTTCAAACATATTAAGTCCTGAGACAGCCATAGCAATTTTCTCATGATTATCGCCCCAGACGTACTCATTGCTAATAATAGGTTCACGATTCTTCATTTTATTTAAAACTCGAATTAACTTAAAATTATTTTGCAATGCAATTGATAATGAAACATCTCTTTCGCTAAATCCTTGCTGGATAAGTAATTGAATAAGATGGCTTTGCGCATAAGGAATCTTTTTCGTTTCATCCATAGTCCTTATTACTATTCTTTCTACATCTGTTGGATGTTGATTTTCAAATACCTGACCTGAAATGCCTAGTACTGTAGGGTTATCGTAGACATATTCGGCAATACCAGTTATATTCCCTATAGTATCTCTCATTAATTCAATTCTTTTATCTGATGCTGATTCCAACTCAGGAAGTACAATCTTAAGGAGTTCCAACTTATTATTAATGCCTACACTGTTAGCCATTAATTCAAGCTTATTCATATCAGTTATTTGTCCATTGCCTCTTATAACACCTAGGAATCTTCCTACTTTCCCAGTCAAATTGAGATTACCTAATTGCGATAAGCCAGTCGCTTCACTTTTAAAGACTTTCAAATGCTTTTGTGTCGAAATTGACCAGTAACCGCTTTTTACTTTATCAGAAATTGACATAACAAGTTATCCTCCTCATGACAGCACATATACTATTGGGATTTATTCTAAATTATAGTATACTTGAAGGATTAGTTATAGGGAATATGTGTTATTAAATTTCGAAGGGTGCTTGAATCTATGATAACTATTTATCATTATCCTCCAGAACTAATTAGCTTACTAATTGATACAATTCCTTTATTAAATCGTTCTAAACAAGATGTACTTTTATTCTTTCGCGGTGCTGGTGTGAGTGAATCGTTATTAAATGATATTTCAATAAAAGTATACAATAACAAAGATAGCATAAGTAAGTACGAAATCACTAGGATTATGGTAACTAGAATCAACGAACAGAACAATGACATGTTCCTTAAAATCCGACGAGAATTATTAAAAAGAATAGTCGAATTCGACAGTTATGAATCTTGTTGGGATAATGACAGAATAAAAGCCAAAGGGTATGTCGCCGAGATACGTCAAGTAATCAAAGTAAAAGATGCTTTTTCAAGAATGGAAAGAGAAAAAAATGAATTAGCCAGAAAACATAAACAAACATACCTTGAACAAGTTGAAAAAGTTAACAACCGAAAACGTGAACTAGAAAAAATAAAGCTTGAGATAAGTGAATTAGTCAAGTTAAATGACCCACACAAAAGAGGTAAGCTATTTGAAAATGTCTTAAATAACTTGTTTAATTATCATGATATTCTCGTCAAAGAATCCTTCTCTATAAATGGAGAAGAAAACGAAGGGATAATTGAACAAATCGACGGCGTTATCAAGATAGATTCTGATTACTACCTAGTTGAAATGAAGTGGTGGGGAAAACCAGTTGGGAAGAATGAAATTTCCAATCATCTTATGGGTGTTTTTCTTCGTGGTCAAGCAAGGGGGATATATATATCTGTTAGTGGATTTACAGAACCAGCGATTACTACGACTAAAGGAGCACTTGCAAAAGCAGTTGTTGTATTATGTGACTTATATGAAATAGTATCTTGTTTAGAAAATGAAAATGATTTTGTTGAATTTTTAAGAACGAAAATTCAATCAGCTATAGTTGAGAAAAACCCCTATTATAAAACAACATAAAAATTCATTATGATAATCGATGAATCAAGCAGAAACAACCCCTAGCTAAACTAGGGGTTGTACTTTCATCTATACTCACTTATCTTTACTAATTAAATCTGCAAACCCTCGAAGTATACCGTTTTCATTACTAGCTCTTGCTTTTACTAAGCTTCTTATAACCTCAGAGCGAGAAACACCATTTTCCATAGCGATAAGTTTCAACATCTTGTCTGAGAAATCATCAAGTGTCAACGATACTTTAACCATTTTTATACCCCCTTGCTTTATCAACTAGCATTGCTATTACAGCAAATTCTCTAATAATATCCCTATTAGGTTTAAAAGTTGAATCCTTCAATTTTCTTAATAAATTTGGAGTTGCGTTGGCATTCATCATATATGTTCTAACTAACCCTGACTCCGTTTCATTAAATGATACATACATAGAATCACTAAATGTTATGTCATACGAAGCAACCTTATCAAGTACTTCCATACTAATTCCCCATTGATCAGCCAAAGAAGCATAATCAAAACAATATATATCCTTCTTAATGCCATACTCAATTAATCCTAATGGCTTCACTTTGAACAGCGTATAGCCCTCCATGATGTAGCTACTTAATACCTTCACTTTCTCCATTGACTTATTTACCTCCTCGTATATGGGCGAATGGTTCGGTTTCTATTAATTTATTGACCTTTGGTCTCAAGTGAGCGAAAGCTTCTGATGCATCCTGAGTTGTTGTTTTAATTGTTTTTGTTTTCAAGTGTTTGAAAGCGTCTGTAAGCTTATTAATTGGCGTTGTAACTGGCTCTCTAGCCGGCTTATGCTTTGGCTTATTCTGTGGCTCAGAAACCGTTTTAGCAAGCTTAGATGGCTCTTCTTTTAGTGACTCAGCAATAAGTTTATCTAGGTCTTTACTACTCAATATTGGCTTTATTCTTTCTGTACCATAAGCAATTTTATAATTATCCATATCATTAATTCCTTTCGGGGTTATTAATATAAAACGTAAAAGGGACTGGATCTCCCCTTCATTCGGAGGAAGAATAGAGAATTTGTTGAACCCAAAATCGTAAGGTAACCCTACGTATGTGAGAGCCTGGCAAAGGGACTCTCACTAGAAAAAGCTATTGAATAGAAAATGTACTTGAAAGGTTGAAGTTCTTTCAAGACGTTTAAATGTAATTAGTTTTGTTCCTACTACTTAATCTTCTTTCAATTGAGAAAAATATGCTACTAATAGTACTACTAGTGGTATTTCTGGAGTCGACAAGATAAGAAAAAAGACAGGAAATTATAATCCTGTCTCTGCAATTTAACTTACATAATGGTTCACATCTCTTTTGCCATTAACAATACCCCAAATGGTAGTAGGGTTTACACCAAATTTCCTTGCCAATGCACAAGTCCCGTATTCTCTACTCCCGAACTCATAATGTCCTAATATAAACAACAAATCATCATAGCTAATTTTTATTGTGCAAGTATTCACCAATCCAATTTCCCAAGCATGTTGAACATTTTCCATTTTTGTGCAGTATTCAAGATTCCAGATCGCGTTATTGAGCTTATTGCCATCTATATGATTAACTTCTGATTTATTATCAGGATTATCGATAAAGGCGGCAGCCACAAGCCTATGAACTCGGTATGTAGTTGACTTCCCATCTTTGCTTAGTCGTAACCTTGAATATCCTCTATTACATATACCTGTCTTTAACATTCTTCCCTTTACTGGCGTTCCCACAACCTTTCCATTTTGTTCTTTATAAACAATCCTGTCTAAACTTCTAACATCCCCTAGATTTGATACTTCATAGTATCCCTGATAACCAACTACTTCTCTCCAAATTTCATTCATTTTTTTCACCTTTTTTATTTTAGTATCAGCGCAACATTAAATAATTCTTTATCACAATAAAGCGTAAAATAATCATATTCTAATCCACATTCGCCGTCCGTCATTTACAATCATGAGGACGACAAAACTTCTCAAATTCTTACTACATCAGCAACTAACAGTAAATGTATCGGGACGAATCGATTAGCAAGCAATATGAAATCGGTTTCGAATGCTTCCTTTGGTATCGTTAAATATCAAGGAATCAAATTCTTTGTCTGCCTTTATGACATTGATGTAGCTAGCTACTGTGAAGTCAATGACTTCATTTGAAAGCATAAACTCGAAACCAACGCTAACAGCCATTCTTTTTAGGCTAATCGTTGTTTTCTTGTTTTCCCCGTAGTTAAAAATTAACACTTCAACTCCATCACAACCAGAATTAAGGTTATCTATCAGATACTGCCTATAACTCTCGATATTACTTTTATCAACGGAAACAGCTTCACCATTGATAACAACGGCATTCTTATTTTCTTTTCGTTCCTTCTGGATCAATGACTTCTTAATTTTATTCATAATATTGAATCTGGCTTTATCAGGAATACTGTTTAGCTTCTGGTTAGCAATTGATATAAATTCTTCAATGTGCATTTGTAGAACATATAACTCAATGTCAGCATCCTTAATGAATGCACTAAGGTTAAGGTTGTTCCAATTCCCCCATTCAATTGATTTTGCATTTGTAACTGAAGGATTATGCTTTTTAGGCTTTTCTTTCTGTGTTATTTTGTCTTTAGCATTACTAGTCGCGGAAATATCTTTTATTTCTTCATTCTCAGCGGCGACAGAAATAAGTTCTTCGTTCTTTTCGTCACTAATCATTATTTGATTATGTTTATTGAGAAACCATTTGGTAGAATGTTGCTTAATCAATCCGTTGTTGTCTCTGTACCTCTCTCCTTCAACACAGTATATTTTTTTATCTTCAACCAACTTGTTAATAATTTTGTTTCCTGTGTTCTTTGAACCGTAGCCAAGTATATCTGACCATCTATCTTTGGCTTTCTCAAAGCCGTTGAACGGCTCTCCGGTAAATCTCTTGATTGTGACCAATACGAAAAATTCGGCGGGGCAAGATGCCAGTGAGTACATATCAGGTGTTATTTGCTCATGACCTCCAAGATCAGGAAACCTAATTATTATTGGTGTATTTGCTCCTAATTCGCCTTCATAATCTATCTGTATGATTTTCCTTTCTTGCAATTGTTCTAATAGCTCTTTTATTAGTTTCACCTTTCTTTTGGTATTAGTAGTAGATAATACATTTCCTTGGGCAAGGATTGTTATTGTTGTTGATGTATAGCCATTAAAGATTGAATAATCTGCCTTGAGCATAGCATATAGGTATATCTGTTCTACTTTTTGATTAGCTTCATTATCAAGTAAATAATTATAAATTTTTATAAAACTCATAGTTGTTACACTCACTCCTAATTCTTGTGCCTAAGCAAAGATATAATATTGTTATATGTATTTATGTTATAAATCTATTTGTTAAAGCACCCCAAAATCTGTCCGATTTCGGTACAAGTTTTGACTAGTCAGTGTACCGATTTGATACAAAATTTGACCAATCGCTGTACCATTCAGGGACAATTTATAATATATTTTTACGCTTATGTAGCGACTTGGTACAAATTTCGACCTCTGGTTTAATTCTCTGTCTCTGCTCCTTTTTGTTCCTTATTCCTTTCCTTTACCCATTCCATAACAGATATAAGATCATATCTGACGATGTTGTAAGACAATTTGATTGACGGTAAGCCTTCATTCTTCCACTTGCAAAGGGTACGCTTGGATATACTTAGCTTGTCGCAAACTACCTTTGCTGTAACGATTTCTTCCATTTTCTTTTCTCCTTTTTTGTTTGGTATAATACTTAACTTCTTCGATTAGGCAAAGTTATGCGGTATCGTGAAGCTCATACTTATATTTAAGAATCTCTATCCAAAACTCCTCACATAGGAGATTTTTTTATATAAGCCGTAGAACAAAAAAAGCAGCTCACCTTGTTAGGCAAACCGCTAATAGTATTTTGCGCTTTCTAATTGCTATATCATTTCAAATGTTTACTTGCTTCAAATACTAAATCAATTGCCCTTGCATTCGCTTCTTCGTCGTTATCAGCAATCTGTTTTCTAGGTATACATACATTACAATCAGGCATAAACCACTTTTTTTCATCTTTATCTTTGTATAAATCCTTCTGTACTATTACATCAAAATCTGATTCGCCCCAAACATAATTGGCCCTGCCTGTCACTTGGTAACGTATGTAATTCTTTGTGGATTCAACTTTTATCACTTTTGTATTATGTAGTGATATTAAATCTGCAGGTTCAGAGACATTTTCTTGGAAAAGATACTTAGTTTTTTCAAGTACTTCATCTGAACTACTATCATTTGACGAACACCCAACTAAGAACACCATTAACAAGATAATTACAAACAATAACTTAAAGTTCATCCATATCCCCCCAGTTTGATGATGACAAAAGTATTGTAACAAAAATATAGTCTATAGGCTATATAAATAGAAAATATTATACTTTAGACGATTGGATAACTTGTTCTGCTCCGATAACGTGAAATTGTTAGGAGGGGTAGTTATGAGTGATGTAATCGGGAAAGTAATTGGTGAACGTATTCGCATATTTCGTAAACGTAAAGGTATCACACAAGAAGAATTAGCTCACCGCGCTTCATTTTCTACATCGTATATTTCTGATGTTGAACGCGCTGAAAAATCGCCCACAATTGAAAGTTTAATTAGAATAACTGATGCACTAGGCATAACGTTAGAGGAACTATTCGCAAATGCTCAATCAAAAAGGAAGACAAAAGAAGCTGATACTGTAGATTCAATCATAAACAAAGTTAACAATCTGCCACTTTCGGAACTGCAAACAGTTAATAACATCCTTGATCTACTGCTTAACTTTAGAGAAAAGTAAAGTAAAAGAGCCTAATAATACAGGCTCTTTTCTTTTGAGCGGCTAAACAATCGCAAATCAATCCTGTCCCCTGCCTCGTCTGCATTATCAGGAAGACATATAAGCGTATTGATCCTAGATAGCTCCTCTAATCCCGATCCTACGCGCTCACTAACGCCATTAGCGGCGTTACAACTGTCTAATAGTCATTTCCCACTTACATGAATACGTATGCCTTATATAGTCTTCTCAGAAGCCCAAATTTAGCGGCTAAAGCGTTAAAATCATGATTATACTCATATAAGCAATCATATTCAGGAAATTGCAATAGTACGGCATTCTTAACAGCTCGTAAGCGGTCTATTTCCTTCCTCTAGACTCTGCGTCTGGTGTCTGTAGTTCCTCATGCTCTTATGTAGCTTACAATGTAATCCTGCAATGCTAATCTGTCTAAAGTTGGTTTTCTCATCCACCATGGCTTTATAAGCTCTAATTTCCATACTTCTCTTTCTCATTTCTTACTGATATTTCTAAGTCGTTTATTTTGAGGTAAGATTCTATTAACTGGAGAAGCCATTGTATGCTGTTCTTTTACATCACTATTCGTTAATCTGACATATCGTTTAGTCATTGTCATATCTATATGACCTAGCATCATTTGTAGCGCAAACGCATTACCCTTGCCTCGCAAAAACATAATTGAAAATGCATGACGTAGTGCATAAGGATGGAAACGAGTTCCAAGCTTCTTACAATACATTTCAATGCGATCACCCCATGTATGCCTATTTAGTGGTTTGCCCTCATTAGTACAAAAGATAGGCGCTCTTTCCTTCCACTCTATAGGTCGAACTGACAGTAGTTCATCTATTGCCTTTGCTGTTTGAGGCATAATATGAAGGGTTCGTGATGTTCTTGTTTTAGCTTTGTCTGCATCTACTACTAGTTCATACGCACGATTATTGTAATCAGACTCCATCAGGCTAAAAGCTTCTTTCGGTCTTATACCACTGTCTAAGAAAACAAGTAGAAGTGCATAGTCGCGCAAACCTGCATATGTGCTTTGGTTGGGTAATTGAAGTAGATCTGAAAGAACACTTTCATCAATTTGAACTATTCTACCCTCATCTTTTCGCTTTTTAAATCCTTCTAATGGATTATCAGATAAGACACCTTGCTCGACACACCACATGAAGAAACTACGCAAATAGACAAGACGATTATTGTACGTTGCTGGCTTAATATTTTCTTGCCCTAAGTGTTCAAAAACTGATTTTTCAAGCAGTTCATATGACTGCGCGGCATTTGGATAACGTTTAAAGAGAAGGTTTACGTGCGTAGTGTAATCAAGAATTGTTTGTTCACTCAAATTGTTCGCTTTCTTCCAATTGATAAACTGTGTTAAAGCTTCTTCCATTGTAGCTGGCGCTTTCTTCGTAACTTTTGTGAGTCGCATAGACAACAAAAAAACCTCCTATTGTAATCTGATTTTAATCAGATGCTACAAAGAAGGTTTACTGTATTATACGTGAATCCTGTGCAGCTATATTTAGCACACAGGATTATCATTTAACTACACATATGTAGTTCATGAAAAACCTTGAGATATCAAGGATTTGAAAGGATGCCGAGGACGGGAATCGAACCCGTACGGTGGTCACCCACCGCAGGATTTTAAGTCCTGTGCGTCTGCCAGTTCCGCCACCCCGGCATGTGTGTAAAAAAGCTTGCAAATGGTGGGCCCTGAGGGACTCGAACCCCCGACCAATCGGTTATGAGCCGACCGCTCTAACCAACTGAGCTAAGGGCCCTCGAAAAACGCCGGTTGACGTTGAGATCGAAAGGTTGGTTGCGGGGGCAGGATTTGAACCTGCGGCCTTCGGGTTATGAGCCCGACGAGCTACCGGGCTGCTCCACCCCGCGACGTAATTCCATTTGAATAAAAGCTTTTTTTGAAATGGCGACATCAATTAATATACTATATATGCATATTTCAAGTCAAGCAAATTATTCTAATTTTCTTCAGATTTCTTTTTAGCCCCTCCCGTATTATGGCAAGAACCGTACTCCGTACCGTCCCTTGCGCGATTTGAATACCTCGACCTCACGCGGACATTCGTAGCCGTATACCCACCAATCGTTCTCCATCCTCCTTACGAGGCATCCCGCTTGGAATTTGGTCTCGTACAATCTCACCCAGTATACCCACCTCATCATGAGTCCTCCCTGCCGCTCGCTATTCCTTGCGTTTTTCTTCCTCAAACGTGCTTGTAGCCATAGAATACCCCAAAATCGGAAATTCTTATCTTTTCATGCATTCGGGTATACTTGAATCATAAGCTTTATTCAGGAGGCTGGTGGACATGAAATATGGCATTGCGGTTTATCCCGATAAAAAGGTACAGGAAGCTGCCGATCGATTACGAATTAGGCATGATCCCCACTATTCGCTCATCCCCGCCCATCTGACGGTTCGGGAGGCTGAGCCATGGAGTGAAGAGAAGCTCGCTGCAGCGATCGCGCATCTGGAGGCCGTAGCAGCGGCTCTATCCCCGTTCGCAATCGCGTTCAATCGGGTATCCTCCTTCTTCCCCGTCAGTCATGTACTGTATATGGCGCTGGAAGACGCTGCTCCGATGGTTCATCTGCATCAACAGGTTTGCACCGGTCCGCTAGCGTTGGAAGCGCAGCGTTACGTCTACACGCCTCACTTGACTCTAGCCCAGCAACTAACAGCCGATGAGCTGTACGATTTATACGGCAATTGGCGAATGAACAAGGTGAACCTAACCTCCATGATCGAGAAGCTGATCTTGCTTCAGCAATCGGAAAAAGGAATATGGCAACAAGTAAGAGCCTTCGAGCTTAAAATAACATAAAGAGAAGCCTGCACGCGACGCAAAGTCGGATGCAGGCTTCTCTACTTTTCTATTATTGTTTAACCCATGGGCCGAACGATACCGCCGCCGCCGTCTCCCATGCCGCCTGTAGGATCGGTCTTCAGCTTCTCAAGTGTAGCGTTGCCTCGCGTCTCCCACTCGGCGAGCGCTTCCTTAACCGTCTTCTCTTCGGTAAGCACTTGTTGGAACAATTCGTATCCAGGCGACTGTGCTTCCCAGATACCTGGTTTCTCTCGGTAAATCTTCTCCTGGTCGGAGCTTACTGGAGGAAGCGGTTTAAGCGTCGTGAACGCGTCCATATTGTACTGCAAACCGCCGATTGGCGCCAAGAACTCTTTGCGCGCAACCATTTCGTACAAGCTTCTCGACTTCAGCTTTGCCCATTCCTTGCCATTCGTGAACTTAATGAAATCCCATGCTCCGTCAGGGTTTTGAGCTTTCGCGTTAATACCCATAAGCGAGCTTAGGTAGATGTTGCCGCCAACATCAGGATTTCCAGGGAACGTAGGGACTGTTACAACATCCCAATCTACTGGCGTAAAGTCTTTGATCTTCGTAGCGTTGTCTGTAGCTCTCTTCAGTTCGTTAATATAATTGTAATCGCCAATCGTCATTGCGACTCTGCCTTTGATGAACAGATCGCCATAGAATGGATCGTTGCCGCCTTCTGCACTAACTTTTTCATTCATTTGTTGAATAAATTCTTGCGTTGGAACGATCTTCTCTTTGTAAAGATCGGATACAGTCTGCCATACGTCCGCCCATTGATCGCTGTTTACAAGCATTTTTTCTGCTTTATCGTCCCACATCTTCAATTGAAGCGCAGAAGCGTACGTTTGCGTGTCGCTGAAGCCGTCATTCGACCAACGATTGAACGAGAAGCCGAAATTGCGGTCTTCACCTTCGCCTTTCGTTACTTGGCGAGCAAGGGACAAGATTTCAGACCATTGCATTTTGTCGGTAGGAGGCGTTACGCCCGCATCTGAGAACAGCTTTTTATTATAGAAAAGTGCAGAAGAGCTGAATGTTGGCGTCAGTGCGTAAATATTGCTGTCGCCAGCATCTTTAATGCCGTCAATTACAGTCGGAACATAATCCGTCAGATCGAATTTGTCCTGTTGAATGAGCGGATCAAGCTGCTGAAGCAGGTTATCCTGCGTCAAACGACGAAGGAAGTTGTAGTCGAAGATCATAACGTCAACCGGATTCTGGCCGGTAAGCAGCTCTTTCACTTTCTCGTACGTATCCGGTTGTTCCGTGACAGGCTTCGAGGAATCCTGTGTTTCAAAACGTTGATCATCATAGTTGATCGCGCCTACGATCTCGAAGGTTACGTTCGGATTCATCATTTCGAACATATCCGTATATTGCTGGCGCATGTAGGGCTCGTTGTCCGAGCCGCCGTACATAACTCCAACTCGCAGCACTGATTTCTCCGCAGACTTATCCGAGGAGCCGCTGCATCCCACCAAGACGCCGCCGAGCATTACAAGCGACATACTAACTCCAACCACTTTGCGCAAAGGCAATTTTGCAATCTTATTCATCCGATTTAACCCCCCAATGATTTAGGCGGAGTAATAATAATCCGCTCTCCGTCAAACTCCATCGTTGCTTTGTCTTTAATGTTGAGCGCCGTCAAATATTCTTTTGGCACTTGCAAACGTCCGACACGGTCTACAACGACATACGCTTCATGTACCGTCTGCAGCCCGCTTGCTGCCGGAAGCTCTGCTTCACCTCCACCTAGAGTAATGTTTGGATTGCGCTTAATGAATTCGGTACTCGTAAGTCCGTCACGGATCGCAACGACACGGTCCACCTTGCCGGCTAACGTCAAGTCATGCGTTACGATGACAACCGTAATGCCAATCTCTCGATTGAGCCGCCGGAATATGCCCATAATCATATCCGAGGTTGCCGTGTCTACCGAGCCTGTCGGCTCATCGGCAAGCAGCAGCTTCGGACGGTTCGACAACGAGATCGCAATCGCAACGCGTTGCTGCTCGCCCCCTGATAGCTGATGCAGCTTGTTATGCATACGCTCCTTGAGACCTACCCAATCAAGCAACTGCTTCGCGTAGGCGCGATCAACCTTGCCCGAAAGCATCATCGGCATTTCAACATTTTCAAGCGCGGATAAGTAGGGCAGCAGATTGCGGGCATTATTTTGCCAAATGAAGCCGACCGTCTCACGCTTGTATTGCACGGTTTCTTCTTCCGTAATCTTAAGCAGATCCCATGGACCTACCTTCACCTGGCCGGCGGAGGGGCGGTCGAGACCGCCCAATATGTTCAGCAGCGTTGATTTGCCGCTGCCGCTGTTGCCGATGATCGCCATCAGCTCTCCGTCTTCCACCTTTAGGTTCAAACCTTGAAGCGCGACGACCTCGAGATCGTCCGTTTTGTAAATTTTGACTAGTCCTTCGCAATCGATCATCGCTTAACGCTCCTCTCCCATTTTGACCGCTTGATGAACCCTCAGTCTGCGGATATGGAGGAACAGCAGCATAGCGCCGATCAACATCATGAATCCGACGACAAAATAGAGCTGGTTCGTATCGTCCGAGTTGAAAACAACCCGGAACGGCGGAACGGTTTCTGCGACGTTCTCGGTTGTTTGCAGGAAAGGCAGGAAGAGCAAGCTGACCGACTTGCCTATGAGAACGCCTAGCCCAATCGCTAGACCTGCCGTAAAGATTTGCTCCAGCAGCAGCATACCCGTCAATTGCTTGCGCGACAGCCCCATTGCCCTAAGTACGCCGAATTGAACGGCGCGCCCTGATAGGTTGAAGAACCAATATAAGACGTAACCGGCAAGCGTAATGATGACGGAGACCAGGAAACCTAAGCTTAATATCCCGAACACGCCGCCTCTGGTAGGAAGCTTCGATTGAGAGATGAGCTCTGTGCGCACATCCTTGACCGATGCGAGTTCAACGCCTGCCTTCTGAAGCGACTCAATGATAGGCGCAACCTTCGCGTCCGGCTTCATCTTCAGCCATACCTCATAAGGTATGAGCGGCAATTGATCGTAAATATAATCCAGATTGGCGATTACGAAAGGCGATTTGTCCGGATATTGCGTAGGCCAATACGGAATAATTCCCGCTACTGTAAATTCCAGCATGCCGTCCGTAAAGCCAACGGATACGATGTCGCCGAGCTTGAGCTGATATTGCTCCGCTACTCCCGATGGGATAAGCGCGCCATACTCGTATTTGCCTAAGTTGTTCAAGTATTCGAACGGATGCGCCGGGAACAAGTCATCGCGGAACCAAGCCACTTTCGAGAAATCAACGTTGTCAATGCCCATTACAGTGCCTTGCCCAATGGATTTGCCCGAAATAACGATATTGCCTTTGGTCTGCATGACCCTGGCGGCAGCTTCTACGCCTTCCAGCTTGCGGAACAGCTCGAACGGCGGTTCGCTGTACAGCGTGCGAGTCGGTGTCGTTTGACCGCCGCCTCCGCCTCCGCCGTTTCCACCACCATTGCCTCCGCCGCCATTACCGCCGCCGTTATTTCCTCCCGACGTCGTAATTTCGGTCGTACCTTCCCATACGCTTTGGATAATGACATCCGAACCGTACTTATAAAGCGTACGCTCTGTGGAATTGAGATCAATCGTTCTGGCTGCCGAGGCATTATATACGCCAAGCCCCAGCGTAAGAACGAGTAGAATCATAAGCGGATAATAACCTTTGGATGAGCGGGACAGCTGTGTCAGCGTCAAATAAATCGGAACGGGCAGGAACTTCCGTCCGAGCCAGTTGAACAGCTTAAGCAGCCAAGGAAACAGCCGCAAGCAGAACAGTCCCAGCGCGAATATGGCTAATGCCGGCACGAAGAACAGGAAAGGCTGAACGTTAAGCTGATCCGTCGTCATACCCGTCTGGAACGTCAGCATTTGACGTTCATTGAACAGATACCAGCCGTAACCGGCTAGACCAAGCAGAAGTACATCAAGGAACCATCGCTGCCATCCCGGCTGACGATCGGAGCGTGCAAGCTGCTGCTTGTAGTTGACGATCGAGGCGCGGGCATAAATGACTGCAGGTATAACGGTCGCCAGGATCGCAATGAGCACAGCTGCCGCGCCGGCGATAATGGCTTCTGTCGAGAAGCCGACCGGAATCGACTTACGGCTGACGAAGGACAGGAATCCGTTCGCCGAGCCGATGCTCTTCGCCATGAACCAGCCAATGAATGGACCGGCTGCAAGCGAGAGACCGCCGAGAATAAGTCCTTCAAGCAAATAGATCCATATAATCTGCCTCGTTCCCGCTCCCCGGCTGCGAAGCACCGCAATGTCGCTTCGTTGCTTATCAAGCGACTGTCGAGCATTCATCGCGATGAAGAAAAAGACCATCGCAAGCATTGGCGCTGCGAGCGTGAACAGCAAAGTCTGAAGCTGCAAGCTCTGTTTCTTGAACTCAGTCAGCGTAGAAGCAAAGGATATATCGACCCTTGTATCCTTCAATCGTTGATACAGCTCTATATTCAAACGATCCAGCGTCCGACCAAGCGGCGACAGCTGACTCGTCTGAATCTCTGAAAGATCGAATGCATAATACCAGCTTGCATTATGAAGCGGAATGCCATGCTTCTCAAGCAGCGTCTTCGTGAAAGCCTGCTCGCTGATTTGGAACGTATTCAGCAAACCCTCCAAGCCTTGATACCAGTAAGGGTCTGTATCGAGCAGCGGCTTTACCGCCCCTACGATCTTCACCCGCAGCGTCAGATCTAGACCGCCGTATACCGGATATTCGAATACATCTCCGATATGTACATCATTGCGATACATCGCTTCCTCGAGCATGACGGCCTCAAGAATCTCGCCGTCGCCCTCGCTGTTCGTGAACCATCTGCCCTGCGTCAGCTCGGTCTTCGACTCCAGCTCGGACATCGTCATGAGCGTAAGCTGGCGATTGCGTCCCGCATCCACCTTCGTGGGATCCTCGGGTACGACGTCGCCGCTTCGAATCGAATAACCTTTTACGTACGTGCCGAACGGAAATCCAATCTCCTTCGGCACATCCTCGGTAATATAACGTTTCAGCTCCGATAACGCCGCTAAATCCGTTTTTCCGCCTGAGGGAGATTGATACCGCATGAGCAGCGATCCGGCAGGAAGGCCAGAGCTCTTCTCCTGCAGCGAATCGGCAACGACCCGCTTAAGCGCGCCGTCCGCGTACATCGGTATACTGGTCGCAAACGCGACCGCCAAAGTCAGTCCCGCCAGCGTGCTTAACGTAAGCCAGCGCGTGTTCCACATTTTGCGGAACAAAAAACGAAACAACGGAATCCCCATCAGCTATCGACCTACAACTTTCTGCCCCGGCGTTAAGCCTTGCAGAATCTCGATCTGCGTAGCCGTCTGCTGTCCAACCTCGACGTCCACTTCACGCTTTCCTTCAGCGTCGACAACCTGCACATAGGTGCGCGAGCCGATTGAACGAAGGGCGGAAGGAGGAATTACGATCGCGTTTTCCGTACGATTCGTAATAATGCTGATCGACAGCGGCGCGCCGCGATTAAGCCCTTTAGGTAGATCAGCTAGGCTCACGATCATAAAATCTTCCGGACGCTCAGGTTTCGTCTCGCCTGGTTGACCGCCGCCGTTGTTATTTTCTTCGGCCTTGACTGGAAGAGACTTTATTTTACCTTTGAAAGTGCCGACACTGTTCATGTTGACGACCGCTTCCATGCCCGGCGCTACTTTCTCCAGTTCCGTCTTAGACAGCTTCGCTGCCGGCGTCATTAGCGCCGTATCCGCTACGATTGCAATAGGCGCATACGCCTTAATCAGATCGCCCTTCTGAACGTTCAAGGTCACAATCGTTCCGCTGAATGGAGCAACGAGCGTCGCTTTGGCGATCTCCTCTTCCATATCGACGAGCTTCTGTCTCTTCTCCTCGAAAGCAATCTGACGCTCTTCGAAGTCGGTCGGATCCATCTCGTCGCGCGTACGGAGCAGTTCCTTCATTGCGATTTCTTCCTTCTTGAAGCTTAAGCGCTCCAGCCGAAGCGCCTTCGTCAGATCATCAACGTCAAGCTCGCCAATGACTTGCCCAGCCTCGACCTTAGCTCCAGCTTCGATATACAGCTCTTTCAGGTTTTTACCATCCAATGTAAAAAATAAGGTCTCTTCCTTCAAAGAAATCAGCTTGCCGATCACCTGCACCTTCGTTTCCAACGTCGCCGTCGTTACTTCGTACTCCGGCTTCTTGGAAATTTGAGGCGGCGCGATTTCCGGGAGCACCTCTTCTTCCGGCTCCTTCGGCAGCAGCGAGCACCCGCTCGCAAAAACAAGAGAAACACTCATTAAAGCAATGACGGACCGCTTAAATAAACTTACCGTCAACCATTTCGTAGACATGGTCGGCAACCTCCAAAATCGTAGGATCGTGAGTAGTCATGCATATTGTGACATGTTCAGTGGAAATAATGTTTTGAAAGACGGCCATAATTTGGGCAGACATTCCGGAATCCAGCTCAGCCGTCGGCTCATCCGCCAGCAGAAGCATCGGCTTGTGGGCAATCGCCTTCGCGATGGCTACACGCTGCTGCTCGCCGCCTGACAGCTCGAAAGGCCTATGATGCATGCGCTTCTCAAGCCCGACCAGCTCCAGGCACTGGGCTACGCGTTCCTTCCACTCCGCGCGTGGCGTTCCGGCCATCCGAAGCGATAATTCGACGTTCTCCCAAGCCGACAAAAGGGGCATAAGAGCGAATGCTTGGAATATAAATCCCATATGCTTACGCCGCACGATCGTCCTTTCATTGTCGCTCATGCGATGGAACGGCATGCCGTTAAACCATATCTCACCCGAGCTCGGCGTGTCGAGACCGCCAAGACTGTTCAATAGCGTCGTTTTGCCGGAGCCGGAACGGCCCCTAAGCATGACAAGCTCACGTTCCTTGAGCTCCATGTTGATACCCTTCAATACGCGTAGCGGCGATCCACCAACTAGAAACTCACGTTCCACCTGGTTAACGGACAGCAGTTTCCTTGGTTCGTCGCTTGGTGCGGACTGCTGCTCTACATCTTGTTCTGCTTCCTTAGAAATTGCCATTTGCGCTACTCATACCTCCCCCTCGTAAGTCTAAACCTCCTGCATAAAAACCATGAAAAATGACTGGCAATACTTTCATAATTCTCATCTTACATGATAGACGTAGGACGTGCTCAAAAAGTTACGACTTTTTTCGGGTAAGTTTTTATATTGCTGTTTAATGAAAAAAAGAGCTGTATCCGGCGGCATGTGCTGCTCGCCAGTAACACCTCTTCCTTCCATTACTACAGCTTGAATTTGCTTACGCCGTTGTTCAAAATAGTCACAAGTCCAGATAGTTGCTCGGCGGTAGACGCAATATTCTCGACCAAAGCCAGCTGTTCCTCCGTGGCTGCCGCCACTTGCTCGGTTTTGGTCATGTTCATGGAAGCGGTAGCTGCCGCCTGCTCCATCGAGGCGTTCACCTGCTGGGAGCTAGCCGACATTTGTTCCGTGATCGCAGAGTTCTCGTGCAGCTGCTCCGTCATCTGACTAATGGCATCCACGATAACCTCCAGGCTTTGGCGAATGTCTGTTACCCGTTCGGCGCCGGCGCCGAAGCTTTCCTTCGTTTGGGACATGTACGTCGATGCGCCGTCGATCTCCGCGCGAGTGACGGTTACGAGCTGATGAATACCGTCTGCCGATTCCAGCGAGCTTGCTGCCAGCTTGCGAATTTCCGAGGCGACAACCGCGAACCCTTTGCCATGCTCGCCCGCACGCGCGGCTTCAATAGAAGCATTCAGCGACAGAATATTCGTTTGGTTGGAGAACGACGTAATGTTCTCGGCAATGGCGCCGATTTGCTTCGAACGATTTTCTAACGAAACGATCGTTCCAGACAAATTCTCGATCGCCGATTTGATCGATTCCATCTGTTCAATTAAGCGTTCAAGCGCATTTTTGCTTTGATCAACCTGTTGGGAAGTCGACGTCGAATGCTCCGCAAGCGATGCCGTATTCTCGGCAATTCGCTGAATGCCGATCGTCATTTCCTCGATTGCCTTCGACGTTTCTTCGGAACCGCGGGCTTGCATCTCCGAACCGTTCGCTACCTCTTGAATGTTAAGAGCAACATGATTCGCTGCATCCTCTGATTCTTTGGACGCTGATGTAAGATGCGCCGAAGATTCGGTCACTTCTTTCGCGTGATCGACAATACCTCCAATAAGCCGCTGCAGCATGCCTATCATTTGATCAACGGATTGATTAATATCGCCCAGCTCATCCTTGCTGTACTTCGCGTCTGCTTTTACTGTCAAGTCAAATTCCGTAACTCTTCTCGTCTTCGATACGACGTTGTTAACCGTTCTCATAATCTTCCGAACGGTAATGAAGACCATAATGATCGATATGATCGTAACAACAATGATCCCGATGAAGGTCGAAAGCAAGCTGCTGCCCAGTTCTTCATCCATTTCGGCAATGTTGATTTCCGCATATTTCTCAACGTTTTGTCCGATCTCATCAATGCCCGTGCGACTCGCAAGGAATCCGTTATCGACCTCTTCATTGTGAATTTGGTAGACATTATTCGCAGCCGATTCCGTCACCAGCTTGGACCATGCGCCGAAGTTGACCGCGAGTTCCTTGGACAATTCGTCGACCGAACGGCCGCTGTCCCCGTATGTATAACTTCCTACGCCTGTATCTGCCAGCTTCAGCTTCGCTTCCGTCAATCGATCGCTCGCTTGCTTCAGATTTCCGGAAATGTCCTCGCTCGCCGTTTTTTTGCCCGCATCGTCAAGCGATCCCGATTCCAATCGCAAGTAAGCCGTATACGCTTGATACATATCTCTATCTGCGTTTAGAATCAGTCTGTCCACATGGCTTGCCGTATCATAAATCTCAAGCTTCATTTCTTCAAAATTCTTTTTTTGCTGGTCAAGTAAAAAGATGCTCGTGAACACATAAAGCACAAGAGGCACAGCTGCAAGTAACGCAAGCCTCGCGAGTACAGTAAATCTCATTATTATTCCCGCCCCTTCTCTCATTCAAAATGAACCTACTCCCTTATTTATCGGGGAGACCCGCTGGTTTCAAGAGGGCTTCGACAAAAAAAAACACAAAAAATTATTGGAATTTATCTCTATGCACACTAATAATCGTTATTTCGCTCCAAAAAAAACACGCCGGCTAGCGGCGTGTTCATACTTGTATTTCAAAGCATATTGTCACTTACCGAACGAATGCGGATCATTGCGCCACGCTTGCAGCGCATCAACATCGGTCTCGTCCACTTTGCCGACTTCAACAGCTGCTTGAATAAGCGCGCTGTAGTTAGACAACGTTTGAAGCGGCACACTTTCCGCTTCGAAGGCTTGTACGGCCGATTCGAATTGGTAAGTAAATATAGCAAGCACAGACTGTACTTCAGCCCCTGCTTCACGAACAGCAAGCGCTGCTTTCAGCGAGCTTCCGCCTGTGGATATAAGATCCTCGATAACGACAACTTTTTGACCAGGCGCGATACGGCCTTCGATTTGATTTTGCTTACCGTGACCTTTCGCTTTATCGCGAATGTAAGCCATCGGCAGGTTCAGCTTTTGCGCTACCCATGCCGCATGCGGAATGCCAGCAGTCGACGTACCAGCAATTACCTCGGTGTCCGGATATAGCTCTCGTATAAGCGTTGCGAAGCCTTCTGCGATCAGATCGCGAATCTCAGGATAACTCATTGTGAGACGATTGTCGCAATAGATCGGCGACTTGATGCCAGAAGTCCATGTGAAAGGATCGTTCGGACGAAGTGCCACCGCCTCTATGGCAAGCAAGCTCTTTGCGATCGTCAGCGGCAATTCCGTTAAAGTTACTTTACTCATAAGCTACCAGCTCCTCAATGATGGATTCAAGCGCAGCGCGCGGTGACGGCGCTGCTGTAATCGGGCGTCCGATGACCATATAGTCAGTACCTTGACGAAGCGCCTCGCTTGGCGTCATAATGCGCGATTGATCGTTCACCTCGGCGCCTATAGGACGAATACCAGGTGTAACTGTCTTGAACGAAGCGCCGCATGCGGCCTTAATCGCTTCCACTTCGGACGGGGAAGCGACAACGCCATCAAGACCGGATGCCTTCGTCAGCTTCGCGTATCGAAGCACAGCCTCCTCAACCGTTCCGGCTATGCCGATCTGTTCGTTCAATGTGGCTTGGTTCGTGCTCGTTAATTGAGTAACCGCAATAACGGTCGGCTTCTTCATGCCGCTTATAAGCGCCGCGTCAACGCCTTCCAGTGCTGCCTCAAGCATCGCGCCGCCGCCAGCAGCGTGGACATTGAACATATCTACGCCAAGCTTCGTTACGCTGTTCGCTCCGCCTTTGACCGTATTCGGTATATCATGCATCTTCACGTCAAGGAACACGTAATATCCGCGCTTCTTCAAGCTCTCTACGAAGGACGGCCCAGCGGCGTAGAATAGTTGCATGCCTACCTTCATGTAACAAGGAATGCCTTGCAGCTCTGCGATCAGCTTCTCTGCAGCAGCAGCTTCGGGATAGTCGAGCGCGACCATAATGCGGCCAGCCGCCTGCTCTCTTGTCAGCTTCATTGTAATCATCCTTCCTATTCTTAGAGCTTAGATGTGCATAATAAACGGCCATACGCACGGATCAAGCAAGCCTTAGGGGAAGATAACACTCATCCTCCCCAGCCTGTCAAAAATCCGTTAACGCTGGCCGTGCTTATGTGCCCAGCTTAAGGGCTAGTTGGTTTAAGGCAATTACTTCTGCAGAACCGGCATAGCATGCGACGAGAAGTTGATTGTCTCAAGCATGCGAAGCAATGCGCGGACCGTATCGAGCGATGTCATGCAGACAACGCCGTTCTCTACCGCTTCGCGGCGGATTCGGAAGCCATCGCGCTCAGGTGTCTTGCCTTTCGTAAGCGTGTTGACTACGAAGTGCGCATGGCCTTCGCGAATGAGATCAAGAATGTTCGGCGAGCCTTCGCTCAGCTTGTTCACATGCGTTACAACAAGACCTGCTTCTTCAAGCGCTGTTGCCGTACCGCCTGTTGCGTAGATTTTGTAGCCGATATTGTAGAAGCCGCGCAGCAATTCCGTTGCTTCTTCCTTGTCCTTGTCCGCTACCGTAGCGATGATCGCCCCGGAAGTAGGGATTTTCATACCTGCGCCGATAAGTCCTTTGAATAGCGCCTTCGCATACTGCACATCGCGTCCCATAACCTCGCCAGTCGACTTCATCTCTGGTGTCAGTGTCGGGTCAACGCGGCGAAGCTTCGCGAAGGAGAATACCGGAACTTTAACCGATACGTATTCGTCCTCAGGCCACAGGCCGTCCGTGTAACCAAGATCAGCCAGCTTCGTGCCCATGATTGCTTTTGTTGCCAGGTTAGCCATTGGCAGGTTCGTTACTTTGCTTAGGAACGGAACCGTACGCGACGAACGCGGATTCACTTCGATTACATACACTTTATCTTGATGAATAACGAACTGGATATTTACAAGTCCGATGACCTTAAACTCTTTGGCAATCTTAATCGTAATATCGATAATTTGCTGTTTAATGTCATCCGACAACGATTGTGGCGGGTATACCGCGATCGAGTCGCCGGAGTGAACGCCTGCGCGCTCTACATGCTCCATAATGCCTGGGATCAGAACCGTCTCGCCGTCGCAGATTGCGTCAACTTCGGCTTCTTTGCCCAGCATGTAACGGTCGATTAGAACCGGGTGTTCAGGATTGATCTTAACCGCAACTTCCATATAGCCGAGAAGCTCTTCATCAGAATATACGATCTCCATAGCGCGTCCGCCTAGAACGTAGGACGGGCGAACGAGTACCGGATAACCGAGCTTCTGTGCTGTAACGACTGCTTCGTCTACCGAAGTAACCGTGCTGCCGTCAGGCTGAGCGATGTCCAGCTTGCGAAGCAGCGCTTCGAATTTCTTACGGTCTTCCGCAGCATCGATGCTCTCCAGGCTGGAGCCCAGAATTCGAATTCCTGCTTTAACCAGCGGAGCCGCAAGGTTGATTGCAGTCTGACCGCCGAATTGAACGATTACGCCGATCGGCTTCTCTTGCTCGATGACGTTCATGACGTCCTCGAAGAACAGAGGCTCGAAGTACAGTCGATCGGAAGTACTGAAGTCTGTGGATACAGTTTCCGGATTGTTGTTGATAATGACCGCTTCGTAGCCCGCTTTCTGAATGGCCCATACCGCATGTACCGTCGAGTAGTCGAACTCGATGCCTTGGCCGATACGGATCGGACCGGAGCCGAGTACAAGCACCTTCTGCTTGGACGTTTCCGTCACTTCGTTCTCTACTTCATATGTCGAGTAGTAGTACGGTGTTGTAGCTTCGAATTCTGCCGCGCACGTATCTACCATTTTGTATACAGGCTTAAGGTTGTGCTGCAGGCGGAATGCGCGAACGTCCTCTTCCGTCGTATGGCTGCCGTTCGGGAAGCCTTCGCGGCGAATTTCAGCGATGGAACGGTCCGTGAAGCCTTTGCGCTTCGCTTCATACAAAGTCTGGTACGAAAGCGTCGATTCGCTGCGCATACGATCCTCGAATGCGACGATCGATTGGATTTTGTCCAAGAACCACCAGTCGATGTTCGTAAGATCTTGAATGTCTTGCAGAGCATAGCCCCGGCGGAACGCTTCCGCTACGAGGAACATACGCTCGTCGTCCGGCTTCGCCAGGCGCGTGCGGAGTACGGATTCCTCAAGCGACGAAGCTTCCTTCAGGTGGATGCGATGTGCACCGATCTCAAGCGAACGAACCGCTTTGTGAATCGATTCCTCGAATGTACGGCCGATGGCCATAACTTCGCCAGTCGCTTTCATTTGCGTGCCGAGCTTACGGTTCGCGTTAACGAACTTGTCGAACGGCCAGCGCGGAATTTTCGATACGATGTAGTCAAGCGTTGGCTCGAAGCAAGCATAGGTTTGACCAGTAACCGGGTTAACAAGCTCATCAAGCGTGTAACCTACAGCGATCTTAGCAGCCATCTTCGCGATTGGGTATCCTGTCGCTTTGGAAGCAAGCGCCGAGGAACGGCTTACGCGCGGATTAACTTCGATGACATAATATTGGTAGCTTTGCGGATCAAGCGCGAACTGTACGTTACAGCCGCCTTCGATGTTCAAAGCGCGAATGATCTTAAGCGATGCCGAGCGAAGCATTTGATACTCTCGATCGGACAATGTTTGGCTTGGCGCTACGACGATGCTGTCGCCTGTGTGTACGCCAACCGGGTCGAAGTTCTCCATATTACACACAACGATACAGTTATCGTTGGCGTCGCGCATAACTTCGTATTCCACTTCTTTCATGCCCGCAATCGATTTCTCGATCAGACACTGGCTGATCGGGCTGTAACGAATACCCGATGCAACGATCTCGCGCAGCTCTTCTTCGTTCGCGCAGATGCCGCCGCCTGTTCCGCCCAGCGTGTAGGCAGGACGAACGATAATTGGATAACCTATCGTGTTAGCGAATGCAACAGCATCCTCTACCGTTGTAACGATATCGCTGTCTGGTACAGGTTGTTCCAGCTCGCGCATCAAGTCACGGAACAAGTCACGATCTTCTGCTTTCTCAATTGCTGTAAGCTGTGTTCCGAGCAGCTTCACGTTCTCGCGTTCGAGAACGCCCGCGCGTGCCAGCTCGACCGCCATGTTAAGACCCGTCTGTCCGCCCAGCGTCGGCAGCAATCCGTCGGGACGCTCTTGACGAATGATTTGGGATACAAACTCAAGCGTAATCGGTTCGATGTATACTTTGTCTGCCATGTTCGTATCTGTCATGATTGTAGCCGGGTTGCTGTTAATAAGGACAACCTCATAGCCTTCTTCTTTAAGCGCTTGGCAAGCTTGAGTACCTGCGTAATCGAATTCCGCCGCTTGTCCGATGACGATCGGGCCGGAGCCGATTACGAGAATTTTTTTGAGTTCATTATTTTTGGGCATACTGAAGCTCTCCTTTCAACGTCTCCGATAACACAGCTTGACGGCGTTTTTGTGGGTTTGTTTGTTTGTGCGTACGGATCATTTCCAGGAATTCATCGAATAGATAGCTGGAGTCGAATGGACCTGGCGCAGCTTCCGGATGGTATTGCACCGAGAAAGCAGGGAAGGTGTTATGCTTCAAGCCTTCGATTGTCCGGTCATTGTTGTTAATATGCGTAACAACTAGCGGCGTTCCTTGGATCGACTCTTCAAGAACAGTGTAGCCGTGATTCTGCGAAGTGATGTAGCAACGGTTCGTAGCAAGCTCTTTCACCGGGTGATTGCCGCCGCGATGGCCGAATTTCAGCTTCGTTGTATCGGCGCCGCAAGCTAGTGCGAACAATTGATGTCCTAAGCAGATGCCGAAGATAGGGAATTCACCTAGCAACTCAGAGATCATTTTAACCGCGTAAGGAACGTCTTTCGGATCCCCAGGGCCGTTCGACAATTGAATGCCGTCTGGAGCAAGGCGACGAATCTCGTCAGCCGTCGTGTTGTGCGGAACAACAACTACGTCACAGCCGCGTTGCGTCAGCTCGCGCAGAATGCCGCTCTTCGCGCCGAAGTCAACAAGAACGATACGCTCGCGGTTACCTGGGCTTGAGAACACATTTTTCGTTGATGTGCGTGCCACTTGATCTGTCATCAGCTTCGACACATTCAGGCGTTCAGCCAGCTCTTCAATGCGCTCGTTGCCAGTCGTGATGAGGCCTTTCATTGTGCCGTAATGGCGCAGCTTGCGAGTAAGCATCCGTGTGTCGATGTCGTGAATGCCTGGAATGTCGTATTCCTTGAGCAGTTGCCCAAGCGAAAATTGCGCGCGCCAGTTGCTTGGCACCGGTTCATGGCGACGTACGACGAAACCGTGGATGAAAGGACGAATTGACTCGAAATCGTCGCGAGTAATGCCATAGTTGCCGATGAGCGGATACGTCATCGTAACGATCTGTCCGCAGTACGAAGGATCGGACAATACCTCTTGGTAACCCGTAATACCTGTATTAAAAACAACCTCGCCCATCATTTGCGCTTCCGCGCCGAACGAAAGACCCGTAAACAACGTTCCGTCTTCCAACAATAATCTTGCTTGCATCCGTATTCACTCCTCAGGTGTTGAATCGTTCTATATGTTCTAGCACGTTCATCTTGACTACTGCCATTTAAGCTATTAGGTCAATAACGTGTTATTCAGCCCAAGCTACCTTGCCAGCTACAATCGTCGCTACCGGCCAGCCGCTAAGTTTCCAGCCTCCGAACGGCGTGTTGTTGCTCTTCGAGGCGAAAGTGCTTGGATCAACCGCACGTTCGTTATCCAAATCGATAATGGTAATATCCGCAGGTGCGCCTTGCTCTAACCGTCCAGATTCCAAACCGAACACGCGGGCAGGGTCTGAAGTCATTCGTTGCAGCAAGAAACCGAGTGTCCACTTGCCTGTCTGTACGAATTTCGTGTAAAGCAGCGGGAACGCCGTCTCGAAGCCGACGATACCGAATGGCGCGAGCTGTACCGCACGAGCTTTCTCTTCCGCGCTATGCGGCGCATGGTCGGTTACGACCATGTCAATCGTGCCGTCCTCAAGCGCTTCGATGACCGCTTGAACGTCTCTTGGCGTACGAAGCGGAGGATTCATTTTCCAGTTCGCATCGTCAACACCAGGAATATCTTCATCGGACAGGATCAAGTGATGCGGGCAAACCTCGGCTGTGACGCGAACGCCGATCGACTTCGCCAGTCTGATGAGTCGAACCGATTGCTCGGTGCTCACATGACAGACGTGATAGTGAACGCCCGTTGCTTCGGCAAGAAGCACGTCGCGGCCGACGTGGATCGCTTCGGACTCGTTCGGAATGCCTTTCAAGCCATGTTTGCGGGAGAACTCGCCTTCGGACGCCCAAGCGCCTTCGACAAGCGTATCGTCTTCGCAGTGCGCGATGATCGGCATGTTCATCGATTGCGCCAACGCCATTGCGTTCTTCATCATTTGAGCATTCTGTACGCCTACGCCGTCATCTGTAAAGCCGATTGCGCCAGCTTCCTTAAGCGCTGCGAAGTCCGTCAGCTCGCGGCCAAGCTCGTTCTTCGTAATCGAAGCGTATGGAAGCACATTAACGACGCCTTCCTGCTTCGCTTTGTTCGTAATGTATTTCACCGTTTCCGGCGTATCTGTAACCGGGCGAGTGTTCGGCATGCAGGCGATCGTTGTGAAGCCGCCTTTCGCTGCAGAACGTGTACCCGTTGCGATATCTTCTTTGTATTCGAAGCCTGGATCGCGAAGATGGACGTGCATATCGATCAGACCTGCCGAGACGAGCTTGCCCTTCGCGTCGATTACTTCTGCGCTGCCTGTATCAGGAGTCTCCGCTCCGTCAACGATTTGTTCGATCTTGCCGTTCTCAACCTTCACATGCTTTGTTTCCAAACTGCCCGAAGCTTCATTCCATATGCTGCCGTTAATAATCCACAATGACATTGCTAGATCCACCCTCCGGTTTAATTGGCCTTCTTGCCTGCTCTAGGTTAGCTAAGTGCGCGTTCTACGACGGCCATTCGAATCGGAACACCGTTCTCCATTTGCGGGAAAATACGGGATTGCGGATGTTCAACTAATTCATCATCAATTTCTACATTTCGGTTAATCGGCGCCGGATGCATAATAATGGCGTGCTCGGCAAGCTTAGCTGCCCTCTCCACCGTTAAACCGTATTGCTCCCTGTAGCTCTCAGCGGAATTCAACATCCCGCTCTCATGACGCTCAAGCTGAACTCTCAGCATCATGACGACATCGGATTTCAGCGCTTCGTCGATGGATACGTAAGGCGCATCGAGGTCAGGCGCTTGCATATTCGCCGGTGCGCAGAAGCGGACATTTGCTCCGAACTTCTGCAGCGCCCACAGATTGGAACGCGCAACGCGGCTATGCTGGACATCTCCTACGATAGCAATGTTCAAGCCGTTCAAGTTGCCGAATTGCTTGCGCATCGTGTACATGTCGAGCAGCGCCTGTGTAGGATGTTCGTTATTGCCGTCTCCCGCATTAATGAGCGGCACTTTGATCTTCGTTGCTATGTCAGCCAGCACGCCGATCGGCTTCAGGCGAATGATGCCTGCGTCGATCCCCATCGACTCCAGCGTGCGAACCGTATCGTAGATCGATTCGCCCTTCTGTACGCTCGATACGGCGGCAGAGAAGTTAAGTACTTCCGCGCCCAATCTCTTCTCGGCAACTTCGAACGAGAATCTCGTTCTTGTGCTGTTCTCGAAGAACATGTTGGCCGCGAACTTTCCTTGCATCGCGTTATGAACTTTATTTGGGTGATGCTCCCAATAAGCTGCGCGATCGAGTATGGACTCGATCTCATCTTTGCTGAGCTCTTTCAAACCGAGCAAACTGCGTTGTTTAAGCTTCGTCATCGTCATCCGGCTTGCCCCCTCTGATGAATTATTATGACTTGATCGGACGAATCAACTTCGGTCAGCGACACTTCGATTTGCTCTTGCTTCGAGGTTGGGACGTTTTTGCCTACAAAATCAGGTCTGATCGGCAGTTCTCGATGCCCACGATCGACTAGAACCGCGAGCTGAATGCTTTGCGGCCTCCCGCAATCCATAAGCGCGTCCATGGCCGCTCGAATCGTTCTTCCTGTGTAGAGCACATCGTCGAACAATATGATCCGCTTATCCTGCACGTCGATCGGCAACCCATCGGTATCGCCGATACCTGCAGCGACTTCAATATCCGAAGTCAGAACTGCTTTCGAGCGATCGTCGCGATAGCGGGTAATATCAAGTTCGCTTACCGGCAACGGCTTACCCTCGATTTCCTTGATTCGATCCGCAATCCTTCGAGCCAAGTAGATGCCTCTCGTCCTTATGCCTACAATGATGCAGTTGTCGATCCCTTTGTTCTTCTCCACGATCTCGTGAGCAATCCGCGTCAATGCCCGGCGAATTGCCGTTTCATCCATGATGATTAAGTGCTCTTCTTCCGCCACTTCCGCGCCGCCTCCCTCTGATCCGTCAATTAAGCCTTGTTTCTTGTTTTCGCGCAAAACAAAAGCTCCTTGCGTATGTTCGCAAGGAGCTTTGTGATCAGTCGTCAAAAGATAGAGGGTCATGCCCTGAGCGCTCTCGTCACAGAGGGCGCTGTCATGGGATGTCCTACCGTTATCTGTTGATCGGCCTGTTATTCACGCTACCTTGCCAGCCTCTCGGGACTGAGTTAAAGGTACTGCCGTTTATCAAAAGAATTATCCCACGTTCGACAAAACTTGTCAAGCGATGTTGGACTATTTCCGTTGATAAATAGTGTGCTTATAACCCGCACGACTATGCAAGAGCAGCGTTTCCTATTACAGGCTTAACTTACGGATACGATCGACTGCTTTTTCTGTATTTTCACGGCTGCCGAATGCTGTTAGACGGAAGTAGCCTTGACCGCTTTGGCCGAAGCCTACGCCTGGCGTACCCACGATATTCGCTTCGGAAAGCAGCTTGTCGAAGAAGGACCAGGAATCCATGCCGCCCGGCGTCTTGAGCCAAATGTACGGAGCGTTAACGCCGCCGAACACTTCCAGCCCAATCGAAGCAAGTCCGTCGCGGATAATGCCTGCGTTCGTCATGTAGTAATCGACAAGCGCTTTGATTTGCTCCTTGCCCTCTTCCGAATAGATCGCAGCAGCGCCGCGTTGCGTAACGTAAGATACACCGTTGAACTTCGTCGTGTGACGACGATTCCACAGATCGTTAATGAGCACTTCGTTGCCTGCAGCGTCGAGGCCTTTCAGCTCGCGAGGCACAACCGTGTACGCGCAGCGTACGCCAGTGAAGCCAGCTGTCTTCGAGAAGCTGCGGAATTCGATGGCTACTTCCTTAGCGCCTTCGATTTCATAAATGCTGTGCGGAACGTCCTCTTCTTGGATGAACGCTTCGTATGCCGAATCGTAAAGGATAATGCAGTTGTTCGCTTTCGCGTAGTCAACCCATACTTTAAGCTCTTCCTTCGTCAGCGTCATGCCTGTCGGGTTGTTCGGATAGCACAGGTAAATGATGTCTACCTTGCGGTCAGGCAAGCTTGGCTTGAAGTCGTTCTCGGATGTGCATTCCAGGTAAGCGATATTCTCATAACGCTTCGTCTCTTGGTTGTACTTGCCGGAACGGCCAGCCATCACGTTCGTATCGACGTATACCGGGTATACAGGGTCTTGTACGGCAACAATGCTGTTGTCGCTGAAGATTTCCTGAATGTTGCCTACGTCGCATTTCGAGCCATCGCTAACGAACACTTCGTTCGTAGCAATGTCGATGCCGCGAGCTTTGTAGTCGTTCTCGATAATCGCATTAATAAGGAAATCATAACCTTGCTCTGGGCCGTAACCGCGGAAGGAACCAGGGGCAGCAAGCTCGTCCACTGCGCTATGCATCGCTTTCAATACCGCGTCAGGCAAGCCGCGCGTAACGTCGCCAATGCCCAAGCTGATGATTTCAGCGTTCGGGTTTTCTTGAATGAATTTCGTGCGGCGTTTAGCAATTTCGGAGAACAAGTAGCTGCCTTGCAGCTCCAAATAGTTCTGATTAATGGAAGTCATTGTATGGAGTCACCTATCCTTCATATTTTTAGCTCGATGATATCAATAGAATATCGTACTTCTTGCTATCAAATAATGAAGAATGTAGCGAAAAGTTTGCACTATTACGCTTCAAGCTTGGCTTTATCGCAAACGCAAACTATTCAACACATGCTCCATATCCGCCGGTATCGGTACTTCGAAATCCAATCGCTCGCCCGTACGCGGATGCGTGAAACCAAGCTGCGCTGCATGAAGCGCTTGACCGTTCAAGGCAACCGTCTTATTGCGGCCATATACTGGATCGCCTGCAAGCGGATGTCCGATATATTTCATATGAACGCGAATCTGATGGGTGCGTCCCGTCTCAAGCTGCAGCTCAACCAACGTATAGTCGAATCCGATTCTTTCTAACACGACAAAATGCGTTACCGCATGCCTGCTGTTATGATCGGTTACAGTGAACAGCTTGCGGTCACGAGAATCACGGCCTATTGGCGCGTCAATCGTTCCTTGATCATGCTGCAGATTGCCATGTACAAGCGCAATGTATTTGCGTGTTACGGTATGCTCCTTCAATTGCTGAGCAAGCGATACATGCGCGAGATCGTTTTTGGCTGCCATAAGCAGGCCTGTAGTATCCTTGTCAATGCGATGCACGATACCGGGACGAACGACTCCGTTAATGCCCGACAAGTCTTTGCAATGGTACATAAGCGCATTGACTAACGTTCCCGAGGAATGACCAACTGCAGGATGCACGACCATGCCTCTTGGCTTATTCACTACGATTACGTCAGAGTCCTCATACAAAACGTCAAGCGGAATATTTTCCGGTACAATCGCCGCGTCTTCCGGTTCTGGAATTTGCAGCTGAACGACGTTGCCTTCCGCTACTTTGAAATTCGCTTTAACCGTCACACCATCAACGACTGCAGCCCCCGACTTGATCCATTCCTGAACTTGCGTACGCGATATGCCTTCTGAATCTATACTTTCCGTTATATACTTATCGATTCGCTCGCCCGATTGCTCAGACGCTACGATCCATTCCAACGTCTCTTCATTAAACTGGCTGCTGCTCATGTTCGTTAGATTCCTTGTCCTCTCCGTTGTTCATCGTTTTTTTCTCATCGCGGGCTGTCAGCAATGTATCGATCAGGATCAATATCACACCGACCACGATTCCTGAATCAGCTACATTAAAGATTGGGAATTCGTACGAACCGAAGTTGAACTGAAAAAAGTCCACAACCTCGCCAAAGCGTACACGATCGATAAAGTTGCCAAGCGCGCCGCCAAGAACGAGACCGAGGCCTGTTAGCAGCCATGGCTTGGACGACTTGCGCATCGCTTGAATGTACCATATGATGCCCGTTAATATGACGACCGTAATAATGATAAAAAACACTCGTTGCTCTTGTAAAATACCGAATGCAGCGCCGCGATTGCGATGCGAAGTAATGAGGAAGAAGTTGCCGATGACGCTGATCTGTTCGGCAATCTCCAACTGAGTTGCAATGATTTTTTTCGTTACATAATCAAGTACAAACACAACCACCGCAATCCAATAAAAGTAAAAGCGCATCTTATCACTCCTAAATTTTCTGTGAAGCTGATTCTTAGGTCATCCAAATTATTGTAGCATAATGCCGCCGACAAGAGCTAGCAAGCTGCTGATGTCCAGCATCCGGCTTCCATCGAAGTCCATACTGAAAATAGGCTAAGCGGCAAAAGCTAATGAAGCAATTATGTTCAATTATGTTCACAACAAAGGACGGTGCTTTGAACATGTCAACCTTAACAAGCGCCCAGCTTGCGCTGCTGCGCATAAGACTTGAGGATGAACGTCGCGAGATCGAGACTCGACTGTCGCGAAACGATCATTATGGGCTAGGCTCTTCTCTTCGCGACTACACTGGCGAACTTTCGCCGATCGACAATCACCCTGGCGATACGGCTACCGAGCTGTATGAACGCGAGAAGGATATTGCCCTCCACGAACAAGAAGAGCTTCATATCGAACGAATCGATGCCGCGCTAGCCGCCATGGAAAATGGAACGTATGGCATATGCAAGGCATCCGGCCAACCGATTCCTTATGAACGATTGGAAGCTGCGCCTGATACGCTCTATAGTATCGAGCACGCACCACGCCAGCAGCTGTCGCATACGCGTCCAGCCGAAGAAACGCTTCTAAATCATCCATTCGGCAGAACAAGCATGGATGAGCATGAGGATGGCTATAACGGCTTCGACGGCGAAGACGCTTGGCAGATCGTCGAGCAATGGGGGAATGCCGATTCGCCCGCGTTTTCCGAGAATCGCGATGTCGCCGACTACGATCACGTTGGCATCGAAGCAGAAGAAAACGACGGTTACGTCGAATCGATTGAAAGCTTCCTTGCTACCGATATAACCGGGCGGCATCTATCTGTTGTGCGCAACCGGGAATACAACCGCTATCTGGATACCGGAGAAGGCGACCATGGTCTTGAAAACCCGGATGATTCCGACGCTCTTCAATAAGTTTTGCCTTCAAGCTGAATTTGTACAATTCGTACGATGTCTGCTATGTAATCGCCGATAATCGGTAAGTTCAGCGCCCCTAATATACGAAGCACATAAAGAATCGTTGCCGCAAAAAAAGTAAAGCCGATCGCGATGCCGACGCCTCTAGCGCTACCGGCAAGCAAATTGCGCCATATAAGCTTTATTGGGCGGTTCAGCAGATCCACATAATCAGCGATATGCGTTCGCTCCATCTCCGATGCAATATGCTGAAGCCGCTTATCCAGTCTGCTTAAGGATGCTTGAACTTCATTCAAATCTTCCGCCTGTTGGGCTGTATCATCGTTATTTGGTTTCAAGAGAAGCCTCCATTTCTGGCAAGCATTGAGCTGCGTTTAAATTAGGTTTAATATAAATGATTACACCAAACTCAACTTTTCAACGCATATAAAAAACGAGGCCTGCTTGGCAGCAGCCGCTGCGGTCAAGCAGGCTTCCTTCCCTGCTTGAGACAGCGGCCGCCAAGCTTCGGCGCTCGTTCTTCGCATGTCATGCTTCTCTTAGGATAACCTTAACCTTTGATGAAAATCCCAACTTGCTTGTCGCCCAGCGTTACACGTTCCATCTCCGCCGCTTCCTCATACGAAACCGTTTGAATCAGAACGTTGTCGCGCAGCACATCATCGAAAGTTGTCAATGCAGCTTGAAGCTCCGCATCAACCGCAAGGACCAGATCGATGCGCTTCTCAATCGGCAGATCAAGCTTCTTACGCGTATCTTGCACTGCGCGGATAACCTCGCGTACCCAGCCCTCTTGTTCAAGCTCAGGCGTAATGTCCGTATTCAATGCGACAGTTACGCCGCCTCCCGATGCGGATGCGAAACCAGACTTCGCTTGCTTCTCAACCAGCAGCTCTTCGATCGTAATCGTCAGGGCCTCGCCTTCGGCGCTGGTGAACACCAAGCTTCCTTCACCAACAACAGCTCTCGTCTGTTCTGCAGTCAATCCTTTCAGATAGGCCTGGATTGGACCCACATGCTTGCCGAATTTTTTGCCGGCAACCTTCAGATTAAGCTTGAAGGCGAAGTCAACGAATCCGCTGTCCGTGTTCTGGATCGTAATCGTCTTCACGTTGATTTCGTCCTTCACGATGTCCTCATAGCCTGCCACATCGAAGTCCCGATCGAGTGAAACGATCAATTCCGACAACGGCTGACGTGTCTTGATTCCCGTTTCGTTACGAACGTTGCGCGCAAGTTCTACAATCTGTTTCGCACTCTCCATATCGCGCTCCAGCGTTTCATCAATTGCGGTTTCGTTCGCTTGCGGATAGTCGGCCAGATGTACGCTGCCGCTGCCGCCAAGGTTGCCGTATACGTCTTCCGCCAGCAATGGCGCATAAGGCGCGATAACGCGGGACAAAGTCAATAGTACGCTCTGAAGCGTTTGATAAGCGGCTACTTTGTCATCCGACAAGCCGCTGCCCCAGAAGCGGTCGCGCGAACGGCGGATATACCAGTTGCTAAGCTCATCGACGAACGTTTCAATCGCTTTGGCAGGGTTAAGGAAGTCGTTGACTTCGAGACCCTTGTTAACCGTGCGAATCAAGCTGTTCAACCTTGAAACAACCCAGCGGTCAAGCTTATTCGTCGAAGCTTTCACCGGATGTGCCGCAGGATCGAAGCCGTCGATCGATGCATATAGCGCATAGAATGCATGTGTATTAACGATGGTGTCAATGACCTTCGACTTCGCCTCGCCAACGATGCCTTTGGAGAAGCGTTTGCTATTCCATGGCGCGCTGTCTGCAAGCAATGCCCAGCGGAAGGCGTCCGTGCCGTATTCGTTGATGATTTCCCAAGGGTCGATTACATTGCCTTTCGACTTGGACATCTTCTGGCCGTTCTCGTCAAGAATATGTCCTGTCGAGATGACTGCTTTGTATGGCGCTTTGCCATTGTACAGCGTCGACACCGCAAGCAAGCTGTAGAACCAGCCGCGAGTTTGGTCGATGCCTTCGCAGATGATGTCAGCCGGGTATTGGTCGGCGAACTGCTGCTCATTCTCGAACGGGTGATGCTGCTGCGCGAACGGCATCGATCCGCTGTCGAACCACACGTCGATTACTTCCGGCGTGCGCGTCATCACAGCGCCTTCCGCGAATGGCGATTTCAGCTTGATGTCGTCCACATACGGCTTGTGCAATTCAATGTCTTCCGGAACGAAGCCTACAGCCCGTTCACGAAGATCGGCAATGCTGCTCGGCGCATATTCCTTGCCGGTAGCTTCGCATACCCATACGTTAAGCGGCGTTCCCCAATAACGGTTCCGGCTGATGTTCCAGTCTACCAAATCCTCGAGGAACTTGCCGAAGCGTCCCTCACGGATATGGCCTGGGTACCAGTCAACGCTATTGTTGTTCGCGATCAATTGATCCTTAACCGCAGTCGTCTTAATGAACCAGCTTTCCATTGCATAATAGATAAGCGGCGTTTTGCAGCGCCAGCAGAATGGATAGCTGTGCTCATAGCGCTCTTTGCTGTAGAGCAATCCGCGTTCGCTCAGCGACTTCACGATGTCGATATCAAGCTCAGGATCCTTCACGAACCGTCCTGCAAAGTCTGTCACTTCTGCAACATAACGTCCTGCAAGATCAACGACATTCAGCATGCTTATGTTGTTTTCGCGTGATACTTTGTAGTCGTCGTCACCGTGAGCCGGAGCGATATGAACGATACCTGTACCGCTCGAATCGCTGACGAAATCACCTGCGATAACGATATGGCCGTGCTCGACAGGTACATAGCCGAATGGCGGCGTGTAGCGTTGACCGACAAGCTCAGCGCCCTTCAAGACCGACAGCGTCTCGTAGTCCTCTTTCAATACCTTCTCAGCCAATGCCTCAGCAACGATATATACTTCACCGTTCTTCGCTGCGCGGATATAATCCAGCTCAGGATTAACGGCAAGCGCCACGTTCGCAGGCAGCGTCCAAGGCGTTGTCGTCCAAGCCAGTACATACTCGCCCGACGTCTCCAGCTTGAACTTCACTGTCGCGCTTAAATCCTTCACATCCTCGTAGCCTTGCGCTACCTCATGAGAGCTTAGCGTCGTTTGGCAATCCGGGCAGTATGGGCTGACGCGGTGACCGCGATACAGCAAACCTTTGCCGTGGATATTGGAGAGGATATGCCACACGCTCTCGATGTACTCGTTCTTCAGCGTGATGTATGGATTGTCGAGATCGGTCCAATAGGCGATTGCTTCAGTCAGCTCGCGCCATTGCTTCTCGTATTCGAATACGCTCGCTTTGCACTTCTTAACGAATTCTTCTACGCCGTAATTTTCGATTTCCTGCTTACCGGAGATGCCAAGCTGCTTCTCGACGCCAAGCTCGACAGGCAAGCCATGCGTATCCCAGCCTGCTTTACGAATGACGCGATAACCTGACATCGTCTTATAACGGCAAATAAAATCTTTGATAACGCGTCCAAGCACGTGTCCGATATGCGGCGCTCCGTTCGCGGTTGGCGGTCCTTCATAAAATACGAAATTCGGTTTCCCTTCACGATTCGCAATCGATTGCTTGAACGTATCGTTCTCTTTCCATTGATTCAGTACGCGCAGCTCACGGCTGCGGGCGCGTTCTTTCACATCTACGCGTTGCATAGCTTCATCTCCCTCTCAGTCAACACTGTTAATAAAAAAAATAAAGCCCCGTCCCCTGTAAAAAAGGGACGAGGCTTGCTCGCGTTACCACCCTTGTTCCGCTCTTGCCCCGTATAGCCTAGGACAAGCCGATTATAGCGCAGCCTATATTATAGACCGTGCTTATCATGCGGCACCTTAGTCGCGAACGTATCATTCGCGTTCCCTATAACGGGGGACAGCCGTCGATGCTTACTTCACGCTTCAGCATCGCTTCTCGGAGATGATTTTCCGCATGGACCACTCGCCGGACTTTCAGCAAACGCCGGCTCTCTGAGGAGTGGTAAACAAACGTACTCTTTCTCGTCAACGAAGTTAGAACATAACAATTACTATTAGTTATAGCGTATCGGACAGCCAATTGTCAAATGTTAAGCTGCCCAATTATCGGTTCGATTACCCGCGTTGCAGCTCGATCTCAGCATGTCTGGACTGCGAGTCCAGCGTATCCCAGCCGTCTTGGCTAAGCAGCTCAAGCTGAGCCTCAACCAGCGTACGGAAACGCGCGCGGTAGATCGAGGCTTGCTTCTTAAGCTCCTCAACCTCCAGCGACACTTTACGCGACTTGGACAGCGACTCATTAATAATCCGGTCGGCGTTCTTCTCCGCTTCCTTGATTATGAGCTGCGCTTCCTTCTTCGCATTATTGCGTACCTCGTCCGCAGCTTCCTGCGCTACGATAATCGTCTTGCTTAACGTTTCCTCAATGTTCGTAAAATGATTTAGTTTCTCTTGAACATTCAGAATTTGATTTTGCAGCTCTTTATTTTCACGAATAATCGATTCGTAGTCCTTAATGACCTGATCGAGAAATTCATTTACTTCATCCTCGTCATAGCCGCGTAATCTGCGTCCAAACTCTTTGTTATGTATGTCCAATGGCGTTAACGGCATTGGCGCACCTCCTCAAGGTATTTGTATTGCTGGCATCCGGCTTGTACCTTTGTTGAGAACATTTTCGACAGCGACGACTGAATTCCTGCAATCCGCTAAATAAATTTACCAATTTTAACGCGAATTCTGCCCTTTTTTGTCACACCGTCGACTTCAAGCACTTTGAATCTGCCTAGCCCCTTGAAAGAAACGACATCGCCTTGCTTAAGCGACTCCGACGGATCCTCTTCCGCCTTCCAATTCACTCTGCATCTGCCTGCCCTTATTGGATCGACGATCTTGGAACGGCTAATTCGGTACACATCGCTTGCAATGCCGTCCAGTCTCATTGAAGCTACAGACAAGCTCATTTCCTCAAGCTTCGGTATTACTGTGCTAAGCTCGGACAATGGAAGCACATCGGTCAACACGCTAACTCGATGCACTTGACGCAAGTGTATATTCAAGTAATCGGCAATCTCATCCATAACGATAATATGACTAAAGTCCTCATGTACATGAATATCGCCGATTCGGTCACGTTTAATGCCTAACCCAAGCAGCGCGCCCAAGTAATCGCCATGGTCAAGCTCATGCTGCGTCCCGGCAGGACTGTTGACAGCTAATACGGATACGCCCGCTTCCTCGCTGTCCAAATCCCGATAATCCGGGCCGATGATGGCACGCTTCCGTTCCGCTTCCGGATACCCGCCCTCGAACCGAATAGCTACGTCGGCATTCCGATTGGCGAGCATCGTAACGATTTCAATCTGCCTTGGGTCCAAAAAATCGGTCCGCTTCAGCTCATGCTGCTGTGCGGACCGCTCAACCCATTCCAACGCCCGATCGACGAAAGCTTTCTCGTCGGGGTGAAAATGATTATATATGGCTTGCTTCATCACAAGTCATTCCCTTACTAAAAGATGCCGAAGATAAATTCGACAACGGCCGTCAATCCAAGCCCGATGAAACGAAGGGCGAAGATCGCGACGATTGGCGATATATCTAGCATACCGCCGATAGGCGGAATAAATCTTCTGAATATGCCAAGGTATGGCTCAACTACTTTGCCTAAGAAGACGCCGATAAAGCTCTCGCGTGCGTTAGGCAACCAAGACAACAGCACATATCCGATAATCAAAAAGCTATAGATGCTGATTATTGTTCCGATCAATCCTGCAGGACTCATAAATTGTGTGGTCACCTCATTTTCGTGTAGTCGTTATCCTCCGCCAGCATCTCCGTTATCGCGCCTTGAATCTCTACGGATTCCGGCGTGCATAGAAAAATATTAGGCCCAAGCTTAGAGATGTTGCCGCTTAAAGCGTACACTGTGCCGCTAAGGAAATCAACAATGCGTACGGCTAGGTCTGTCCGAACGCGTTGCAGATTCACAATGACGGCCCTGCGCGAACGCAAATGATCGGCAATTTCCTGCGCTTCGTCATAGGAACGCGGCTCGCTAAGCACGACTCTTACATTTTTCTGCGAATGGATGCTGACGACGTTATTGCTCTTCGTATTTTTACGTGTCTCGAAGGGCGAGGTTTCAGGTTCTTGTTCATCCACCTGCGGTATTCTCTCACGCTCTACAACTTCCTCTTCCTCCTGCAAGCCAAGAAAATTCATAAATCGATTCATGACGCTCATTACTCATTCCTCCTCTTTACCTATTAGTACGGTGCCTAAGCGGATCCATGTTGCTCCTTCTTCTATCGCCACCTCGAAGTCGTTGGACATCCCCATCGATAATTCCGTAATCGTGTTAGTCGTATTCATTGCTTGAGCGCGTTCGCGCAGCGCGTCTCGCAGCTCCCTTAACGCTTTGAATACAGGTCTTGTCTCTTCGGATTCTGCTTCGAAAGGCGCCATCGTCATAAGCCCAATTGGCTTAATTGACGAGAGCATTGTCAGCTCATCCACGAATTCGTACAGCTGATCCGGCGAAAGCCCATGCTTCGAGTCCTCGCCTGACACGTTAACTTGAATGAAGCAAGGTACGATGATGCCTAGCTGGGCAGCTTGTTTGTCGATCGCTTGCGCAAGAGACAGCCTGTCCAGCGAATGAATGTATGTAAACTTTCCGACAACGTCCTTGGCTTTGTTCGTCTGCAGTGATCCGATGTAGTGCCAGGTCGGCTTGCTGATGCTGCCTATCTCGGCTTCGCTTTCCAGCGCCTCCCACTTGTCACGCGCATTTTGCCATCGATTCTCGCCCAGATGCTCTAACCCGAGCTTTACGGCAGCAAGTGTCGTTTCCGTGGATACGTATTTCGTGACTGCAATAACGTTGATTTCTTCCTTGCTGCGCCCTGACCTCAGGCAAGCCTGTTCGATCCGCAGCTCTACATCCTTGATTCGTTCCGATAAATGACTCATTATGCCTCACCTTTCACGAATGCCGATCCAACTGGCCATACGGCCGGTTAAGCCGTTCTCCATACGATGGGAAAAAAACAAATCCCGTCTGCAGCCCGTGCACCACTTTGTTAATTCGATATGGATCGGCAAAATTCCTGCTTTTATCATAATCTGTCGGTTTATTTCTTTCAAGTTTATGTGCGCTTTGCCGTTATCGCTTTTTTGCAGAACGATATCAGCATGTTCAGAGCTAAGCTCGAGCGACTCAATAACACGTTCGACATGGTCGATCACAACACCGTCCACCTCATAGCAGCAGCTGTCGATCGCCGGTCCAATTGCTGCTTTAAGCTTCTCTCGCTTCGATCCATACTCCTTCTCCATAGCCGCGATTGTCTCCTCGGCAATTCCCTGCACGGTCCCTCTCCAGCCGGCATGAGCGAGCGCTATCGCCTGATGCTCGGGATCATAGAAGTATAGCGGTACGCAATCGGCGTAAAAAGAGGTCAGCAGCACGTTCGGTTCATCCGTAATAATCGCGTCGCAGCTTTTAATTACATCATCAAGCGATAATCTGCCGTTGCCCTTATCATCTGCAGTTACCTTGTATACCTTGTTGCCATGCACTTGCTCTGCACAGGTCCAAGCCTCGAACGGCCAATCAATGGCCGCTGCGAGACGCTGCCTATTGGCGACAACGTCAGCTGCATCATCGCCAACATGCAGCCCAACATTAAGCGAATGCCACTGCCCGCCGCTAGCGCCCCCGTTACGACCAGTGAAACCTGCCGTTAAGTTAGAATTATCGTTATTCCATTCAGACAACAAAAAAAGCGAAGGTCCCTTCGCTGAATGATCTTCCATAAACGCTTCCATCTGTACGTCACCTCTGTCACCAAAAGATACTTCATTTCGCTATCATACGCCATATGTGCTATAAATCACGCTTATGCACAGTTTACAGCCTTATGAGCGAGCGTGCAAATCATCCTCATCAGCTCTTAATGATTTCGTTTCGTCCATACGAACAAGCACGACGTCTGCTCCTATCTTCACAATATTGCGCCATGGAATGACAACCTCCGTACCACCGCCGCCAAACACGCCGAAAAACTTCGTAAACTGCGGGACAACAATTGAATCGATACGTCCCTGGCGCAAATCAAGCTCCAGATCAGAAATATGCCCCAGCTTCTTCCCATCTACTATATTAATAACGTCCTTCGTCTGAAAATCAGATATTTTCACTATCAATCACCACTTTTCCAGCGGATTTGTCGTCCGAACCGTCTTCTTATTACTATATGAGCCAAATGCCCAAAATGTCCTGCTGGCGCAAAAAAACGAGCCCCGCAAGATCAAATCTGAATGTTTTATGTACGATACCGTACAAATATTTACAACGGATGATAGATGCGATATATTATTTGTACGGTATCGTACAATTAGCAGCAGGAGGTCGACTCATTAACATGCCAAAGAAAATCGCATCAGAACTGGATTGGATTGCGTTAGGTATCGATAAGTTCGCGGAAGGAGGCGAGTCGGCGCTAGTCGTCGAGAAGCTCGCGAGACAGCTAGGAAGCAGCAAAACGAGCTTTTATTGGTATTTTAAAGACCGTTCGCAATATGTCAGCCGAATAATCGCCGAGTGGAAAGAGAGGGCAACCACGTCCGTTATAGCAAGAAATACGGCACTGGAGTCGCTGCCTCCGCAAACACAAGTACGAGAGCTTATGCTTACGATGTTCAGCTTCAACGGCGGCGGTGATTTCCTGTTTTATCTCCGGAAGCTGGGAGAAACCGAAGATTCTTATCGTACAATGCTTCATCATTTGGAACAGCAGCGTCTTCGGTACATGAGCGAGCTGCTTATTCGCTGCGGACTATCGCAAGAGGCGGCAGTGCGGAGCTCAGAGCTTGTATACAGCTATTATCTTGGATGGTACGAACGCAATAAGTTTCAGACGATTACAAAGGATCATGCAGAAGAGCAGTCTGATTTCCTCATGGCTTTTATTAGGATTGATTCGGATCATTAACGAAGGAGTGATCGTTATGCAAGCAGTTCTTGCTAGCATTGTAAGCGTATTGTTGTTCGCAATCGGGGCTGTTCATCTGTATTGGATGTTGGGAGGCCGCAAAGGAATGGCGATTGCTTTGCCATCTCGCGGGGACGGCAGCGGACAGCCGCTGTTTAAGCCCGGGCGCTTCGAGATCGGAGCTGTCATCGTCCTGTTCTGGGCAGCAGTAATGTTGATTCTCATGTATGCGGATCTCATTCCCGTCATAGGTCCTCAGCAGCTTCCGCGACTGGCGGCATGGACACTCGCAATCGTGTTCGCTATTCGAGCAATCGGGGAGTTTCATTACCTAGGCTTGTTCAAAAAGCACCGCAACTCTCCATTCGGACGACTTGATACGTATGTGTATAGTCCGCTTTACCTCGTCATGGCCGGTATGACTTGGTGGATGATCGGGATTTCTTGAATTGTAAAGAGCCTGCCGGGAGAAGAATCCCCGGGCAGGCTCGTTTGTTCACGTTTTAACATGCTTCTGCATTTGTTGAATCGCCGACTTCTCAAGCCTCGATACCTGTGCCTGCGATATGCCGATCTCGTCGGCAACTTCCATTTGCGTCTTGCCTTCGAAGAAGCGCATCGACAGGATCATCTTCTCCCTGTCATTCAATTTGTGCATCGCTTCTCGCAGCGCGATCTCCTCGATCCACGATACATCCTTATTACGATCATCGCTAATCTGATCCATCACATAGATCGGATCGCCGCCGTCGTGGTAGATTGGCTCGAATAGCGATACCGGATCCTGAATCGCGTCAAGCGCGAATACAACGTCCTCTTTCGGCACATTCAACGCTTCGGATATTTCAAAGATTGTCGGCTCGCGACTATTTTTGTTCGTCAGGCTGTCCCTAACCTGAAGCGCCTTATAGGCAATATCTCGAAGGCTGCGCGACACTCGAATCGGATTGTTGTCACGCAAGTAACGGCGAATTTCACCGATAATCATCGGTACGGCATAGGTGGAAAATTTGACGTTCTGGCCAAGATCGAAATTATCAATCGCCTTCATAAGTCCGATGCAGCCGACTTGGAACAAGTCGTCCACAAACTCTCCCCTATTGTTAAACCGTTGTATGACGCTGAGAACAAGCCTCAAATTGCCGTTAACCAATTTCTCTCTTGCTGCCCACTCGTTGCGGGTTTGCAATGCCGTAAACAGCTCGCGCATTTCGGCATTCGTTAGGACAGGCAGTTTCGCGGTATCCACTCCACAGATCTCGACTTTATTTCGGGTCAACGTGATTACCTCCCAAGGAGAAACATTACTGTACATTATCTCCTCGGGACCTCTTTTTATTCCTAATCTGACATCGTTCGACATTCAAATGTCGATTTGTGATTAGACCATTTTGTTAAATTCCTTACGCAGCCGCTTAATTATCCGTTTCTCGAGTCGAGAAATATAAGATTGCGATATGCCGAGAAGATCGGCAACGTCCTTCTGTGTTTTCTCCTCGCCATCGGCAAGTCCGAACCGCAGCTCCATAATAATACGTTCGCGCTCCGATAGCTTTTCCAGCGCCTTATGAAGCAGCTTGCGGTCCACCTGCTCCTCAATATTACGGTAGATCGTATCGTTCTCCGTCCCGAGAACGTCCGATAGTAGGAGTTCATTGCCGTCCCAGTCAATATTAAGCGGCTCGTCGAACGACACTTCCGTACGCGTCTTGCTGTTGCGGCGCAAGTACATCAATATTTCATTCTCGATACAGCGCGATGCATAAGTGGCGAGTTTGATCTTCTTCTCCGGATCAAACGTGTTGACCGCCTTGATCAGGCCAATAGCGCCTATCGACACCAAATCCTCGATATGAATACCGGTATTCTCGAATTTACGGGCGATATACACAACGAGCCTAAGGTTGCGCTCGATCAGCATCGCTCGAATCGCAGAGTCGCCGCTAGGCAGCTTCTCAAGCAAATACTCTTCTTCCTCGCGCGTCAAGGGAGGCGGAAGCGCTTCACTGCCGCCGATATAATAAATCTCATCGCTTTTTAGTCCGAATAAAAATAAAACACGATAATAGTATAACTGCAGGATCAATTTCCACTTGACGAGCATTGGGCCCATCCCTCCCCGATTGTATGAGCTAGCTTGCGATCGTTATTCTCTAACCATTGACGGATGAATGATCGCTTGATAAGCCCCATCAGATGCTAACTTTCCGCCGTCAAGTCCGATGAGCACCTTACGTGTTTCAAAAACTTGCCCTTCCCTGTTCACTTCAACATGATCCGGTTTGAGCGCAAGCATGAATTGCGATCCGCGATTGACGCCTCGATACGGAACGAGACGAAGCCGATCTTGCCAAACAAAAGGCTGACTGTCCATACCGGCTACGAGCCGATCGACCTGGGAGCTGCGAATGCTGTTCATCCACGCAGGAGGCAAATCCGCTTCCCAAACCGATGCTTCCATCACCATAACAGGCGTTCGGGTAAGCGGATCGTACAGCTGATTGCCTGTATCGATAAGACCGACACAGGTTTCCGTTCGTTCACCGATTGTAATTGTTACAGCAGCCAAATGGGTATGCACCAGCTCCCGTTCTCGTTTTTGCGTCAATACGGTACGGTATATATACAGACCGATACAAAACGCAGCAATAAAATAAAAAAGTCCCATTTTCAACTCAACATGCATGCTTCCGCTAACAAATGTGATCGTCCTCCATACTTCCCCAGAGCCCTGCATAAGTAAATAATAGATACCTAATATCGCACCCGCTGCTATAAAGTTGACTGCATAGAAAGCAGCGACAGTGCGCAAATAATGTTGTACCGTCGCAAAGCCAAAAGCAATCCATACCATAACGAGCGACATCGCGACCTTGACGCCAAGCGTAAACATAAAGCTAAGCTGGGGGTAAAACATCAAGATGACATAGCAGCCTCCGACAGCAGCAGCGAGAAGAATCCGCCAATGGCGGGGCTTCAGGTGCCGAACCCAGGCCGTCGTCAGCAAGATAGCACCATCGACAAGAAGCTCACGCAGAAACATAATATCGACATACATGTAGAGATTGGCCACCTTCCTGCCCTACCTTGCAGCTGGCGCCCTAGAGAACGATTGTCACTAGTATATAAAAATTGTATTTCAAAGTCTGTCTATTCATGACGTCATGACATATCTTTTTTTGTCGAGTATGTATATAAAATCCGCGAGTGAATACGTAGGCAAATAGAGGCGGCAGAGGTTGATATTATGGGGTTATTAAGCAATAAGACCTCTGTAAGAGCACATAGACTCTTACAGATCACGAGTAACCCATGTGTTCGCTCCGTAAGTGCACATACGCTCTTACAGCGTTCATCCGAGGCAGCAAGTTTGGCTAGATTGTCCTGTAAGAGCACATAGGATCTTACAGCTCACGTGTAATCAGTGTGTTCGCCCCGTAAGTGCACATACCCTCTTACAACGTTCATCCGAGGCAGCAAGTTTGGCTAGATTGTTCTGTAAGAGCACATTGGCTCTTACAGCTCACGAGTAACCAGTGTGTTCGCTCCGTAAGTGCACATACGCTCTTACAGCGTTCATGCGGCACAGAACAATCGACTTATGGAAAAGGCAATCCTTTTTTGTCGAGCATTAGTGCAGAGTTAACTCTATAAGATCGTATCCTTACTTGCCCCGCACCGGAGTGAACTAATAGCTGCTTATCCAGCATCGAACGAAGTAACTTCCGGGAATTCCTTGTGTTCAACTCCAACTTCGCACATACATCTGCGACACGAATACTACGTTGGAGTCGAAATCCTAGACGAATGACCTCAGCTTCAAAAATATTAACTCCATCAAGTTATGCTGTTGTCCCTCCGAAATAATTGCCCAAAAACTGTTGAATAACCTGCTGGCACATTCTCGGCTTATCATTGATATGATCAAACGAAAATCTTAATATGCGCCATCCGTCAAGCACGAGATGATTTTGTCTCATTAACGAGTCAGCAAATTGAGCGCGAGTTGCATGCGAGGCATGTTGTTTATACCCATCAATATAGTCTTCAACTTCATACTCAGGATTTAAGCTATCAAAATGATGAAATACAGGGAACCAAACCTTCTCCAAAAATAACTTTTCAGCATACCCATGTTCGGCCAAGTCTTCTTCTGTCCTCACCTTTTTTCTCCTTCAAACACTTTGCAATCCACGAGTTATAGCTATTTTGAAAATCTGTCACGGCACTTCAACACCTCTCTCAAAAAAATAAAACACCGCTTCCTATAGAACGAAAGATTCGTCCCAAGAAAGCAGTGTTCTTCACTGCTAACACCTTTTTTGTATAATTTTACTATGTGCAAATTCAAGTTACAACCTTGAATTTGCTTTATGTGATTCTTTAATCACAACAAAAAAAACCGCTCGCTCGGCTAGGCCAAGTGAGCGGGTTTCGTCATATTAGCGGTCGCCGCGTGGACGATTGCGCAAAAAAGCAGGAATTTCGAGTTGATCGCTCGATGCAGTGCTTGTGCCAAATGGCTTAACCGTGTTCGAACTAGCAGTCGATTGTCTTGTTTCCGGTTGCACGGCTTGAGGCTGAGCTGCTGCATGACGCGATGGCGATGGCTTGTGCTCGAAACCTGTTGCGATTACCGTAACTTTAATTTCGTCTTTCAAATCTTCATCGATGATAGCGCCGAAGATCATGTTCACGTCTGGATCAGAAGCAGATGTAACGATCTCAGCTGCTTCATTGACTTCATAAAGCGATAGGTTACTGCCGCCTGTAATGTTCATGATAACGCCGCGTGCGCCGTCAATGGACGTTTCCAGCAATGGGCTCATAATCGCTTTCTTTGCCGCTTCCGCAGCACGATTCTCTCCTGTAGCAATACCGATACCCATAAGCGCCGAACCGCGCTCAGTCATAATCGTCTTAATATCGGCAAAGTCAAGGTTGATAAGTCCAGGTACCTGGATCAAATCAGAAATACCTTGTACAGCTTGACGAAGCACATTGTCCGCTTCGCGGAATGCTTCGAGCATCGGAGTCTTTTTGTCAACAATCTCTAGCAACCGATCATTCGGAATAACGATAAGTGTATCTACTTTTTCCTTAAGCGCTTCGATACCCAGCTCTGATTGTCCAGCACGCTTGCGTCCTTCGAATGTGAATGGCCTAGTGACGACACCTACCGTCAAAGCGCCGCATTCGCGAGCGATTTCAGCAATGACAGGAGCAGCTCCCGTACCGGTACCGCCGCCCATGCCGGCTGTGACGAATACCATGTCAGCGCCTTTGAGCTGATTCGTAATGCTCTCGCGTGATTCTTCTGCCGCCTTATGACCAACATCAGGATTAGCGCCTGCGCCAAGACCGCGTGTAAGCTTATCGCCAATTTGCAGCTTATGCTCCGACTTAGCCAAGTGCAACGCCTGTGCATCCGTGTTAACGGTAATAAATTCAACGCCTTTAACGCCGTTTTCTATCATTCGGTTAACAGCGTTGCTTCCGCCGCCGCCAACGCCGATTACTTTAATTTGAGCCAACTGCTCAAGATCGATATCGAATTCCAACATCCTTCTTTTCCCCCAGTCATGCGTAAACGGCAGAAGCCGTTTCTACCCGGCGCAGCTGCGTTTCGCGTTGAAATATAAGCATCTTATACTAGATGACATATAGAATGTTATATTTTCAAATAAATTCGTTAAACATGTTTTTGATTCGTTCCATCATACCGGGTTTGGATGTAGTTGCCGGAGCTGCCTTGGTGCGGCTTGTTTGTTTCTTCACAGTTCCTGTTCCGCGAGGCCCCATATACTTCGATACGTATTGAATCATACCGACGCCGCTGCTGAAAGCAGGGTCCCTTACACCAATATAATCCGGCAATGCAATACGGACGCTGGATTCGAGCTCGGACTGAGCGAGCGCTAGCGTGCCTGGCATGGAAACCGTACCGCCTGTCAACACATAGCCGTTGACTTTGTCTCCATATCCCAGCTTGCGAACCTCTTGCCGAATGAGATGGAATATTTCTTGCATCCTAGGTTCAATAATGCTTGCAAGGTCAAACTGTGAAAATTCCTTCTCCGCGTTGCTGCCCATACGTGTCACTTTGAACTTAACGTCCTCCGCCGCATCGGTCACATTCGCGCAGCCGTATTTCAGTTTGATTTTCTCTGCTTGATCGCTCTGCGTACGCAGACCGTATGCTATATCGTTAGTTACGTATTCTCCGCCGATCGGCAATGTTGAAGTAGCGGCAAGTCCGCCTTGATCGTAGATCGCAATCGTACACGATCCTGCGCCAATATCGGTAAGAACCGTGCCAATCATTTTCTCGTCCTTGGTCAAAGACATGACCCCAGAAGCAAGAGACAATAGAATAACGCCGGATATGCGCAGTCCAGCCTTCTCCACGCACCGCATTAAATTATGTATCGCGGTCTTCGTCCCTGTAACAATCGTAGCTTCGACTTCGAGTCTAACGCCGATCATACCGCGCGGATCTGATATGCCTTCCAAACCATCTACCAAATATTGTTTAGGAACAAGATTAATAATTTCACGTTCCGGCGGCAAAGCCACTACTCTCGCAGCTTGTACCACGCGTTCTATATCCTCTTCACCAATTTCCCGATCCTCATTGGATACGGCTACTACACCACGGTTCGTCTGTAGAGCAATATGGTTGCCCTGAATGCCTACGTAGACATCCGATATTTGAATACCCACCATGCGCTCCGCATGCTCGACGGCGTTGCGGATCGATTGCACGGTCTGGTCAATATCAACAATTGCTCCCTTGCGAATACCTTCAGAGTCGGCAGAACCAACCCCAATAATATTAATGGCTCCGTTAGATACTTCGCCAATGATCGCACGAACCTTGGATGTACCGATGTCCAAACTGACGATGATGTCGTTGTTACTCAACCCGCGGCACCTCCGTTTCAACTTATTAATTAATACTTCATTTGCAAACGCATACGGTAAGTCTTTGTCCTCTTGCGGTCAAAGCTCCCGTTTCGTACCGTCATTCAGCCGCTCATAATAGAACGTCACCGAAAAAAACGGTATTCGGTGAAATATAGACATGTGTATCGGTCAGAGACCTGCACATCCCTACAATTTCAAAACAAGGTATTTCTACATATTCAACGCGCCTATTATTTTCCCTCTTTTTTCTACAAAATTTTCGGTGCTTAATTCACTTACAAACGAGCGCTGCCCCTTGCAGAGCTCATATCACCACGTTCTTTCAGTCAGCTTCAGCGAGTATAAATGCGATAACTAAAATTCTACCATTCTTTCAAGCTATTGAGTAGTCTATTTTTTCCTACTGCGCCATGTTTAAGCGCTTTTACAAGTGCCAATTGATTGAAAACGAGTACTGCGAACGAAAAATACCGACTTTATCGAGATCTTCCATCACACGGGGTGATCTTCAACCGAATGTTTATTCCGAATCACTTTCTTCGTCTTCCAAATTACCTGAGTTAAACGGAACGTATGTATCCGCAAGCAGCATCGTAATCCGCCCCGGCTCCTGTGTCTCGATGACGGCATTAAGCGCTTCGATCTTCTCCGGGAGAACGGCCACAGATGTAATGACCTCGAATTTAGTACGCGTATAGATCTTGATGCGGTCAGGATAAGCTTTGGACGGATCAGGAATAATTTCCGAGAGATCGGACAACTGCTTAACCGGAATTTTGCCGAGCTGCTTCATCAACGATACTTTTACTTTGTCTTTGGCCGCCCATCCGGTGAGTACGGGCTTGTCCGCTACGAGCATCGCTTCTATCTTAGATGCTATGCTCGTGCCGTTCGACAATAGAGCTGTTAATTCGCCCTTCGGCGACAACTCGAACGCTACGATGGGATATTCCTGCACCGTAATTTGGACAACTCCTGGAAACACTTTATTGACCGTTGCTTGTTCAACTTGGGGCAGCTTTTCTACCCGTTTCTCGATCGTGCTCGAAGTCGTCCCGAAGAATGCGTCGCCTGCCGCAACGGCGGCCGCTCCGGCAACCTCGGCATTGGTGGCCAGCTTCGCGCCAACAATTTGCACTTCTTCTATTTTGCTAATGGAAGAGTTGAAGAAAAGCACTGCAAGCAATACGAGGAATAACAAAAAAAGGACAATCAGCAGCTTTCGGCTGCCTCTGCGTTTCTTGGCTGGCTCTTTTAAGACCGGCATGTTTTCACTCATAACTTGTCCCTACTTTCTATGCGAAAAACTCCAAACGCAGCCATTCCTCAAAAGAGCGGCCATGTTCAGAGCATGTATCTTCTCGTTCGTATGACGCCATAAGCAGCTTTCATTACACAAAGACGCCGGCTCCGCATCAAGTATAAAGGAGGATGAAGCCGGACGTTTCTAACTCAGAACTTGCTTGCATACTATTAATTATTAGGCACTGGCGAGTAGCGCGAGATACGGGCACCCAGCCTCGTCAACATCGATTCGATCTTGTCGTAACCGCGGTCAATGTGGTGAATCTGCTCCACAACCGTACGGCCGTGAGCCGCCAAGCCCGCTATAACAAGAGCAGCGCCTGCACGAAGATCGGTTGCTTCAACCGTTGCGCCATACAAACGAGGTACTCCGCGGATGAATGCCGCATTCATATCGACGCGAATATCGGCGCCCATGCGCGATAATTCATCGACATGCTTCAAACGTCCTTCGAAAATCGTTTCCTTCATAATGCTGACACCGTCTGCCAGCGTTAGAAGAACCATCAGTTGAGACTGCAAATCGGTAGGGAATGCCGGATAAGGCGATGTAACAACTCTCTCAACCGCCTTCGGTCTAGTGGCGCAGCCCACTTTAATTATATCACCGTCGACAACAATTTGAACACCTGCGCGACGCAGCACATGGATTAGCGATGACAGATGCGCAGGCTGCGTGTTCTGAAGCGTAACCTGGCCGCGAGTTGCGGCTGCCGCAACCATTATCGTACCTGCTACGATACGGTCCGGAATGACTCGATATTGACAGGGATTAAGCGACTGTACCCCTTCTATCGTTATCGTATCTGTTCCGGCACCCATGATTTTCGCACCCATTGCGTTTAGAAAACGTTGCAAATCTTGAATCTCCGGCTCGCGCGCTGCATTCGTAAGCGTCGTCCGGCCTTCGGCCCTGACAGCGGCCATCATAATATTTTCCGTAGCTCCCACGCTTGGAAAACTTAGATGAATATCCGCCCCGCGCAGCTTCTCTGCACGGCACACAATTCGGTTGCCAAACTCCTCAATCTCCGCTCCTAGCGCTTGCAAGCCGTGCAAATGAAGGTCTATCTTTCTCTCGCCGATTGCGCAGCCTCCCGGCTGATACACTTCAGCTTCGCCGAAGCGGGCGAGGAGCGGTCCCATTAGGAAAATAGAAGATCGCATTTGTTTCATTAACGATTCCGGCACATGGGACGTATGAGCGGGCTCTGTATCCAGCACAACCGTATCTCCCGAATGCTCGGCGCGGCATCCCAGTTCGCGCAAAATGTTCAGCATGACGTCGATATCCAGCAATTCAGGCACATGTTCAATCCTAAATGTGCCCTCGGCCAGCAAGCTGGCAGCCAATATCGGCAACGCGGCATTTTTCGCTCCTTGGATAACTATGGTTCCTGAGAGAGGTTTCCCACCTTCAATCACCAATTTGTCCAATGTATCACCTCCGAATTACCGCTCACCCACCACCAATACTTCCGGCACCAGTTCTACGCCGAAGCGCTCTTTTATGGTGCTCTGAATATGGGACATGAGGGCGAGAACGTCTTCAGCAGTCGCTTGCCCGGCATTTACAATGAAATTGGCATGAACTTCTGACACTTGAGCGCCTCCGTAGCGATACCCCTTTAAGCCTGCCTCTTGAATAAGCCTTGCTGCAAAATCATTCGGCGGATTACGAAATACGCTGCCTGCACATGGCATCTGTAGCGGCTGTGTTTGGCGGCGCTTATCCTTGAAAGCGGATAGTACTGCGGAAATTTCCTTGCGATTGCCCTCTGCAAGCTCGAAAGTCGCTTCTACAACCGACCCTCGCTGCTCTTGCAAAATCGAATGCCGATAGGAAAACTTCATGTCGTCTCGATCGTAAGTTACCAATTCTCCTGTCTCCAGCACAATCTCAGCTGACTTAAAAATACGTGACACATCAGATCCGTGCGCTCCCGCATTCATGTAGACGGCTCCGCCGACCGTGCCCGGAATTCCCCCCGCGAACTCTAGACCTGTCAGCCCCTCTTTGCCTGCCACGACAGATAGCTTAATGAATGAATAGCCGGCGCCTGCAGTTACCAGACAACCGTCGAAACGCACAAAATCCAACCCACCGCTCGGCTTAATCACAACACCGCGAATCCCTTTGTCGCTCACGAGCATATTCGAGCCTCGGCCCAAATTCGTCCAGCTTATCCGATGCTTATTCATCAGCCGAATCGCAGCAACCAGCTGCTCTTTGCTCTCCGGTAGAATTAACACATCGGCAGGGCCGCCGATTTTCCATGTTGTATAGTTCGATAGCGGCACATCGTACAGAACTTCGCCGATGCCGGCTTGTTCCAATTCCGCTTTAATTGCTTCCATTGGTTGACCCTCCTAAAAGGTTTTACGAAGTAAAACCTACTTCGTAAGCGTAGACTTAGGTTTTACGAAGTAAAACCTACTTCGTAAGCGTGGACTTACTCCCGCTGATTCACGTTTATAGTTGCGACATCCGCCGCCTGGGCGATGGTCACGAATATAGTGTATATTATGCCTATGCGTACTTTTGTGTGACAATCGCCCACTTACTTGCGCGCTTGCAGCCGCTTCAGCTCTGATGCGATAATCGTTGCGGAATTAGGCATAGCAAACGTCTTCGACGCCTCAGCCATTTGTTTCATGAGCTTATCGTCCCTCAACAGCTTCTGAATGCGGTTCAGCAGCGCTGAACCTGTTAGATCCTTCTCCAGAATCATCTCAGCCGCTCCCGCGTCAACGAGACTGCGAGCGTTCGCCTCCTGGTGGTTATTAGTTACGTTAGGCGAAGGAATTAAGATAGACGGCAGGCCAAGCGCTGTCATCTCCGCCAGTGAGGATGCGCCAGAGCGGCTTACGACTATCGTCGCATCCATTAGCACCTCTGCCATATTGTTCAGGTACGGCACAAGCTTTACATTAGCAACTCCACCAGGACTAGCTTCTTCAATGCGACTCGAAGTCGAAGCATAATAACTGTCCCCGGTGACGAAGACGAAATAAACGTCCGGTATTTGGCCAAGCTGTGGTGCCATCTCGACCATCGACTCGTTAAGCGCCTTAGCCCCACGGCTGCCTCCTACAACGAGCACGAAGCGGCTGCGAGGCGGAATGCCTAGCGACGCGCTGCCTTTGCCTGCTGTCGCCCGAAGTACGTTCGTCGCGCACGGGTTGCCCGTATACAGTGTCTTCTTCGCCTTCGGGAACAGCTTCTCCGATTGCTTGAAGCTAACGCCGATCGTGCTCGCGTAACGAGACAGAAACTGATTCGTTAAGCCGGGAATCGCATTCTGCTCGTGAACGAGCGTCGGAATCCCCAGCTTTGCCGCAGCATACACAACTGGTCCGCATACATAACCGCCCGTTCCGACAACGACATCCGGCTTGAACTTACGCAGCAGCGCCTTAGAGCGTCTGACACCTTTTAGAAACCGCAGCACCGTCTTCACATTATCGAGTGACAGCTTGCGGCGAAAACCTGTAATCTCTATCGCTTCAAAAGGAATTCCTTGCCCTGGTACGATGCGGCTCTCCATTCCTTTGTTCGTTCCGATATAAAGCAGCTGCGTGTCCGGATTGTCCTGCTGCATTTGCTTGCCGATTGCGACGGCCGGATAAATATGGCCGCCGGTACCTCCTCCGGTCAATACGATACGCATATGAACCTTCACCTCGAATAACGGGATATATTAAGTAAAATGCCAAGCGCGGTTAGCAGCAGCGTCAGCGATGATCCCCCATAGCTGATAAGCGGGAGCGTAATGCCTGTTACTGGCATCATCCCGATGACTACGCCAACGTTGATCAGCACCTGAACGCCGACGATGCCCGTAATACCTACAGCGAGCAGGCTGCCAAACGTATCCGGAGCCGAGATCGCCGCGCGCATGCCGCGCCATATAAGCACAAGGAATAATAAAATTAAAGCAGCGCCACCAATGAAGCCCAGTTCCTCGGCAACGATGGAAAAAATAAAGTCGGTCTGCGGCTCCGGCAAATAGCTGTATTTCTGACGGCTCATACCAAGTCCGAGGCCGACCAAACCACCCGGTCCGATTGCATAAAGCGATTGAATGATCTGATATCCGCCTCCAAGCGGATCAGCCCATGGATCGAGAAAGCTCGTAATCCGCTGCAGCCGATATGGAGCAGCTAGGATAAGACCGACGAAACCGACTACGCCAAGCATGGCAAGTCCGCCCAAGTGCGCTATTCGAGCGCCAGCCGTAAAAATAAGAATGATCGACGCGCCCATCATAACCGTTCCTGAGCCAAGATCGGGCTGCAGCATAATAAGTCCGAATGCTAAGCCAACGAGGCCAAGCGGCGGCATAAGCCCTTTCGTAAAATGCGTAATCGTCTGCTGTTTCTCCGACAGCCACTTGGCAAGAAACAACACCATCGCCAGCTTCATGAACTCAGACGGCTGAATGCCGAACGAGCTAATTCCCAGCCAGCTGCGCGCGCCGCCGCGAACGACGCCTACGCCAGGGATTAAGACGATAATGAGCAAACCGAAACATACGAGAATCGCTGCCGGCGCCCATTTCTTCCACGTCGAATAATGCGTATTCATAGTAAATAGTAACGCACCTACGCCTAGTCCGGCAAATAAAAGCTGGCGTTTGACAAAATAAAAACGATCGCCGTGCTCATGAAAAGCAAGCACGGCGCTCGCGCTGTAAACCATCACAAGCCCGATCGCCAGAATTAGCCCAATTGCTGTCAGCAGCCAAATATCCGGGGCAGAACGCGCTTTAACCATAGCGAACACACCTCTTAGCATGGGAAAGTAGGGACATGCCCCCTACTTACAAGGTATGCGCTGAATCTTTAAAAATGCGCCCTCTCTGCTCGTATGAGGCAAACATATCCCAGCTCGCGCAGGCCGGAGACAATAACACGATGTCACCGGGCTCAGCAAGAGCCGCCGCCTGCTTAACCGCTAGTCGCAGCGTCTGCTCGGCGTCCTCCACAGGTTCGGCGATTTCAACGCTGCCTAAACCTGCCAGCTCGGCAACGCGGGCCAGCTTGCCGCGCGTCTCGCCAAGCGCGACGAGTCCTTTCAACCGATCGCGGAAGATTGGCAGCAGCTCCATGTAGTCGGAGCCGCGGTCTAGCCCGCCTGCAATCAATACAATTTTACCCGGCAGCGAGCCGATTGCCATCATTGTTGAAGCAGGATTGGTCGCTTTCGAATCATTATAATATTTTACGCCGCCGGCCTCGCGTACGTACTCCAACCGATGCTCAACCGCTCTAAACTGCTGCAGAGGCTCTACAAGCCGCTTTATCTCAGCCCCTGCCGCAATGCTTGCAGCAACGGCTGCAAGCGCGTTGGCAACGTTATGACGCCCTGGAATACCTAGCTCATCGACGGGAACGACCACAATGGCGTCATTATCTGCCGTCAAGCCGGAGCGATATACAATCTTCCTAGCCACGGCCTCGCTCGAAGCCGCTGCTTTCTCTTCTTCCCGGCTGAACGGAGGCTCTACATATACACCTGTCTCCAGTCGTTCATATAACGAGAAAGGCAGCAGCTTCGCCGTAAGTCCTTCTGAAATTCTGCGGCATATGGGATCATCCCAATTAAGGACAGCGACGTCATCAGCCGTCTGATTCGCGAACAGCTTCGCCTTCGATGCAATATAATCGTCCATGCCGCCATGATAATCGAGGTGCGTCTCCGCAAGATTGAGCAGCAGTCCTATCCGCGGCCGGAAAGCGATTGTCCCCTTAAGCTGGAAGCTGCTAAGCTCAGCCACGAGCCAATGCTCAGGCGATGCCTCAAGCGCAGCCTCGCAGAGCGGACGGCCTATGTTGCCGGCGATAATCGGCGAAAGGCCTGCTGCTGTCAGCAGCTCGCCAAGCCATGTCGTCGTCGTCGTCTTGCCGTTGCTGCCGGTAATGCCGATGATCGGCGCGGGTGAAAGCCAATAGGCAGCCTCAACTTCAGTAATAATCTCTACGTTATGCTCCAATGCCTGCTGAACAGGTGCTGCCGTATATGGAATGCCTGGATTTTTGACTAACAACGCGGTTTCAGCCGTTACGAGATCGCTCGGATGATAACCGCATAGCACAGAAATGCCCAAAGCAGCCAATTCGTCCGCTTCGGGGCATAATTCACGTTTTTTCATATCGTTAACGACAACCTCGGCGCCGAGGCTATGAAATACTTTGGCGACGCTAACGCCGCTTCTGGCCAAACCGAGTACGACGACCCGTTTACCCTCGTAAGCTGACGGATGATTCATAACAGACAGTCCCTTCTATGGATCATAGCGACGCCCTATGGCTAGGGCGCCGCTGAATCTTCTATGTTTTGATAACGAACAGCAAGCCAAGCGCTGCGAATACAAGTCCTACAAGCCAGAACACCGTAACAACCTTCCATTCGGACCAACCGACCAGCTCGAAGTGGTGATGGATCGGGCTCATCTTGAATATACGTTTGCCGCGAAGCTTGAAAGAAGCGACCTGCAGAATCACGGATAGCATCTCAAGTACGAATACGCCGCCGATAATGATAAGCAGAAGCTCCGTCTTCGTCAGAATCGCCACTGCCGCAATACCTCCGCCGATGCCAAGCGAGCCCATATCGCCCATGAACACTTTAGCCGGATGCTTGTTGAAGACTAGGAAACCAAGCACCGCTCCTACCATAGCCGCAGAAAACACAGCCGATTCATGCGACGATGTCTGCAGTGCAACAATGGTGAAAGCGCCGAATGCGATTGCGCTTGTCCCCGCAAGCAAGCCGTCAAGTCCATCCGTGAAGTTCACGGAATTGCTTGCCGCGAACATCATAATGACAACTAGCGGGTAATAAAACCATCCGAGATCGACGCCCCAGCCTGTACCGGGAATGGACACCTCAGTACTATGACCCATATTGTAGAGCAGCGCGCAGACGATAATCGAGAACAGCAGCTGACCGAGCAGCTTCTGCCGAGCCGTCAAGCCGAGCGAGCGTTTGAATACGATTTTAATATAATCATCAAGGAAGCCGACGAGACCGAAACCAAGCGATGCGATAAGCAGCACCCAGAACTCATTCGTCTTATCCGCGAACTTCAGGAAGGCAATCATGAGCGCCACCATAATAATGATGCCGCCCATCGTCGGAGTCCCGCTTTTCTTCAGATGGCTTTGCGGGCCGTCCGTCCGAATTTGCTGGCCGAACTTCATGCGGCGAAGCACGGGAATGAACAATGGTCCTAGCAGAACAGCTAGCAGAAAGGAAGCGCCTATAGAGAATAAGATGACCATCATATCCATTTCCTCACCTCGTTTCTAAAGCTTGGACAATCTGTTCCATCTTCATGCCGCGAGAGCCTTTGACGAGCACGATGTCATCCGGCGCAAGCTGCTCCGCCAGCCAACCTGCAAGCTTATCCTTATCTTCAAAATGAATGATTGACGCATCAGCGCCGCTTTTCGCAAAATGAGTTCTTGCTCCGGCTGACGTATGCTCCGACAACGTTCCGAACGTAAGTACCGCATCCGCCTTGTCAGGCGTTACATATGCGCCTAGATCATAATGGAACTGATTCTCATCAGGACCTAACTCCAGCATATCGCCAAGCACGATCCATTTACGGCGGAAGCCGTCCAGCTCCGCAATTAAATCGATTGCTGCGCGAGCAGCGGTTGGATTCGCATTGTACGCATCATTCAGCATAATAGCGCCGTTGAACGCTCGTACCGGCTGAATACGCATCCCTGTCAGCTTAATTGCGCTTAAGCCTTCTGCAATGCTTGCAGTCGGAACCCCGAATAACCTGCCAACCGCAATTGCGGCTAGCGCGTTACTGACGTTATGCACACCCGGAACTGGTACGCGAATATGCTGCAGCTCGCTTGGCTCGCCATTATATAGAACAGTGAACGTAGAAGCTTCCGGTTCCAGCACGATATCGGTCGCCGACCACTCGTTCCCGCTGCCAAGACCGAACGTACGGCATCGCAGCCCATCCGGCAGCGTCATGCTGCTAAGCTCTTCCTTGAGCAAGGGCTCATCGCCATTGAAGAACAAGACGCTCGTATCGCCGAGTCCAGCCGTAATTTCCAGCTTGGCCTTGGCAATGCCCTCCCTTGAACCAAGCTGTTGCATATGTGCGTCGCCGACATTCGTAATGATCGCTGCATCAGGCTGAGCGATCTTCGTGAGCAGATCGATTTCACCGAAGCCGCTCATTCCCATCTCCAGCACCGCAGCTTCGATCTCTTCTTCGAACTCGAGAACCGTCATGGGAAGGCCGATCTCATTGTTCAAGTTGCCTTCCGTCTTATGGACATGGTAGGTCGTGCCTAAGATTGCAGCTGTCATATCCTTCGTTGTTGTCTTGCCGTTGCTGCCGGTAATACCAACGACGCGCACGGGAAGTTCGCTGCGATAAGCGGCCGCAAGACGCTGAAGCGCGACAAGCGTATCGCCCACAATAAGCAATGGTACATCAGCCAGTGCTTCCGGCACTTCATGTCCTTTTTTCCACAGCGAAGCGACCGCCCCGTTCTCCACCGCTTGCGCGGCAAAGTCGTGACCGTCGAACTTCTCACCAATAATCGGCACGTACAGCTTGCCAGCCGAAGGAAGGCGCGAGTCCTTCGTCACGCCGTGTATGATCATATCCTTGCTGCTTCCGGCATATCTTGCTCCAGCCATCTGCGCTATCTGCTCAATCGTTCTTCTAATCAATGTAATAATCTCCTTATCGCGTCTCTCGCTACACTGCGATCATCGAATGGATGCTTGACGCCTTCAATCTCTTGATAGTGTTCATGACCTTTCCCCGCAATCAATACTACATCGCCTGGGCTTGCCATTTCAACCGCTTTTTCAATAGCGGCTTTGCGATCAGCAATAAGTTCATACTTATTCGAGCTAATCACGGCCTCTCGCAAGCCAACCTCTATATCCTTTAATATCATAAAACGCTCCTCTGTGCGAGGATTATCTGAAGTAACTAGCACATAATCCGAGTAAGCCGCCGCAATCGCCCCCATGATTGGCCGCTTCTTGCGATCTCTATCTCCTCCGCACCCGAACACGCACAGTACTCGCTTCTCCGCGAATTGGCGAATAGCAAGCAGCACATTCTCAAGTCCATCGGGCGTATGGGCGTAATCCACGATGACGGCGAAGTCCTGACCCGCATGAACGGATTCGATCCGTCCGGGCACGCCTGGAATAGCTTCAAGACTAGCTTTAATGCGCGACAGCTCAATACCCTCGATAAGAGCAGCCGATATGGCCGCTAGCGCGTTATATACGTTGAAGCGGCCCGCCATCTGGAGCGAAATGTCGATCTCGCCCCGGAACGTCGAGACATGAAACGTTGTCCCGCTTGCGGTAATGCGAACATTCGAAGCACGCACATCCGCTTCATGATCAATACCGTAGGTTACAACATCCGCCGAAGTCAGCTTCGAGAAATACGCAGAAGCTTCATCATCGGCATTAAGCACCGCGTACGTTCGTTCAGATCCATCAGCTGTGAATGTATTGCCCAGCCTGGAGAAGAACAACCCTTTGGCCGCCGCGTAACTCTCCATCGTTTGATGGTAATCGAGGTGGTCCTGCGTCAGGTTCGTGAATACCGCTGTGCGAAAACGGCAGCCCTTCACCCTGCCCTGGGCTAGCGCGTGCGAGGATACTTCCATCGCACAATAAGCAGTGCCTGCATCTCTCATCTCTGCGAGATAACGATGCAGCTCTATCGAATGGGGTGTCGTGCCTGACACCTCGAAGGCGCGGCTGCCATATCTCCACTCAATCGTACCGATTACGCCGGTCGGTTGCTGCTGGTCCTGCAATATTTGTTCAATCAAATACGTTGTCGTCGTCTTGCCATTCGTACCTGTGACGCCGATCAGCTTCATTGCTCGGCTTGGATAACCGTAATAATGATCAGCGATGACGGCTGCCGCATGTCTGCTATCCTTCACGATCAGTTGAGGTATATCGATATCCAGTTCTCTCTCTGCCACGATTGCGCAAGCACCGCGGCGTACTGCCTCTGGCGCATGCAGATGTCCGTCCGTCTTGCTACCGGATAAGCAAATGAACAATTGACCGTTCTCCACCTTGCGCGAATCGGAAGCAATGCCGGTTGGCGCTATTTCTCCGTCTCCTATAAGCCTTGCGGTAATGAGCAGCTCAGCTAGTTCGATAATACGCATCCGCAAAAGTCTCCTCCCTCGATGTAACTCGACAGGATTCAATATATGCAGGCGCGCGCCCAATCGTTAATTGATCGGCAGAATAGAGCGAACACTCGATAATTACTCGTTAACGATCCGTATAGTATAATCAATGCGAATGGTTTATATCATCCTCGTCGCCCAAATAGATTCGAATCGTCGATCCGCGCTCTACTCTCGTTCCTGCTGCAGGCGCTTGGCGAATGACCGTTCTGCCAGATCCGGCCGACGTCAGGTTGAAATTCATGTTCATATCCTCGTAGATGTCCGATACCGTCTTGCCTACAAGATTCGGAACAGCGATAATAGGTGTCTCTCCAAGCTTATACGTTTTGTCGATCTGCTTATCTCTCCGAGGAACTTCTAGAATCGTAAGCGCGTCCTCCATCATGTTTTTCACGATCGGAGCCGCTACAAGCCCGCCGAACTGAATCCCTTGAGGATTGTCGACCGCAACATAAATAACGATTTGCGGATCGTCAGCCGGAGCGAAGCCGATAAACGATACAATATGCTCATTCGGCGAATAACGTCCGTTAATGACTTTCTGCGCCGTTCCTGTCTTGCCGCCGACGCGATAACCGTCGATGAAGGCGTTGCGGCCCGTACCCTTGGCTACGACACTCTCCAGCGCTTCCCTTACCTGTCTTGAGGTATCTTCCGATATGACCTGGCGCACCGCCTCGGGTTCAATCGTCTGGACGGTCTCTCCCGTGCTCGGATTGATCCATGACTTTGCCACATGCGGCTTATACAGTGTACCGCCATTAATTGCCGCCGACACGGCTGCGATTTGTTGAATCGGTGTGACGGATACGCCTTGACCGAATGCGGTCGTCGCAAGCTCGACAGGCCCAACCTGGTTCAGCTTGAACAAAATGCCATTCTCTTCGCCACCAATATCAATCCCTGTCTTTTGCCCGAAGCCGAAGTTTTTAATATACTCGAACAGCTTCTCCTTGCCAAGACGATTGCCTAGCGTGACGAAGCCCGGGTTGCAAGAATTTTCTACAACCTCAAGGAATGTCTGACTGCCATGGCCGCCCTTCTTCCAGCAGCGAAGTCTAGCGCCGCCGATCTCGATCGCGCCAGGATCGAAGAAGCGCTCATTCGTCAGATTAACCTTCTTCTCTTCCAGTGCCGCCGCAAGTGTAATGATCTTAAAAGTCGAGCCTGGCTCGTACGTCATCCAGATCGGCAAATTCCGGTTATACACTTCGGATGCAACTTGCTTGTAATTCGCCGGTTCATAGGTCGGCCGGCTTGCCATGCCTAGAATTTCACCGTTTTTCGGGTCCATTGCAATTGCAATGACGCTGTCGGCTTGCAGTCCTGTCATCGCTTGATCGAGCTCCCGCTCCATCACCGATTGAATTGCCTTGTCAATCGTCAATTGAAGCGTCAAGCCGTCTTTAGGCGGTATGTACGTATCTGAGGAATTAGGCATTTGCCGACCGGCCGCATCTGCAAGAAAAGATACATTGCCCGCGATGCCGCTCAGCTCCTCGTTGAATTTAGACTCAACGCCTGTAAGCCCTTGGTTGTCGATACCGGTGAAGCCAAGCACATGCGCCGCCAAGCTTCCGAAAGGATAATATCGTTTGTTGTCTTCGGCTACGACGATGCCGGGAATACTCAGATCGCGAATTTGCCGTGCCTTGTCCAGCGTCATCTTGCGGCCGCCCGGCTTCAAGCTTACGATCATCGTTCCCGGTTTCATTTTGTTATACAACGTTTCTTCGGACATATCCAGAAGCGGCGCAAGCGCCGTTGCGGCTGCTTGCCTGTCCTTAATTTGAGCTGGAATGGCAAAAACGGTGGGCGAGCTTATATTATACGCAAGCTGAACGCCGTTTCGGTCCCATATCTCTCCGCGCTTGGACGCATAAGGAATATTGCGCCGCCACGAGTCTTCGGCTTTACTGGCCAGCTTCTCGCCCATCCACAGCTGAACATAGCCAAGACGGACACATAATGCAACGAACAATACTCCGGCAAATAGGAGCACAATAAATAAGCGTCTTCTCACCGTTACATTTGATACCTTCATTACATGTTCCCCCTTAAGCCCCGCTGATTAAGACGAGCGTACGCTAACGCTCATTCCCAACCTATTCGGGACAAGGGGGTTATAGAACAAGCTTCCTGCTGCAAAGCCGCATGCAGCAAGCTTGCAAGCTACTCCGAGGTAATCGACTTCGGCTGTTCGCCGCCGCTTTCGTTACTGCTGTTGTTGCTATTACCGCTATTACTGCTTCCTTTGTCGCTTGCGCTATCGTTGCTATCGGATGCACCCTCGCCCGCAGCTCCGCCGTCGTTCGTTGAATTCGAACTGCTCTGCTCGCCCGAAGGCGGATCGTCACTTTTTGATTGAGCGTCGCCTGCATTCGATTCTGGTGCTCCTTCATCTCCCTCGATCGCGTCCGCCCCTGTCTGAGGCGCCAATACAATCTTAAGCGACCGCTTGCCGTTCTTCGTCTCCTCCTTCTGCGAAACGACGTAGCCTTGCCCCTCAGGGATAAGCTGAATGCCTAGCAACGTCGTAATTTCTAGCGCATCGCGCAAGGAGAGTCCTGTCATATCCGGAACTTTAAGCTTGTCTCGCTGTTCCGTCAGCAAGTAGACGCGCTGACTCGGGTTAACGACACTTCCGGCTGCTGGAATTTGCTGCAGAACGGATTTACCATTGCCAATAATCTCGAACGTAAGGTTTTTCGGTGACAATGTCGCTTTCGCTTGCGCAAGCAATAGATCCGTCACCGGAGGCACGACGATCGCTGCTTCCTTCTTAGCCTCTTCCTTAATTAAGCTTGTATCCGGCATGATGCCCATATGACGCAAGCTCTTCAGCATAATTTCGCGGAATGCCGGCGCTGCTACCAAACCGCCGCCGACCGTGCTGTCATCGGGCTCGTCGACCACAATATACAAGACGATCTTCGGGTTCTCTACCGGTGCATAGCCGACAAAGGAAACGACAAATTTATCCTCGGAATAACCTTTTCCATCCGACTTCTCCGCCGTACCTGTCTTCCCTGCGATTCTGTAGCCTTCGATAAACGCTCTTCTGCCCGTACCAATCACTTGGTCGGATACGACCTGCTCCAAATATTCGCCGACTTTGCGCGACGTCTCCTTCGAGATGACTTGGCGAACGACCTTTGGTTCAAATACGGTCGTTTTATTCGTCGTCGGATCGGTTATGCTCTTAATGATTTGCGGCTGCATCAGCTTGCCGCCATTAGCAACAGCCGCTACGGCAGCCACCTGTTGGATCGGCGTTACCGCAACCCCTTGCCCGATCGCTGCAGTTGCTACCTCAATCGGGTACTGCATATTTATTACGCCCGTTCGTTCGCCGCTAAGCTGGATACCCGTTTTCTGAGCGAAGCCGAACTTAGTCAAATAGTCGCGCAGCTTCTCTGCACCCAGCTTCTGATAACCTAGATTGACGAAGGCAACGTTACTGGAATGCTTAAGGCCGTCTAGATAAGAAATCGTCCCCCAGCCGCCGCGTTGGATATCGCGAATCGTATCGCCGTAGATCGTTACGCTGCCCGACTTATACGTTTCGTTTGGATTGAAGACCCCTTCTTCCACCGCAGCTGCAAGCGTCATGATCTTGAACGTCGAGCCCGGCTCGTACAACGATACAACGCCATGATTATTGTAATTGGCATAATTGCTGTCCCAGTACGAGTTCGGATTGAACTCCGGCATATTCGCCATCGCCAGTATCTCCATCGTATTTGGATCCGCAGCGATAGCCGTAATGCTTTTTGGATTGTATTTGGCAACAATTTCGCGAAGTGCTTCCTCCACGTAATTCTGAATGTTGCTATCAATCGTCAGCGCGATATTCTGACCATCCTTCGGCGCTTGGTACTCCACTTCCCCGTCCGACAGCTGTACACGCTTGCCATCCTTCAGGAATTTGATCTCACCGTTTACGCCTTCCAACTGATCATTGAAATAAGCCTCTACGCCAGATTTCGCCTTGCCTTCCCTATCGACGAAACCTATTAATTGCGAGGCTAGCAATTGACTCGGATAATAACGTTTCAGCTCGTCCATCAAATAAATGCCAACATCATTCACTCCTTTTTTCTTATCCTTTGCCAGCTGCTCTTTCAATTCGTCGCGCAACGCCTTGACTTGATCCGCCAGCGCTTTATCGATCTTATAGCCCTCCTGCCGCACCTCCCGCTGACTGTAAAATGTACCATCCTCACGTTTTGCCGTCACGAGCTTACGCAGCTCGGACTCCGGCTTATTCAATATTTTGTGCAGACCCGCTATCACTTCTTCTGTAATTTCGGCATCATTGATCGCCTGCGGATTAACCGCAACCGTGTATGCCCGCGCATCCATCGCGATCACATTACCGTCACGGTCAGTAACCGTCCCGCGCTTCGCAACAAGTGTCTCCTGAGCCGACCAGCGCTGCTTGGCCTTTTCATACCATTTTGCTCCCTCTACAACTTGTACAAAATAGATTCTGCTTATTAAAACGAGAAAAAGGAGGGTCATTATCCCTCCAAATGCCAACGTACGCAATTTAATTCTTTTTTTCATCGTTCAACCACCCTATTCACGCATAGCGGATTGTACGCCGTTTTCGTTCACGCCGGTCTTCACCGTAATACCGCTGTCGGTTATGCTTACCATGCCTTGCGTCTCGGCCATCTTGCGAATGCGCTCTGGAGCGCTTAATATCTCGACTTGCTTCTTCAGTTCTTCCATCTCGATATTCATCGTCTTGTATTCATTGTTAAGCTGCTTGATTTGAAGGTTCATATCGTAGATTTGCGCGTATCTGGAAATAATGACAAAGGCCACAACAACGCACATCAGGACAGTGAACAAATAGAGCAGTTTCTCTTGCATCGGTATCGTTTTTTTCTTAACCACTACACGTTTCGTTTCTCGGACAGCCTGTTGCTGCTGCTCCGTCTTGCGCTTCGGTTGTAGTGCCAAATTGCCATTCACATACGCCATCTCATATCCCCCTCTAGCTTACAATTTTTGAGCGACTCTAAGCTTCGCCGACCTTGCCCGCGGATTCATCTCAAGCTCTCTATCGCTTGGTACAATCGGCTTGCGATTCACTAATTTCAGAACGCCTTCATTCCCGCATACGCATAAAGGAAAATCTGGCGGACATGTGCATTTTTCAACATATTTCGCAAAAATCTGCTTACAGATCCGATCCTCCAGCGAATGGAACGTAATGACGGATGCCCGGCCGCCCGGACTTAAGCATCTGACCGCCTGCTCAAGCGCTTCTTCCTCTGCGCCCAGCTCGTCGTTAACCGCTATCCTCAGCGCTTGGAAAGAACGTTTCGCCGGATGACCGCCGGTCCTCCTGGTCGCTGCCGGGATTGCCATCTTAATCAGCTCGGCTAACTCTCCGGTCTTCTCGATCGGCGCCTTGTCCCTTGCCTTTACGATCGATCTAGCAATATTGCGCGCAAACTTCTCTTCGCCGTAACGATCGAGTATACGGGATATATCCCGCTCCTCCCACGTATTCACAATCTCATGTGCAGTTAACTCTTCCTCCCGATCCATCCGCATATCAAGCGGCGCATCGTGATTGTAGCTGAAACCTCTCTCCGCCTCGTCAAGCTGCGGACTTGAGACGCCAAGATCGAATAGGATGCCGTCGACCTGAGGTATTCCGTCTTTCACTGGCACTCCGCAGCCAAGCAACTGCTGCTCAAGCTCCCGAAAGTTGCTTCTGACGAGCGTTACTTTATCCATATATGGCGCAAGTCTTACGCGAGCGTTATCCAGCGCCAGATCATCTTGATCGAATGCGATCAAACGGCCTCCGTCACCTAGCCGTGACGCAATTAACTCACTATGGCCCGCTCCTCCAAGCGTACAATCGACATAAATGCCGTCCGGCTTAATATCGAGGCCATCAACTGCTTCTTCCAATAACACGGTAATATGCTGAAACACGTATCCGCCCTCCTCATCTTGTTGTCATCTCTAGAAGTTGAAATCGAAATCAACGAGCTTCTCCGCAATTTCGTTGAACGCTTGCTCTGATTGCTCATAGTAGCCGTCCCATGTTTGTTTGCTCCATATTTCCACGCGGCCGGACACGCCTAATACCATACATTCCTTGTCCAGCTTCGCGTAATCGCGCAGATGACTGGGTAGGTTTACCCTTCCCTGTTTATCCAGCTCGCATTCCGTTGCCCCGGAGAAGAAAAACCGGGTGAACGCACGAGCATCCGCTTTCATTAGCGGCAATGATTTAAGTTTCTCTTCCAGTACGGCCCACTCGCTCATCGGGTAGACAAACAAGCAGTTATCGAGACCGCGGGTAGCGATAAAGGTTGCACCGAGTGAATCGCGGAACTTTGCTGGGATAATAATGCGGCCTTTTTCATCGATGCTATGTTGAAACTCCCCCATAAACATAAGTCCGCTCCACCTCTCCCCACAAACTCTCCACTTTCCCCCACTTTTCCCCACTAAGATAAACTAGTTCGCCACCTAAAATAAAAATCCTGCTCTGTGAGCAGGATTTTTGCGAAAATGTTCAGTTTTAGTTATAGAGTCACGAATAGGACGAAATTAACTTAGGAACTAGTACCTATATCCCATATTCGTCAAGAAAGGAATATTTTCGACATCCCGATAAATTCGCGCCCTTACTCCCTTGATCGTCTACAAAGCCGGAGGCAAATGATCGTCGCTTGTCGGAGGATTGTTGCTGCCGCCGCTCGCCCGTCCCCGTTTCTTCTTCATGAACCATAGGATCGGAGCGGCAATAATGGCGAGCAGAAGAAGTACCGGGAGCGCTCCTGCGACGAATACAAGCAGCAGCTTCAACCCGCCAACCACCGTTTCGGCACTGCCCGTCAACGCATCCGACATTTTTGCGCCAAGTCCCTTTTTCTCCCCGCTGGCTGTGTATAAGCTCTGATCCGTTTGGTAGAGACGGAGCTCTACAGTCGAATATGCAACATTATGATCCAAATAACGAAGCCGGCCTTTCAATACTTCGATCTCTTCCTGCACGGCGGACAGCTGATCCGAGAACTTAAGCAAATCATCAGCCTTCGTTGCTTGCTCCATCATGACAAGCAGCCGAGTCTCCACCAATTGCTTCGCCTTCAGTCTTGATTCCGTACCGACATACTGCTCCGAGACATCCTTGCCGTTCACATTCGTTTCGAAGTGGCTATGCTTGATCTCGCCGATCCGATCGATGAACGGCATGAAGCCGTCCGCGGGCACTTTAATCGTATAAGTCGAGCCAACCTCTCCGCTTTGCTTCGTGTCCTGGAACTGCAAGATGTACGAACCGCTCTGATGAATGGCGTTCTTGAGCGCAGTTTTCGCTGTCTCTATTTCTTCCACCTCCATCGTCAGCGCAGCCGAATAAATAATCTTTTGGCTGTATCCGTCTTCTTGAGCCGCCGCCCCGCCAACAAAGCCGGTTCCGGACTGTACTGCTTCGCCGTCGGAATCGCCCCCATCTTCCATAGGAGCTCTTGCTGCTTCATCTGTTAAGAGCATATCCCCACTGGAGGCGGTCCCTTCTTCAGATGCAACGATGTCAGCAGACTTCTGATTGCTGCTGTTCATATCAGCAGAAGCGCAAGCCGTGAGCAGCATTAGCATAATGACCGCCAAAGGTGTGAGCCAGCGCAAACCCTTTCTTATTCTCTGTACCATTGATACTCCCCCTTGCTTATTTTTCCATACTGACGTGTAATGGCGGCAAAAGGTTTCCACACTGACATGTTAACCGCCCGAAACGCAAAAAAGCCGCCGGATTGCCCCGACGGCCGTCTTGCCCTATCATCTACTCTTCTTTCCAGCTATCCAAATACGCCTTCTGCTGTTCGCTCAGCGTATCAATGCTGAAGCCTAGCGATTCCAGCTTCAAACGCGCAACTTGCTCATCCAGCACGTAAGGAACCTTTTCCACATGATTGCCAAGATCCTTGTATTGCTCGTTCACGTAACGAAGCGACAATGCTTGAAGCGCAAATGTCATATCCATAATTTCTGCAGGATGGCCGTCGCCAGCCGCAAGATTCACGAGTCGTCCTTCGGCAAGCAGGTAGATGCTGCGCCCGTCCTTCAACTTATACTCTTCGATGTTTTTGCGTACGGTACGAATGCTGCTCGAAAGTGCCGCAAGCTCCGGTTTGTTCACTTCTACGTCGAAATGTCCGGCATTGGACAAGATTGCGCCGTTTTTCATTACTTCGTAATGCTCGCCGCGAATAACATCACGGTTGCCTGTTACGGTAACGAATATTTCGCCGACTTTAGCCGCTTCGCTCATTGGCAAAACAGCGAAACCGTCCATGTAAGCCTCGACCGCCTTAATCGCGTCGATTTCCGTTACAACGACGTTCGCGCCAAGTCCTTTCGCACGCATTGCAACGCCTTTGCCGCACCAGCCGTAGCCGACAACAACAACCGTCTTGCCGGCAACAACGAGGTTCGTCGTACGATTGATGCCATCAAACACCGATTGGCCTGTGCCGTAACGATTGTCGAACAAATGCTTGCAATACGCGTCATTAACCGCCACCATTGGGAATGCGAGCGAGCCGTCCTTCTCCATAGCCTTCAAACGAATGATGCCTGTCGTCGTTTCTTCCGCGCCGCCGCGCAGATTAACAGCGAGATCCTTACGCTCGGAATGAAGAATCGTTGCCAAGTCGCCGCCGTCGTCAATAATGAGATCCGGCTTTGATTCGAGCGCCTTTATGTTGAGCGCCTTGAACTCCTCAGCAGACGGATTGTATTTAGCGAATACAGTAATTCCGTCTTCAACAAGTGCTGCGCATACATCATCCTGTGTCGAGAGCGGGTTGCTGCCCGTAATCGCAACTTCCGCACCGCCGGCTTGAACGACTTTGGCCAAGTAAGCCGTCTTCGCTTCAAGGTGAAGCGCGATCGTTACTTTCAGCCCTTTGAACGGCTGGTCCTTCTCGAACTGCTCGCGAATGCGGTTAAGAACCGGCATATGTGCGCTGACCCAATCGATTTTCAGATGGCCTTCCGGCGCTAAGGATATATCCGTAATAATGCTTTTGTCTACAGTGCTCATTTCGTTTCGTCAGCCTCCAATATTATAAATATACGATTTCATGTCCGCCTGAACGGCTATAAGGCGCTTCAAGCAATTTATCCAACCAATTAAGACCATATCTATTCCAATAGATTACCATGTTAAGCACACGTTCTTGCGGCTTACCCGCCGGCTTAATGGACAAGCCGATTCGATCCAATTGCCTAATGGACGCTTCGAACTGTTTGTTGAACGTATCCACCGTCTTCGAGCCCATATATTCAATCTGCTCTACGATTTTCTGCATATTCGTGTCGCCCAGCTTCGCAAGCGATGGAGCTACCGAAGTCGCCAAATCAAGCAGCGGCTTATACAGCTCGATGAACGCCTGCTTCGCGCTATCGAACTGCCCTTCGATCGAGAGACCATCCTGCTGCTTCAGCCACTCCGCCTTCCGATCCTCGAATTGCTCCATCACATCGGCGAAGCTCAGCTCATACTTCTGCATATGCTTCGCGACCGTTCCCTCAATTAAAGTGAACGACATGCGCGGAACGATAATCGGCATTTCCATGCCCAGAGTACGGAATGCACCGCCGGTCAACGCCCAATAGGCGATTTCGCCTGGGCCAAGCACTGCCGCAAGCACCGGAAACAGATAATCCTGCATAATCGGACGCGTCAATACGTTGTTGCTGAGTTGCTCTGGACGGGTCTCCGCAAGTTGCAGCAGTTCATCCTTCGTCAGCGATATCGATTGCTTGCGATCTTGGAAAGTGCCGCCATGCTTATGAAGAAGCGTACGCTCATCGCCCTTATCCGTTTGGAAAAGGAACAGGTTCGCACTGCCCGCTACAACATCGGCCTGCAGCGAATAACCTAGCGCCTTCACTTGATCGGCTGCCGCCGCATACGCTTGCTCCAGCTCATCGTTTCTCTCGATCAATCGCTTGAAAAGAGGAGCTTCAACGCGCCGCAGCGCCGGGTCGTCGGCATCCAGCAGCACAAGTCCCTCTCTGCCGAACAAGCGGCTTAGAATTGCAGCGAACATATCGGACAACGATCCCGAATGTTGCGCCATTTCGCGCAGCTCTTCAACGATCGGTCCTTTGAATTCGGAATACGGCAGCGCTGTCTCAAGCTCTTGCAGAAGCTGCTCCCATACCTCTTCAGCGACTGTCGTCCGGCTTACACAGGTGCGAGCCCCTTCCGGCCTTGCCAAGCTCAGCTTGCGCAGCTCCTGCTCAGCAGTCAGCACATAAGCATGATTCGCTTCATCCCAATCATGATCTTCGCCGGCAATCCAGAACACGGGCACAACCTTTCTTCCCAGCTGCGCGCTCGCCGACTTGGCGGCGCCTATGATAGATACAGCTTTATGTATAACGAGAAGCGGCCCTGTCCATAGTCCAGCCTGTTGGCCGCCTATGACGACCGGCGCCCCTTCCGCAATAGCGGCAATATTCGAAGCTGTCTCTGAAGACGGCTTCAACCCCGCCTGATAAGCCGTTAATACTTCGGCAACATCCGTCGCATTCGCCCTTACATTGGCGCTTGCAGCAAGTTTATCGAGCCTTGAGGCCCAGTCCTGCTCATCTCCAGGATGATAGCCGTACAAATCATGAACACGTTCATCTGTCCGATATATGAATGCTTCTGTCAAAGGCTGAGCACTCGTCAGCGTATACGTTTCGTTATTCATAACGCAGCCATTACCCTCCTAGTTGCTTGTCGTCCGTGCTCCAATTGTACACAAAGGATAAGCCGCCCGTCAAAACAAAAACGCCTCGCGCGCCAGCGAGGCAACTTACGCATTTATATTTTGAAAAAAGCTTGTCCCAATCCAATGAACATGAGCAGGATATACATCAGGGCCATAGAGAAGAAGCCAAGCCTCCAGATGGTGCGAAAAATTTTTTTCGCATCAACAACTCCGCGCTTGCGGAATTGCGCATTTCCTAGCAAACCCGCTCCAAGCACCATGACGAGAAGAATACCGTAAAGCCCGAAGCTGCTCCCGAACTGCTTGTCGAACAAAACAGCAACGATGCCGATTAAAAAAACCGTCGTTACGTCCATAGCGAGCCGTACCGCCTTCTTTGTATCCTTCGCATAAATCTTATACGCGAAAAAGACGATGATGAAAGGAATGACCGGGAGTATCGCCAAATAACCGTATATATGTACAATACTATTCCATATCGTATCCATCCTAGCTCTCTCCTTTCGGAATCGTCCTTGCCTGCATCGCTCCAATCATCGCAATGACGGCTAGGTTCAGCGGCGCATCTACTCCTTGCCGCTTTGCAAGATCCACAATGCCGCCGTTAATGGCATCGATCTCCGTCGCCCGCCCTGCTCTCACATCGCTTAACATGGAAGATACATTCCCGCTAGTCCGGCTGCACACATCAAGCACACGTTGCCAGCCTTCTTGTACCGGCTTCATTCCCGCCTTCATGAGAACCTGCTCCGTTTCCTCATAAAGTGCCCGCATGAGCAATTCTCGCTGCGGCTGGAGCGGCAAGTCGCCATTCTTAACGTCGAAGATGGATGTGAGCGGATTAATGACGGCATTTACCAGCAGTTTATGATAGATCCGATCCAGCATCTCTTCGGAATCATTCGACAGAAAAGCGGTAAATCCTGCCGTTTGAAGCGCATTCAGCAACATTTTTTGCTCATTTACGCGACTATTATCCCATTTGCTCCTGTTCTCATCTACAGCCCCGAACCAGAGCTCTCCTTCGCCCGTATGGCTTACGGCACGCAAGTCCAATCGTCTGGCGCCTGCCGATATGACTGCGGCATAGAGCGGCACCTCAGGGAGCGTCTCGTAAAGCTTCTGCATATGCCCAATTCCGTTCTGCAGCGCAAGTACGGCTGTGAAACCTTGTCGTTCGCGAGTCAACCCGGCAAGCGAGGCAATATGGGAAAGCAGCACATCGTTCAAATGCGTTTGCTTCACTGTGACAATGATCCATCTCGAAGCGTGCACTTCCGTGGAAGTGTCTGCATCGGCATTCTCAATCCAATTGCTTTCTATATTTACGACCTGCTCTGTTCCATCTAGCCGATGAAGCAGCAGTCCCTGCTTTGCTATACGATCTGCTTGCTCCCTCGACCTTGTCCATATCGTCACTTTGGCGCCAGCTGCCGCGAGCATCGCGCTTATTAATAGTCCAATGGAGCCCGCTCCGACGACATGTATATGCACGTTAATGCCCCTTCCGAAATTCCAATATTCTCCTCTATCGCTTCCGTTACATGGTAACAAACGTCCCAGCAACGAGCAAGAGGCTTGCCGCTATTCGCTCGGCAAGCCTCTTTCCCAGTTCCATCCTATAAACTTATTCAATACGTTCCAAATTGCCGTTTGCGTCCATCTTGAAACGCGGTTTAGCTTCTTCGTCATTCGTCAATACAGTCAATCGCCTAGCACGGTCCATAATTTGAATCAATGTCTTGTAATCGTCATTGACCGCACGGTAATCATGTTGGACGTTATTGACCTCGCGAGACAATCTCTCATTCTCGTCCCGAAGTCGATATAACTCTTCGTCCCTGTCTTTCAGTTCTTTCTCAAATAGCTTGATTTGACGCGATAAATCCTGATAGGTCGTCTTCCAGCCGCGCAAAAAACGAATAACGGCGTCTACCGACAAACCTTCTTCCATAGAAACGGCATCGCGTCCAAGACCTAGACTGCGCTCCTCCGTCTCATATACCGCTAGCGATGATACATGCGGCGTTGCCACTATCGTTTGTTTCTTCAAATAATTGCGCTTCTGGCGCTGCTGTTTCGCAATTTGAATCGCTTCCTCGTATTTCTTGCGAACACAGCTGTTCCAGCGGAATCCGCATGCTGCGGAAGTGCGCCCGATACGCTCGCCTACCTCTTCAAATGCTGCGAGCTGGGTACTACCCTCTCGAATATGGCGTAGTGTAACCTCGGCGAGAATCAAATCATCGTCCGGACTCCACGCATCTTGTCTGACTGCTGTCATGCAACCATAACCTCCTAACGTAAAGGCGCTTACTTATCTCTATGCCCTTGGTAGAGTTCATAGAATCTATTGGATACTAATTTGTATAACCATTTTTTCAAAAAATCATACATGTTTGCCGCCATATTGATGCAAACTAAAGACAGACCGAAGGCTTCGGACAAAAAGTTTGCGATTTCGTCACGCTTGAAGGTTTACACTCCTTTGGGCAAACGTTATAATGATTCTAGAAAATCGGGTCTTAGCGGAAGGGGGATGTTATCATGGCGCGCATGTATCGAGTACTTGGTTTTTGGACCTTGGTAATCGGACTAATGGCTTTCGCAGGCCACATGACGGAGTTTGCGTTACTGTTTTTTGCTCAAGCCGTCGCTTTTGTCTTTTTGGGGTACTTGAATTTCTCCGAGAAAACTTACATAGTGATGTTCTGGGGATATATGGTCATTGCTTTTGTAGGCTTCACGTATTGGTCCGTATTCAAGATGGATCTGCCTTTCTAACCAACAAAACAACAAAAGAGAACAGAACGAAGAACGACGCCTTCCATATGGACAGGCGTCGTTCTTTTATTATTTTTCAAGCACTAGCACCTTGAACGCTTCACTCATCTGATCGCTAAGCAGCAATTGCCGCACAGCTCTATTCATTCGAGCTTCGGCGCTGAACGGATCGCGTCCGTCATGCTGCTGCAAAACCTCCATAATTCCGTTATCGAGCAGAAATTGTTTTTGAGTCGCATAATAGACCGTCCGCCACCCTTGACGTTCGGCAGCATCCCGTATTTGCGTGTAATTAACATGCGAAGTGATATCCTGCTCTCCAGGAAAAAGAAGCGGATTATCGCTGGCTTGATGTTTCCGATAACAGAGCAGCGTTCCCTGCATGCGGTGCTCTGATGCGTACTCCTGCGCCTCATGACCATAATCGATCACGACAAGTCTCCCTCGCTTAAGTTGTCTTCCCAGCTTCCCCAGCCAAGCCTCTGCGTCCAAATTCACCTCTGTTATTTGTCCCTCGCGAAGCTTTATGCCGCTCCGAGCGAGCGAATGCTCAATCCGTTCGTCCGTAAGAGGCATTCGAACATAACGAAAGCCTTTCACCTCGTCACAAGCAACACCTAGCTCAACGAGCTCTCCTCCATCTAGCTGCACGCGATGAACGGGAAACGCGTCCAGCAGCTCGTTAGCCAGGACCAAACTCAGCCCGCTCCATTCCATAGCCCCTGCCTGACGAGAGGAGAGAATGCTTATTTGCCGGCCTCCAGCTTCCGCCAATTGCAGCTCTGCCGCAACTGCTGCTGCTTCCCGGTGCGCAGGATTATCATCCACGAGTATGTGACGCACCTGATGAGCCCATTCCGCATCGAAGGATATGCAAGCGTTCACTAGTTGAGTTGACAACCGCCCGGTCCCAGCTCCCCATTCCACAATCTGAAACGCTGGCTCTCCGAGCTCGCGTCTGTAGTTCACCGCATAGGCTGCCAGTGACCTTGCCATAACGCTTCCAACAGCTGAGCTTGTATAGAAATCCCCATCTTTGCCGATTCGAACAGCCCCGCTTCGATAGTAGCCATATATATCGTCATAAAGGCAGCTATTCATATACTCGCGGAAGCTTATGCAAGGCATCGTTCGTCTTATACCGCCTTCATCCGTAATCCAGCCTTGGAAGGCAGATTCGTATATGTTCTGCTCAATTCGCCGTTTCAGTTCGTTATCGTTCATTGTATGTTTCATCCTTTTCCAGATGTAAGATATAATAGAATTGATTGCCGCATAAAATGAATGCTGAGGAAGGAGGATGCCGGTGAGACAACCCGCCATTCGAAGACGTATCGCCTTGACAGGCGTTGCCGCGCTAATCGCGGCGCTGCTGTTAATCCGACTCCCCGTTTCGGCCGAGCCTCAGCTAGAGCTGAATGACGACGTCCACTCTGTTCTTGAGAAAAGCTTATCCGTTGTCGAGATTGATAAAGAGATCGGCCGCATTCAAGAGGAGAAGCAGACATTGCTGGCGACGATGACCGACACCGAGCAGCAATTGGCTGCTCAACAGGAGAAGATTGAGAGCAAGCGCGAGCAGGCAGGAAGTGTTCTGCGTGCCTACTATATGGGAGAACGGGATTTTCTATTTACGGCTTTACTGTCGGCTAATTCGCTGCCTGACCTCTTCCAAATTATCGATTATGTAGACATCCTGCTTACACATGACAAGCATACCTTGAACAGCTATGCGGAGCAATACGAGAAGGTGAAGGCAGGGTATGAGCAGCTTAAGGATCGGCAGGCCGCACTCAGCGATCTGGAGGATCGGCTTCAGACGCAGCGAAGCCGAGTGCTCGCACTTGAGGAGCAGTTAGACGAGCAGCTTGCGGGAAGGTCTGACGCCGAACGGCTTCGTCTGATGATTAGCGAGCTGACCTCGTTTTGGGAGACGGCTGGCCTTAAGGAAGTAAGGCAATATTTCCGCGAGCTGTCGAAAGCCATGCAGAAGCTGCCTTCCTGGGTACAGGACAACAAGTCTTATTTGGAAATCGAAGGTTTCAACTATACGCTCCGCGTGCCACAGGACGATCTAAACGCCTTTCTGCGCGAACAGAATGAAATGTTCGAACGATTCGCTTTCACATTCGAAGATAACAAGGTGACGGCTACCGGCAAGCGCGACAACATGGAATTAAGCATTACCGGCACTTATACCGTTCAGGACGAACCTAAGAACGGCATTATCTTTCATGTTAAGGAACTGCTCTTCAACGGATTCGCGTTACCCGATACGACGCGGTCATCTCTAGAAGAAGAATTCGATCTCGGCTTCTACCCCGGACTTATTATTTCGTTCTTAAAAGCCAAATCCGTCGAAATTAAGGACGGCGAGCTCATCGTCAAGCTGAGCATCAATCTCTGACCCCTACATAAATCAAAAAATAAACAGCGGCTCTCCGTATGGACGGAACAGCCGCTGTTTTATTTATACTTGGCGATATAGTCGCCGAATGCGAAAAACTGCGGCGAACCGTTGATATGAGTATCCCATTGCGATTGCCAATCCAGCCATTGATCCGGCCAGTTCGTATCGATGGCTGCGGCGCTTTCCGCATTAGTCAAATCATTCATAATCCCAACCCACCAAGAAGGCGGTACGATTGCTTGCTCCGATTGGTATGTGTTGCTTTGACCGAATAGCGATGACCGGGACGGCAATACACCCGAATCCTCATAGAACTGTTGTTGCGCGTATGAATCAGTCATCTCCTCTATCCATAACAGCGCCTCGTCTTCCGCCTCTGTGCGAGCAGAGACTGCGAAGCTGCGCGCATTAAGCCAAGGACTGACGATCGCATCACGGTCGATCTTCAGGCGGCTCTGAACGGACTCGGTTAACTCCAGGTAGTCGGACCACGGGATGATCGCAGCAAGCAGCTCATTTTTATTAACCGCATCACCGATCAAATAACTGCTACCTTGCGCGCCAATCTTACTAATTCGCGATTCCGCGAGCTGAAGCCAGTTCAATTGCCCGACGACCGCCGCGTCCGACTTCAACAAGAACTCTCTATTAGCTCTGCCCTTCGAATCGAAAGTGTGCAGCCAGACGAGCAACTGTTGCAGATTGCCCGGCACGAGATTAACAAGCTTCGCCTCCGGCTTCAGCTCGTTCAGCTTAAGCGCTGTTTCCTCGAAGCTTTGCCAATTGCCAGGCGGGACGGATAAGCCAGCTTCCGCGAGCAACTGAGAATTCCAGAAGACGAGATACGGATTATAGTCCTTCGGCACGCCCCAGACGTAGCCATTCCACTTAAGAGGCTCCAGCAGGCCCGACATTTGGTCAGAGAGCGCGTCGCCGGTCAGCAGGCTGTCGACAGGCTTCAAATACCCTTGCATCGCGAACGGCCTAATCCAAGGGCTCGGAAGCAGCATCACATCTGCCGGCGTTCCTTGTCTGCTATGTTCCAACCACGTTGAATAAGCCTCGTTCTCATTTGCTTGATTCAACAATTTAACCTTAATATGTGGATATTTCATCATGAAAGTTCGATTCAATTGACTAAGCGTCATGAATTGCTCAGCGTTCACGGAAACGTTTACATTTAGTTCAATAGAAGTATCAATGGTCTGTTCTCCGCCCGGGGGCTGATCGACTGACTTGCCGTCCGGCTTGCCCGTGCTTGTCGGATCGACGCCTGGGGATAACGGAATGTCTAGCAAAGCAATGATGAGGATAGCACCGATTACAAGGGGCATCCATCTTCTCAGGGACACAGCTTTCTTCCTTTCCGGCTATTTGATCTCCACACATAGGATAGCAATAAATCCATAATTTGTCCAAATCCCTTTTTTGCCACAAGGAGGTACTATCTTGCCTCTTTCTGTTGCAAAATGACAAAAGTGGAGGAGCAGGGTAATCCCTGAGCTCCTCCACTTCAAATACACCAGTATTTTCTCCAATCGTCTGCAATCGGGCTACAGCAAATCTGCAGCAAGCTGCGCGAGCTTCGACCGTTCGCCTTTCTCCAGCGTCATATGACCGCTGATGCCTTCGCTTCTAAAGCGCTCAACGATGTGTGTAAGGCCGTTGCTTATAGAATCGAGATATGGATGGTCAATCTGCTCCGGATCGCCCATAAGCACGATCTTGCTGCCCTCGCCGACGCGTGAAACGATCGTCTTCACCTCGTGTTTCGTTAAGTTTTGCGCTTCGTCAATAATAATGAACTGCCCTGGTATCGATCTGCCGCGAATATAGGTTAACGCTTCGACTTGAATACTTCCGAGTCCCATTAAAATCTTATCGATGTCCCCGGATTTCTTCGTATCGAATAAATATTCGAGATTGTCGTAGATCGGCTGCATCCAAGGACGAAGCTTCTCCTCCTTCTCCCCTGGCAAATAACCGATATCTTTGCCCATTGGAACGACGGGACGCGCAATGAGCAGCTTCTTATACTTATGCTCATCCTCTACCTTGAGCAGCCCGGCGGCAAGCGCGAGCAGCGTCTTGCCCGTCCCCGCCTTGCCCGTTAACGTGACGAGCGGAATATCGTCATTCAAAAGCAGCTCAAGCGCCATTCGCTGCTGAGCATTGCGTGCCGTAATCCCCCATACGGGATCGTTGCTAAGGAACAGCGGCTCCAGCTTTACCCCATCCTGGCTGACCTTGAGAAGCGCGGATTTGGATGTGCCCATCTCGTCCCGCAAAATAACGAATTCATTAGGATTCAATCGAATATTCAAATGCATATTGTTAATCGTCAAGAAACGGTAGGAGTAGAATTCGTCAATGACCGCAGGATGAACGTACAATGTCATATAGCCCGCATAGAAGTCTGACGAGACGACCACTCTGTCGGACAAATAATCTTGCGCCTGCAGGCCAAGCACGTCCGCTTTAATACGGACAAGCACGTCTTTGCTGACGAGTACAATGCTGCGTTTCTCCGTTTCATTGTCTTGTTCATTATGATAATTAAGCGCTACAGCCAATATTCGGTTGTCATTGGACATTTCTCCGAACATTTCCTGTACGCGAATGAAGCTGCGATGATTCAACTCTACCTTCAGCAAGCCCCCTCCAGGAAGCACGATGCCTTCATGCAAATGACCGTTCTCGCGCATTTTGTCGAGCAGGCGGGATATCGTCCGGGCGTTGCGGCCAAGCTCGTCGGCCAGCCTCTTCTTCGAATCAATTTCCTCTAGTACAACCGCGGGAATAATGACTTCATTATCGTCGAAAGCGAAGATCGCTTGCGGATCATGAAGCAGCACATTAGTATCAAGCACGAATATTTTTTTCATGAGAACCCTCCCGGCGTAGGAAATTCATTAGAAGCTTAGCGAGCCTTGCTAATGGTTTGCGTTGTACATAGTGTGAGCTGCGATCGGTTACACTAGGACAGATAAGAAGAATCCTATACGTCAACTGTCATTACAACTAAGCCTTACACTAAGCACGCTTAAAAAGAGGTGGAATTCATGTTCAAATGGCTCGCTTCTGCGTTCATTATTGCGATTGTAGCGACAGGCTGCAGCTCCGTCGCACGTAATGAAACATCACCCTCTCCACAAAATAATGGCCGCGTGGAGGCCCAGCAAACCGATCCGCGCAAAAAAGAAATAAAAAGCTCCGAACAGGTTGCGAAGCATTTGGAGCAGCTTGCTAAGGGCGTCGACGGTGTCAAAAATGCCCGTTGCGTCGTATTCGGAAATACGGCAATCGTCGGCATTGACGTGGACGCCAATCTCGAACGCTCTCGGGTAGGCACATTAAAATATTCGGTTGCCGAAGCTTTCCGCAAGGACCCTTACGGCATCGATGCGCTCGTGACGGCGGACATTGATCTTAACCAACGTATTAATGAGATCGGCGACGACATTCGAAGAGGCAGACCAATTGCCGGCTTTGCTGAAGAGATGGCCGATATTATCGGACGCATCGTCCCGCAGATGCCTAGAGATCTCATGCCGGATTCTGGCGACGGTCAGCAAGAACCGAAGTTGAAAAATAATAAAAAGCAATAAAGTTCTTTGAATCAACTTATGAAGATTTTGCAAATACGGTCCAAAAGACGCAAAAAGCCTAGTGAATGCTCACTAGGCTTTCTCTATGGCGGCGGATACTTGTACTTCCATTCTATCCGCTGCAAATCTGTCGTCTGCAATGATATGGATCTCTTTGCCTGCGGACAAGCGCAAGCCGCAACGCATAGCATCACGGTCCTTCTCACTCGCTAAATACCAAGAAGACTCAGCGTTCGCTAAGAAGGAAAGGCTGCTTCTAACCTCGTTTTCTCGTCCGGTTCGTACTGGAATAGGTATCACCATCGCATAGCCTCCCTTAGATAGGAAATTGGTTTGCGTAGCATTATTATACCCAGTTTATTAAGCCGAGTCTACGGTTATTCAGCCATTTTTGCTTGCAGAGCGGTACGCGCTTCATCCAACTTTTGCTCATTCAAATATACGTAAGGACTTTTCCAATTACCCTCAAGCGGGATGAACGTAATATCGTCGCCACCCATGCCGAAATAACTAGCAATCATTGCCTTAATTTCTTTGGAAGGCATATCCATCGTCATATTGTCGCCAACCGCATCAATGACCTTGTCGATCTTCGAAATCCCGCTTAACGACTTCATCTTGTCGGCAAGTGCCCCTAACACTTCCGATTGTCGTCTATTGCGGTCAAAGTCGCTCGACATGTTTTTTCCGTCATTCGATTGGCGATATCGTACGAAATCAAGCGCTTTATCGCCATTCAGCTCCTGCAGACCTTTCTGAAGGTCAATGTTCGTGCCGTCCGCGTTGCTCTTGTATTTCATTCGCATATCAACATCTACCTCTACGCCGCCCAGCGCATCGACGACATCGACGAAACCTTGGAAGTTAATGACTGCCGAATATTTGACGTCAATGCCGAAGAATTCGCTCATCATCTCGCGCGAATGGCGTTTCGCCTCCGCATGAGCTGCTTCCTTCTCCATGCCTTCCTTAATCGCCGTATTATAAAATGCCGCATAATAGCCGTTAGCCTTGCGTGTCTTGTAGCCGTCCACATCGATTCTCGAATCGCGCGGGATCGACACAACTGTCGCCGTCTTGGACGTTGGATTGAATGCCGCAACCATCATGACATCCGTGTTCAAACCTCCGCCGTGAGAGCGCGAATCAAGCCCCATGATCACGAGGCCGACAGGCTTCTCCTTAACGGATTCACCTTTAGGTATGACTACTGTGTTGTTGTCTGCCCCAATCTGTTTGATCGCGTCATCCGTCTTGAACACCAAATAAACAAGAGCCGCCGCAACGAGAAGCAGCAGCCCGAACAGCAGAACGAAAAACGTTTTTAGAATCGAACGTTTCTTCTTCGGTTTCTGCTTTTTAGGTTGATTGGACGGCGTTTGACGCGAGCTCGATCTTGGAGGCAATGAAGTCGATCCTTGACTCATAGTATCCACCTTCAAGCTTAGTTGTATTTGGGATTGGATTCGATGTCCGCCAGCAGCTGCTCAGCCGCTTCGCGAGGGAAGAGCTGCAGCTTTGAGCGTCCATCTTTCTCGTACTTGAGATAAATCATCGTATCGTCCGTCTTCGTGATCTCGAAGCGGTCAAGCTGATGATCCTCTACCAATATTTGCGCAAAAAAGGCAAGTGTATCGGCGGCCGCTCCATCTTCGGGTCTAGCAGCCGATACGATCTGAATTTGCAGCCAATTGAATAGAGCGTCCTCAAGCTTCATTTGCCAGGCTCCGCCTTCTGCGAAGATGCATCATCCGGCCCGTTGCCTTTCCATTTATCGTAGAGTTGGCGCCCACGAAGCATGAGCATCATAAGAACGGCAATGCCCATACATTGAATAATCGGCAGCTTATCCACTTGCAAGATCATCAAGACGAAAGAACCAAATGCAATGAGCGCATAAACGAGTATTTCCTTAAACAACGGCAGCTTCTGCTGTGCCCGGAACACCTTGTTGAAAATATAAATTGTAAATCCGAGTATAAGCAGATATGAAACGAGTTTATGGTCGCTTAGCCATTCCTGCATAATTCGAACTTCCTCCTTAAGTACAAGCTAAGGTTTTGCATGATGCAAAACCTTAGCTCCATCTTCATTATTAAACGCTGGCTTGAGCTGTTTTGCGGTGTTTCTCCGCACGCTCGCGCTCGCTCTTATTCAAGATCTTCTTACGAAGACGAATCGACTTCGGAGTAATTTCGCAATACTCGTCATCGTTCAAATACTCAAGCGCTTGCTCTAGAGAGAATAGGCGCGGAGTTTTCAGCGTAACAGTATCGTCCTTGCCTGCGGAACGAATGTTGTTAAGCTGCTTCACTTTACAGATGTTGACGATAATGTCGTTCTCGCGCGTGTGTTCGCCTACGATCATACCTTCGTAGATCTCTGCACCCGGCTCCAAGAACTGGATACCGCGATCCTCTACGCCCATCATGCCGTAGAATGTCGATACGCCGTTCTCGCTTGCCACGAGTACGCCTTGGTGACGTCCGCCGACATTAGAGCCCGCAAGCGGACCGTAGCTGTCGAATGCGCTGTTCATAATGCCGTAACCGCGAGTCATTGTAAGGAATTGTGTACGGTAGCCGATCAAGCCGCGCGCTGGAATAATGAACTCCAGACGAACTTGGCCATTGCCGTTGTTGATCATGTTAACCATCTCGGCTTTGCGAGTTCCAAGGCTCTCCATAACGGCGCCCATGCTTTCCTCAGGCACGTCAATTAGCAAGCGCTCGTAAGGCTCTCTCTTCTGACCGTCAATTTCCTTGATAATAACTTCCGGCTTCGATACTTGAAGTTCATAACCTTCTCGACGCATATTCTCGATCAAGATGCCGAGGTGAAGCTCGCCGCGACCGGATACGATGAACGCGTCCGGGCTGTCCGTTTCTTCAACGCGAAGCGCTACGTCCGTCTCAAGCTCCTTGAACAGACGCTCGCGAAGCTTACGGGATGTAACCCATTTGCCTTCACGTCCCGCGAACGGGCTGTTGTTAACAAGGAACGTCATTTGGAGTGTTGGCTCATCGATCTTAAGAACGGGAAGCGCCTCAGGGTTCGTTGGATCAGCAATCGTCTCGCCGATATTGATCTCACGGATACCTGCGATAGCGACGATGTCGCCAGCGCCTGCTTCAGCAATCTCAACACGCTTCAAGCCTTGGAAGCCGAACAGCTTCTCGATTCTTGCTTGCTTCGTGCCGCCTTCGCGCGTCATAACGGCAACCGGTTGACCTTGACGAATAATACCGCGGTTTACGCGGCCAATCGCAATACGTCCCAAGTATTCGTTGTAGTCGAGCAAAGTTACCAGGAATTGAAGCGGTTGTTCTACGTCTTCCGTAGGCGATGGGATATGGCTGACGATCGTTTCGTACATCGCTTCCATGTTCTCATCTTGTTTCTCAGGATCAAGGCTGGACGTACCCATCAACGCCGATGCGTATACGACAGGGAATTCAAGCTGCTCGTCGTTCGCGCCAAGCTCGATGAACAGGTCAAGCACTTCATCAACCACTTCAGAAGGTCTTGCATTCGGACGGTCAATCTTGTTCACGACAACGATCGGAGTCAGCTTCGATTCAAGCGCTTTGCGCAATACGAACTTCGTTTGCGGCATACAGCCTTCGAAAGCGTCGACTACGAGCAATACACCGTCAACCATTTTCATAATCCGCTCAACCTCGCCGCCAAAGTCGGCATGTCCAGGTGTATCCACGATGTTGATCAAGTAATCTTTGTAATTGATTGCCGTGTTCTTCGCTAGAATCGTAATACCGCGTTCACGTTCCAGATCGTTGGAATCCATTGCTCTTTCTTGTACCGCTTCATGCTCGCGGAAAGTACCCGATTGTTGAAGCAGTTTGTCGACCAATGTTGTTTTACCATGGTCAACGTGGGCAATAATGGCGATATTCCGTAAATTCTCTCTTGCTTGCATAACTTGTAATCCACTCCATTTTGTTTTTATTTATTACCTTACCAACGCCTGCGACTTCCTCTGCCGATCGTCATCCATGCGCCTGCCCCGATCAATACGACAGCAATTGCATAGATTCCCCAGCTCCACATCAATACAAGAACCATAAATACGGCCGAAGCGGCTGCAAGCGCAATAGCCGCCCTGAACACAACCTGTTGCCTGGATGAACCGAACAAATAATATTCGTAAAGGCCTGCTGCTACGCCGAAAATAAACAGCGGCCACAAATATTTCAGATTATCCCATCCAAATAAATTGCAAACGACGAACAACAGGGCATAGACGACAAGCATCCCGCCTGGGACAAGAGCAGCTGCTGGTAGAAGTCTGCCGAAATAAAGCACATGCAGCAGAACTCCTGGAATTAAGACGAGCAGCGGCCAAAAGATAGCCCCCATAAAGCTGAATACTCCTAATTTGCCCAACAAAATAACGACCCCGGCTAACAGCAAAATAATTCCAGCGGAATATTTGTTATTAGGCATTCTCGTTCCGCTCCTTACGAGTCATTCGCAGATGTTGACGAAAGACGACAGTTTTTATCTATACTAGTTTAATGGAACGGCGACGAAAATACCAGTGTGAACAATACCTGTTCACAAAAAAAACCGTTCAAGCCATCTTAGGCCCTGAACGGTAATGGCAATAATGCCTGTTACCACTGCTTTCTGCTGACGGTCGCGAGTGCAATTACGAGCGGTATACATAACAGCGGAATCGCCTCAGCAAGCACCTTCGAGCCGTGGAATAGCAGGTTATTCAGCCCCGGGTCATGCATAAGCATGTCGCCTGCCGCGTAACCGAGCAGCGCTGCGCCAATGTATGAAAGTGCCGGAAACTTCTGGAGCAGCACGCCCAGCATTTGGCTGCCCCATATGATCATCGGGATGCTGATTGCAATGCCAAGCAGAATGAGAATGAGATCGCCATTCGCAATCGCCGCGATCGCGAGCACATTATCAAGGCTCATAATGAAGTCAGCGGTGACAATCGTCCAGACGGCTTGTCCGAGGGAACCCGCCTTCTTGACCGTGTGTCCGTCATGCCCGCTCCCCGCGTCCGCAAGCAGCTTCACGGCAATATATAGAAGCAATAGCGCTCCGGCAGCTTGCAAATACGGAATTTGCAGCAGCTTGATGGCCACGAGCGTAATTATAATCCGCAGTCCGACGGCAGCCAGCGTTCCCCACCATATCGCCCGCTTTCGCTGATGAGGCGGCAGCTGTCCGCTCGCCATCGCAATTACAATCGCGTTATCTCCGCTTAACAACACATTAATCAATACGATCTGCAAAAATATAAGTACGCTGTCCAATGCTCATTCCCCCTCTTATCAGTGGTATGAACAAGCTATGGCGAATATGTCCATGATTGATGAATATACTTTCCACAGGGCTGAATTCACGCGGCGGACGCCGCAGCAAGATTCCAAGATGAAGGGGGCCGTCTAATGGATCTGTTCTCGGTCGATTTCTGGTCGGCGCTCGCTACGATCATTTTCATCGACCTGATCCTCGCTGGCGACAACGCAATCGTAATCGGACTTGCAGCTAGAAATTTGCCTAAGGAGCAACAGCGAAAGGCAGTTATGTGGGGAACGGTCGGCGCAGTCGGCATTCGCGTCGTTGCGACATTGCTTGTCGTTCAATTACTGGCTGTTCCATGGCTGAATTTACTTGGAGGGCTTCTGCTCATATGGATTGCTTACAAGCTGCTTGTTCAGGAGGATGCTCACGAGAATATTCAGGCAGGCAATACGTTATGGCAGTCGATTCGCACTATTATTATTGCCGATGCGGCAATGGGCATCGATAATGTTATCGCCGTCGCCGGCGCGGCGCATGGCGATACGCTGCTCGTCATTATTGGCTTGCTCATTAGCGTGCCAGTCGTCGTATGGGGGAGTACACTATTCATTAAGCTTATTAATCGCTTCGAGTGGATCGTTTATATTGGCTCAGGCGTCCTCGCCTATACAGCAGCCAAAATGATTACGCACGAGAAATCATTCGCCGAATATTTTGATCGGTATCCGCTGATCAACTGGGCTTTCATCATCGCTATAATCGTAATCGTAATTGGAGCAGGTTGGCTCACCAATTACAGCCAGCGGAAAAAGAAGAATCCAAACAAACAAAGCGACACATAAGTACGGCACAAGCGCTAACAGCCCCCACCATTCTTAGGTGGGGGCTGTTAGTGCTTGCGCCAAGCTAGTTAGAACCAGTCGTCCTCGCCTTCGGTGTGGACCGTCTGAACGCCGCTCGGGGTAAGAACGAGCACCTCTGTCCCTTCAACGGCAGCATCAATCATATCACCAAGCTCCGGAATGAGCGATTCGACTTTCTCTACGATGCGCAAATTCGGATTCGTGCTTGGCGACTTCGGCAGGAACAGCGTACAGCAATCCTCATAAGGCAAGATTGATGTCTCGAAGGTGCCGATCTTCTCCGCCTCGCGAATAATCTCTTGCTTGTCCATCATCACGAGCGGCTTGAGCAGCGGCAACTCCGTTGCCCGCCCAATAACGTTCATGCTAGCAAGCGTCTGGCTGGCAACTTGACCGAGGCTTTCGCCCGTTACGATACCGCCGGCCCCATTACGCTCAGCCAGCTTGTCCGTAATCCGAAGCATTGCGCGGCGCATAAGGGTAATAATGATATTATCGCTCTTCTGCTGTGCCAGCCTCGTCTGAATGTCGGTAAACGAAACGAGATGAAGCTTGAGCGGCGCGCCGCTGTAATAAGACAACCGCGTTGCGAGATCAATTACCTTGTCCTTCGCCTTCTCGCTTGTGAACGGATAGCTGTGGAAGTGAACCGCTTCGATCTCCAGCCCTTTGCGCAGCGCCATCCACCCTGCAACGGGACTATCGATGCCGCCTGACAGCAGCAGCATAGCCTTTCCGTTCGTTGCGAACGGGAATCCTCCGCCTGCTTGAATCACTTCCCAGAAGACGTAGGTGCCTTCCTCCTGGATATCAACCTTCAATTCGACCTCAGGCTTGCGGACGTCGACTTTCAGATCTTCCATGGCGCGCAGCACATGGCCCCCTACGAGATGATTCATCTCTTGCGAGCTATGTGGAAACCCTTTCCAAGCACGCTTCACGCTTACTTTGAAGGTTGCGGGCGGCTTTTCTATAGATTGCATAAGCGTTATGGCTGCAGCTCGAATCGCTTCCAGCTCCGACTGTACACTGACGACCGGGCTAATGGTCGTAATACCGAACAGATCCTTCAAGCGATCTGCAACGGGCTCATAGGGCTGGCCGTTCAACAAGACGTACAGGCGTCCGAACGACTTGAAGTACGAGACGCGCTCGAACGGAGTCAATGCCTGCTTCACCTGCTGAAGCATCCGCTTCTCGAACTGGTTGCGGTTGCGCCCCTTCATCGTCAAGTCGCCGTAGCGCACAATAATTTGATCGTATAACAAACTTAAGTCAATCTCCTCTCGAGCGGCTTAAGCTCCGCGACAATCTGCCGCAGCGCCTTGCCAACACTATCAATGTCCTGGGTACGGTGTTCATCGCCGAAGCTGAGCCGAATGCCGCTTGAAGCATGCTCCGTGCTCGCTCCAAGCGCAAGCAGCACCTGGCTTGGCTTATTGTCCTTCGACGAACAAGCCGACTTCGTTGAAGCCATTATACCATGCTGCTCCAGCTTATGGATGACGACCTCCGGCTTCATGCCGGGGTAAGAGAAATGGACGATGTTCGGCGCAAGCGGCGCGCCGCCGTTCAGCTTCAGTTCGGGAATGGAAGCTACGATAGATACAAGCTGCTCTCTTAATTCCGACATGCTGGCTCGTCTTGCCGATTCGGTCTCACGGGTCATTCGAAGAGCTTTCGCTGCAGCGACTATCGCCGGTACATTTTGCGTTCCTGAACGCATGCCCTCTTCCTGAGAGCCCCCTGTCAGCAGCGGGTACAACGTTATTCCGTTTCTTACATAGAGCAAGCCGACGCCTCTCGGTCCCCGGAACTTATGCGCCGATCCGCTGACAAGATCGATACCCCACTGTTCAATATCAATCGGCAGCTTGCCTATGCTTTGCACTGCATCAACATGGAAAAATACTTTCGGATATTGCTTCAACCGTTGTCCGATCTGCTCAATTGGCTGAATTGTACCGATTTCATTATTCACATGCATAACACTGACGAGAACCGTTTCATCTGTCAATGCCTCTGCGACCTGTTCCACGCTCACATGACCGCTGGCGCTGACCGGCAAGTACGTAACGTTGAAGCCCTCTTGCTCAAGCTGCGCAAATGTTTCGGACACAGAAGCATGCTCAATTGCGGTAGTGATCAGATGTTTGCCTCGCCCGCTATATTGTTTGGCGATGCCTTTAATCGCCATATTGTTCGATTCGGTACCGCCTGAAGTAAATATCCACTCGCCGCTGCGCGTGCCGAATTGCTCCGACACAAGCGAGCGTGCCCGCTCGATCAGCTTACCCGCTGCCGAGCCTCTCTGATGCAATGATGACGGGTTCGCATAATGCGCCTTCATTACTTCCATCATCGTCTGTATGACCTCTTCATAGGGCGGCGTAGACGCGCAATGGTCAAAATACAGCATCGTTATTCCCTCCTTCTCACGCTCTTCCTACAATAAAAACAAAAAGATCAGCGACAGCCGCTCGCAGCTAGCGATGCGGCAACTGTCGTGATCTCAAGCAGGAACGACTCCGCCTCCAAACTGCGGCATGCACAATCGTTCCACGGATAAATTAAATAAATTATTGCATAGCTTGAAGCACTTTCACAACATAACGTTGTGTTTCTTTCGGCAAGCTCTCGATAGCTAATTGAAGCTCTTCGTTCGTTCCGATACCCAAACGGTCGATTCTGCCCGGTCCGGCATTATACGCGGCAAGCGCGACTTGCTCATTGCCGTTATATTTGCTGAGTAACAGCGACAAATATTTCGTTCCCCCGTTAATGTTCTGCTCCGGGTCGAACACGTCGCCGACGCCAAGTCCTCTAGCTGTTCCATCCATCAGTTGCATAAGTCCTTTCGCTCCCGAGGAAGATACCGCATCGCTTTGGAAGCCGGACTCGGTCTTAATTACCGCTTCGATCAAGGATGGATCGACGCCGAATTTAGCCGAGGCTTGCTGGATTAGCGAATCATATTGACCAGAGCCCGTCCACTCTGCATTAGGAAAGCTGTCGGAAAGGCCAAGTTCAGATAGGCTGCTTAGACCGCTAAGGCTGCCAAGCGACGATAGCTGCGATAACAGATCAGTCGGGAGGGTCGAAGCTACATCTGTGCCTGTCTCCGTCGCACCGCTCATATATTGCGATAATAATGTATCGAATAAGGAAGGTGTGCCGTCCGTCTCCGTCTTCGTAAGCGGATTTGAATTCGCTTTAAAGTCAACGCTCGGAGCAAGCTGAAGCTGCAGTAAAGCTTTCATCTGTCGTGGGTCAATGCTCATAATTACCTCCCTAGCTATGTACCTTCATATGTGAAAGGATATTTACGTATGTCTGTTATATCGGTTTTTATTGTATCGCTTTTTAGAGCGGACCGCCAGTTGCAAATGAGAAAAACTCCTATCGGAGTAATTCGGGGATGAGCGACCGCGTTTAAGCGGAAGTTTTTATCGCCAATCTAAATGATCTCCTTAAAGTTTTAACGCTGTAAAGCACTTAAACATTCAGATGTGGTAAAAAACGCCGCTCAAAGCGACCACGCTTCGAACGGCGACTTGATTACTTGAATATTTTGACACGCTCGTCGATCGGCTTGTATTCCTTCTCTCCCGCAGGAGAGGTTGGTTTGCCGAATGGCAGTTGCGCAAGCAGCTTCCAAGAATCGGCAATGGACCATGCCGCCTTTACCTGCTCGTCAATGAGCGGATTATAATGCTGGAGAGATGCTCCGAATCCTTCATTCTCAAGCGCTGTCCATACGACAAATTGATGCATGCCTGATGATTGCAGGGACCATAGCGGAAAGTTCTCCGCATAAGGGGGAAAGCTGCTCATAAGGCCGTCAATGACTGTCTGATCCTCGAAAAACAATACGGTGCCATATCCGTTCTTGAAACTATCCATCTTCTGCTGGGTCGGCTCGAACTTATCGGCAGGAACAACGCCTTGCAGCGTACTCGTCGTAAGATCCCAGAGCTTATCATGGTTTGCTCCGAGCAGCAGAACAATTCGCGCGCTCTGCGAGTTGAAGGCAGATGGCGTATGCTTAATGGCGTCTTGTACGATCTGGGAGATCTTCTCGTCAGAAATATCGGATTGCTTGCTGATGCCGTAAATACTGCGACGGTGCTTTACCGCTTCCATAAAAGCAGCCGATGTCCCCGTCGAATTCATTGTGGCGTTAGTTGACATTGCCTCTCCTGCCTTTCGGTTGAATGGTTTAGGACGACAATTTATTTTCCCCAGCTTGTTCACGGTTAGTCTAGAAAGGATAGGGATTCATCACAAGATTAGGTCCGAGCTCTAACGCCTTCCAATCTGTAAATCCTGCGAACCAGTGCGACACTCCACAGGAGCAATACACACAGAACTACAACAACGACCTCCAGCTGCAAAATATACCAAGGCCATGGCGCGAGCATATCCAGCAATGATGCCGTTCCAGGCTTTCGCGCCAAAAACATAAAGTTCGTATAGCCCGTCAAATAATTCGTTAACGCCGCCGGAATTGCCAGCACGTGAAGCCAGACCCAAGCGCGCAAGACGGACTTATATGTCGGCTTGTATCGTTCAATGACAAGGATAAACAGCCCAGCGGCAATGATGCCTATATGCGCAATGAAGAAATGAAAGTACCTAAAGTGCGGGAAACCCCAACCCAGATTCGGCGTTATTAACGCTTGCAGCGCTCCCAGGATCCCAAGGAAAAAGACAATATCATACAACCGTTCGCTGCCGGTCAAGAGCATCACTGCCGCAATGAGCAGCGTAATACTGCACAGCTGAAGCGGAAGCGATCCGAATGACCACTCGTCCTCGATGATGTAAGAAGCCTGGAGCGCAACTTCACAGCTTATAAGGACCCCTGACAACCCGATGCGGAAATAACGGTTAATAGCAGGCACACGAAGCTTTTTTCTCATCAAGAAGATGCTTGCGAAAACAATAATCGCCGACAGCAACGCAGCGTAGTGCGCAGCGGTAAACATTTCGAACGACATGGCTCACGATCCTTCCCATTATGGAACTTAACTTTTAACTGCTTACCTTATTTTTGCAATATTAGGGCAAAAAAAATAGTACCAAGTTTATTTGGTACCATCCTCCTTATTAAGCAGCCCTAAATCCTTAACTTTCTTGGCCGCTTCCTTCGATCCGGGCAGATGCAGCTTTTTTAATATATGGTTGACGTGATTTTTCACCGTTCGCAGCGATACGACGAGCTTATCGGCGATCTGTGTCTGCGAATAACCTTGGTCGATCAAATTCAGGAGCTGAAGCTCAGAAGGAGTAATCAAATCTTCGACCTTCTTCACCTCGAACTCACGCTCGACAAGCTTCAGCCTTCGGAATTCTCCCCGCATCTGCTCGGCTGCCGCTGCGCTAATCGTCGATTGCTTCGCATAAGCTGCCCTAACAGCTGCCGGCAACGTCTCAAAGTCCGACTTGATCTGATAATCGATTGCGCCAGCTTGGAATGATCGAAAGATGAGCTCCTTCTCTTCCATAGATGTCAGCATGATGATGCGGGCTCCTGTTCGCCTGCTAGCCTCGTCGGCAAGCTCAATCCCTTCAGGCCGCCCTTCCATCATAATGTCCATCAAGATCACATCTGCGGCATCCATCGTCTGTGACTGAATCATTTGACGTGCTTGCTGCGGATCGGATTCGGTCCATACGACCTCGATATCCTGCTCTTTGTTCAAGAAGGCTGTCAAACCGCGAAGCCAATCCAGATCATCTTCTATTATCCATACTTTAATCGACGACATGAGCTTCCGCCCCCTTCTTCAAAAGCGATTCTGTCTTCACCGCCTGAATGGCTTTCTTAGGAAATGCCATAAGAACCGATGTGCCTTGCCCCGGTTTGCTCATCACATGAAGTACTCCCTTATGCTTGCGCATGACTTGGAACGCATATGGCAAGCCTAATCCGAAGTTCGCGCTGCTGCCTGCTTTCGTCGTATAGAAAGGTTCAAACGCTTTGGCTATTTGGCTTTTGTCCATGCCCGCACCTGAATCGCGGACCTCAATGACAAGCTCACGCTTCTGCTCGCTTAATGCAATGCGCAGTTCGCCCTCGCCCTTCATTGCCTCCAACCCGTTTACAACAAGGTTGCTAAGCGCTTCGCCGATCTGAGCCGAATCGATCATGCCGCTCCAGCCCTCCTCAAGTGCAAGCTGGAAGCTCGCACGGGGATAGAGCGTCTCAATGGGCTTCACCGTTCTGACCACTACATCGGTAATCAGCTCGCGATGAGGCTTTAACGTCAAGTCTTCCGTACGCCGATGCACTCTGCCTACCATATCCTGCATATGCTTCGACGCTGACAGCACCGTCTCAATATCGGCCAGCAGTTCGGCTTGATTCGTCTCGATTGCATACGCCTTCATTTTCTCGGAGAACAATCGCATCTTTGCGGCATCGTTCTTGATTGCATGGTTCAAGATCGCCGTGCCTGACGTGACTGCACGATACGTCGTATCGAATCTTCGCCGGTCAATCAGTACTCTTACTCCCATAAAGCCGTAAGTAAACAAACCTACTACAAATACGGTTGCGCCTAATCCTACGAACCAGGTGTTATACACCCACATCCGAAGCATGCCCATGCTCGGAAGCACGTAATTCATCAACATGCTGAACAAGACAGGCGGCAATACAGCCGAACAGACAATCCAGTGCTTTCTGGACAAAGCCGCATAAGGCTGACGCTTCAGCAATATGAGCACTGTTCCGAACAAGATATACGGAACGGCCCACCATACAACTAGCTTGAACGTAATCGGATACATTTCGTTGTAATACGGCGTGAACAGGATGCAGCACAAAATGGGGAGTATAAGGATCCATTGCACTAGCTTGTATAACACGAGAGGCATAGGAACGCGATGATAGGCAAGTGCGAATAACAGGAAAAAATACGGCAGACCGTAATAAGACGTAAGAGACGATACGGCCTGCACGTAATAGAGCATCTGCTGGCCGCTGGCGCTCATACCGGCCTCTGTCGCTGCTGGAATCCAGCTTAAATCAAGTACGGCCGCCAGCGCACCTGCGCCGCCGCTGAATGCAACGGCGCCTAATCGGCGATTGATGTCCGAGCGGCCATCGGTTAACCAAAGAATAGCCGCTATGGCCCATAATGCGATTAGAACGAACAGCATGCGTTAGCTCCTTTGCGTATGTGATGCTATGAACTGATCTCGATCGTTACCGGCGACCATTCTCCGATAACCGTCTGGCCGTGTACGGAGACACTGCCTTCAGGCGTGAGATCCTTCTCGGTCATAATCCCGAGCGCGACTACGAATTGATTGAACTTAACCGGAACGTTCTGCTCACGGCGCACTTCTCTGCCGTTTACATAAAACACAACTTCGTCCTTGGCTTGGTTGTATACGATCTTATACGTATTGAACTGTCCGGCATCGAAGTCGGCATCTTCTTTAAACACGCAGAAATACCGCGTCTGATCGGTCTCAGGCACCTTCACGCCAGGAAACGGCAATACGGCATATACGCTTGCATACTTGTCCGGCGATGCGAAGAAATCAAGCGCCCCGCCTGTTGTGAAATCGAGCAGATTCAAGGATACGAAGCCGTCGTACAGATCGTCCTTAGCCGTATTTTGCGCACGTGCTCGAATTTGAAGCTCGAAGCTGATTTCTCCGCCCTCCGGCACGCTAACCGGTTCTGCCGAGTAATACATATGCTTGGCGTTGTCTAGAATTTGGATACGGTCATGGCTTCGGCTGAGCGGTGCCCGTACATAGAGCAGTCCATTGCGGACGATAACTACCGCGTCAGGCTCGCGATATTGCCAGAAGCTGCCGTCAGGCAATGGAAAACCGCCCATTTTCCAAACTTCGCCTTCGTTTAGAATCGTATGAAAGTCGCCTAATACCCATTGCTTGTCCATGATGTGTACCTCTTTCTTCGTTGTGGAAATGATATTATTGAATGATGCCTTGAATGAATAACGATACGATCATAATAACGCCGCATTGCATAGTAGCCTTCAAAGATCCGCCCATTAACGGCAAATACGCTTTCGATTCATTGCGAGTTCCCAGCTTGCCATATACGAGATAAAGCGGAATTGCCGTTACTACGCCAAGCAGAGCATAGACAGGAAGCGCTTCTTGAATGACGCAAATTGCGAGTGCAAAATAAGCCAAATACATAAGCACCTGCGAGAAAAGCAGCGCTTTGCGCTCGCCCCAAACGACAACAAGCGTCCGTTTGCCAGCCTCGCGGTCAGCCTGCCAATGCAGGAAGTGATGATTGAACAAGATGAGCGTCGTCAAGAAGCCGATCGGCAGCGACAGCAGCAACGCCCGCGTATCGAGCAGCAGCGTCTGTACATAATACGAGCCGACTACCGGCAAAATGCCGAATGAAAAAAGAATAGCAAGCTCACTGTAGCCTTTGCCGCGATAACCGAAGCGAATCGGCGGCGCTACATAGAAGTACGCCAGCAGCGCGCCAAGAACGGCGAACACCATAACTTCCCAGCCGCTGTAAATACTAAGCACGATACCGCACACCGCTGCAATAAAGAACAGCAGCCAAGTGACGAAAGCGAACTTTTTCACGCTCCATGTGCCATTGGTCAAATAACCGGAGTTCGTCGAGATGGCATCCTTGTTAGCATGAGCCGCCTCATCCGTCCCATTGTAGTAATCCCATAGATCGTTGATCATATTGGAGAACAGATGCGCACATGCCGCGCCAATCAAGGTCAATAAGAAAAGCCATACATCGAACACGCCGTCCCATACATAAGCAGCCAGCGAACCCATAACGATTGGTATGAGCATGACCGGAATTACCCGAATTCGTGAAGCTTTCAAAAATTGTTTCAACATATCGAATCATTACCCTCTCTGCCGTCGTTATTACAATTGAACCACTACCATTCGATTGTCGTCAACAGTCCGATCAGTGAGTACGACGATTCCAAACTTGATTTACCTTTTGTGCAAGCTGCCCCTGACAATATCCATTGCCGTTGCGAGCATCGAAAGCCCTTGCCAGCCTTTCACTTTCGGCATCAACCCATTCGCTTGTGAAAGAATTGTGAACAACCAGCTTCCTTCTCCGCTTCTTCTCATTCCATAGCGAATAGAACGCTCTCGCTCCGATCAAATATTGGAATCGATTCCAATCTGTTTTGTTGCTCAACACATATTCGGCTGTACTTTCCAACAGTTTAGCCGCTTTGCTCAAGTCCGTTGCGGAATAATAACTGATCAGTCTGCCGTATTCTTCTAAGTAGCCGGGTCCTTTGAGCATACGCGAACTTTTGCGTGCAAGCTTGGCCGCCTCTTCCTGCTGATCGGTCTCAAGCAGCGGCATGAGGGCATGACTGTACGTATTTTGCGGGATCGAACGGCAGAACATCTTGCCGCTTAATATTGGCTTCAATGTCTGCAGCCCCCTCTTGTAACGACCAGATGCCAAGTGAAAGTAGCCAATTAAATTTTGCTCGCAAGCCCGGCAATCGGACATTTCGTCATACGGCGCTTTTTTCCACTGCTCATAATACGTTTGGGCAAGCTCGGCATGCCCGCCAGCTAGCGCATAAAGATGAATTTTCGAATAATAAGGTCGCAGGCTGTGTCCGTATTGTAGGCATTTTCTTTTAAAATCATCAAAGATGTCTTCAATCTGGGCTGCTCCAAATTGCGGAAACCGCCATATAATGCCGACCAGCCACTTGTAATGCCAAATGATCTGGTGACTGTCGAATAGGTCCGGCTGTTTCTCGAATTGAGATAAGCACCAGGCGAAGGAGACAATGAAGCGTTCCTCGAAGCCAGACACTAAAGCTGCCTCCGAATACGTCATTCTTGCGTGATAAGCTTCTTCCTTCGACATGTACAGATCGGCAATACGGACAGCCTCCTCCAGCACGGTCACCTTCTGCTTGCCGTCAGGTAGACTCCAAGCCTCGCTCTGCAGCTCATCGTACCGTTGCTTCATCCCTGCTTGTCACCTGCCCGACCAAGTCCGATGGAGAGAGAACGCATGAACGACTCGTTCATGAGCTGCATCTCTTCCGAGCTCATTGGATAATGCCCAAGCAGCAGCGACTGGGTATACAGCGTCTCGATACTTAGCTTCTGCATCTCCGGATTGCCGCATGTAATGGCCTGCTGCACGATCGGATTATTGTAATTAAAGCAAAGCCTTGCATAAGGCACATCGTGGATTTGATGAATGACAACGTCCAGAACACTTTCGAACAGCTCGTTCGACTCCCTCCTCGTCTGCTCCGCCATCCGCAAAAAGTTGAATTCTTCATTCGTATTATAGAGGACGGCAAGCTCTTTCGGCTCGAACCGTTTCACAGCGCTGCGACATTGGAATCGCTCTAAGAGCTTGTCCGCAAGGGCCAGAAAGGGCGAAGCTAACCTAAACTCTAGAGCCGTTAAATCCTGGAACAGATTAGAGAAGTTAATCGGATCAAGAACCCCGACCTGAATCGCCTCGTCATACTCCTCTAGCTTGCGCACAAGCTCAAAGTCATGCACGTAGCCTCCGTTGATGACCATAACATTCTGTGCTTTCGCCACGCGTACCACTTGGCGGAACTCATCCAATGTTGACGAAACAACGATATTGGAGCTGTGCTGCAAAATATCTCCCATGCGCATCATCCCGTAAGGCGTCTCGAACGAGAGGTGGCGAATGAACAGCTGGTACAGCTCATCATCCTCCACGGCCAACGCCTTCAACGAAACGTAATGAATCTTCACGATTTTCTCGAACAAATCGGGATCAGTCAGAGCCAGCATCATCAGATGGCGCTTCAGACATTGTCCCAGCTCGTCTCGAACGGTATAGAACAGCTCGTTCTCAATAAATGACTCCCGAGATGCGGTAGGCTTCAGTCCCCCAACATTCACGATGCAGGTGACGAAAAAAGCCCATTCCGGCAATAGTTGGCTCATCTGATCGGAGAGCAGCATCCGTTTCACATATACTTTATGCTTCTTCTCTGCTTGCAGACTCACAGCATAGGGCAAAATATAGGCAGTACCTTCCGCTTCGCCAATAAGCGACTTGATCGGAATAGCCTCTAGAAACCGATGACCGAGCTGAGCCTCGCCATATTCCAGCGCATGCTGAGCGTCCAATTGCCAAGGCGGCAGCGCACCGTTAATATTTCGCTCGAAACGATCCTCGGACAAACTGATCGGCACCGGCAGAAACTCGCCGTAATGAGACAGAAGCTGCTCTAATTTATACCATTCATAATATTCCTCATAGTCTTCCTTGCACGTCAAATAAATCGTTGTGCCGATCGGCGCTTCGCGCTTCAGCTTGCGGATCGTATACGTGCCGTCTTGTCGGCCGCGCCATTCCAGCGTATCGCCTTCCAGCGCAGAACGTGTAATAAGCACGATCTCAGCGCTTACAACGAAGCAGGACAGCATGCCGACTCCGAACTGGCCGATATAGTCGTCATCCCCATCGAGCTCCTCGCGCTTAGACGTGCTTCCGATCTGCGAGAGGAAGCGGTGAATTTCGGGCTCCGTCAAGCCGATGCCGTTGTCATGAATCGCGATTGTTTTCGAAGCGTATAGCTCAAACAAAATTTTCGGTTCGAATTGATGCCCAAGCTTCCTGCGAGCTGTGATAGCGTCGACGCCATTTTGCAGCAGCTCTCTTACGAACACGCCCGGATTCGAATATAGATGCTTGGAGAGCAGTTCAATCATGCCCTGTAAATTTACTTGAAAGTTCATTTCGCTCATCGTATCACCTGTCTCCAATATGTAAGTTAAACCCAGCCCAAAGGCAATTCCGCTCCTATATAAAGTATACGTTCATCATTCGCTGTTTTTGAACGTTATCCTTCTTTATCGACATATTGATCGATGTCCGACACTCATTGCTGCCATAAATAAAAAGAGTGCAGAGCGGTTATCGCTCTGCACTCCCTGACCTGACTGATCTGTCCTATATTTTGAATACCGAAGCGCGCTCCTTAAGCGCCTCCGATGATTCCGTCAACCGTTTCGACAGCTCTCCCAGCTCGTCGGAAATGCCGTTCTGCGTGTCGGACAGGCCGCTTATTCCTTCCATCTGACCGTTCACTTCCGTCGATTTCTCAAGCAGCTTATCGACAGCCGTAACGATATGCGTCATACCTTGCGTAATCTCACTGATAGCGGTCGAAATTTCACTCATCTGATCAGATAACACGCCGCTCTGCGATTCAATCGCCTGGAACGTCTCGCTAGCCGTTTCCGACGTCTCGCGGGTAGACTTAATAACATCCGAGAATTGGCTTATCGTACGACCGCTGGCTGCGACATCCGCTTGAATAAGCGCCAGTTCCTTCGTAATTTGCTTCGATATCGCGTCGGTTTGACCGGACATCTTGCGAATTTCATCAGCAACGACCGCGAAGCCGCGGCCGTGCTCGCCGGCGCGTGCCGATTCGATTGATGCGTTAAGCGACAATAGGTTCGTCTGTGTATTAATATCCTGAATGCCTGCAAGAAACTTCGCAACATTGCCGTAGCGTTCGTTCATCGATTCGAAGGCGGCCGTCAGTTTATCGAACTGCTGCGCCGTCTCATTCACTTTCAATACAACGCCCGCCATCTGCTCGGAGCCGTTAAGGGATGCTTGCTTCATTTTTAGCATATCGCCATTTATGTATTCGCTGGACGCGGCGATCTCTTCCGAACTTGCCGAGATTTGCTCGGTTACCGCCGATATCGAAGATGCGTCGTCATACTGGGCCTGCAGCGAAGTCTTGCCAAATTCGATCTGGCCTTTGACTTGCTCGGAAGCATCGCGGTTGCTGCTTATCTTCTCCGTCATCTGATTCGATACGCCAAGCACTGTACCGCTCACGTCAATCGTCGCTTTGATCGTCTCTCGCAGGTTACTGCCCATGTCGGCGAGCGATGCGTCGATATCTCCGAATTCATCGGCGCGCTGCAGCTTCGGAAGCTCCGTGAATTGATTGTTCCTGTATGCTTCGATCCGTTTCATAATGCCGGACAAGCCCGTCTTAATCGAACGCGTAATGCCGAAGATCATAACAGCAGGAAGCACGGCCAATAGGATGATATTCACTAGAATGATGATATTCGCGCTATCTACGCTTTTGTTAAGCGACTTCTGCGTGTCCTGAGTATCCTCGGACAATTTTTTCTCCATTGCTTCTTTGGAGAAATCAATAATGATCGTATAGACACTGATCAAATCCGACACGCGCAACGATTTCTCTTCGGCCGTTAAAGCATTGACATCAATAGAAGTCGTACTCAAATTCGTATAGGCGAGATCAAGCACTTTAATCTGATTCACATATTTCTGGGCATTCTCTTCAGCTGGATATCTAATATCCATAGCTTCGAACTGCTTATTCAACTGCTCTAGGCTCGAAGGGATCGTTGCCAGCTCCGTCTTGATCGCAACTGCGCTTTCTTCCTCGGTACCGTTCTCGATCGCATCGATCATTCGGAGCATCGTCTTCAGCAGCTTGCCCGACACCGCTTGGTAGTTGCGCTCAGCTTCGGACAGCTTCTCGGACTCATTTACCGCATTTGCTACCGACAAGTTCTGGGTGTAGATGAATGCCCCGGCACCTACGTTAAATAGCGTAATAATGGCCGAGATGATAAACAACCTCGTCGTAATCTTCTTCCCGTTCAACTTTTTCAAGCGTACTTGCTTTGCTGTTTGCACGGCTTTGCCAAGCCATGCTTTTCCTGTTGTTGCCCACGATGCTGTCTTCATGCTGGTTCTCTCGCTCCCTCTGTCTGTCCGAAAAATAGCAAAAAAGCTATCCAGGCCCCAGTCGGCGGATAGCTAAATAAGCTTATCTAACCTGCTGGCGGTCTGGCAGCCATAGCGTCTTGCCCCTTAGGCCCATAACTTTGCGTCCCTGCCTTTCGGCAAGTTTGCCTTTTTCAGTTTGTCTGTTTTTTACATCAGCTTACAGTATAGGACAGATTTCCTCTCATGTACATCCCTTTTTCCTATTTTTTCATGGAGAATTCAGGAACAGGGTCGCATTGCAGTACCTTCTCGCGAGAGTATGAAAATAGGACGTTTGAATCGATATGACAGCTACCAGCAAAATATTGCGTATCGCTTCCCGCTGCTTGTCCGTCAATCCCGACAGCCTGTCCGCAAACCGATTGGCTGCACCTCGTATGACTTCCTCCGTAAGCAGGTCCTGATGAGGCTGCCCGTTTAGATGGCCCGTAATATCGAGCAATTGATCGTTATTCGCGTCGAGCTCTTCGAACATCTTCGTATAAGTGGCATACAGCTCGATAGGGCCGACAAGATCGTGGGACTCGTCCTCCGGCTTGCCGAGCACGATTTCAAACAGCTTGCGAATCGACTCGAAGTCGAGATTCGACTTCAGATCATCGATAATGAACAACAGCGCAGCTTGATTAAGGGAATATTTCTTGCCAGCCTTTGGACAGTCAAAATACGACTTAAAGTCTCTTTTGACCCAATTTTGCATAGAAGTAATGGAAAGGTTCGAATATTCAATTAGCTGACCCAGCGCTGATATTTCCTGCAGCGAGAAGCCTTTCACCTCACTGCCCTTAATTAACTTCTCTATTATAGGCGGCAGAAGCGTGGCGAGAAAGGCAGGCAATGTCGTCCCCTTCTCCAGTTCGTACTGATGCGACTTCGCCCAAGCGCTCTGCAGCACTTGAATCGGCTTCTGACTGCTGCTGCCGTGTAAGGAGAGCAACAGCTCCGCCATCTCTTTTCGAGTAAGCGTAAAGGACTCCATATTCTTTCCTCCTCGCATTCACGACTTCGTCAAATTTGCTTACAAGTTCTTATGAACTTATCATATGCTCGCATTAGAGGGTTGTAAAGGGACGATATTCAATGAAAACAAGCTATCGTGCTTTCCAAAATACCGTTTATCGTGCATAAACGGCGCTTAACGTTGCATACGACGGTTGTCATATGTTGTAATCATTCGGTATAGTTTAAATACCACACTCCTATCGTTAGGAGATGTAAAGATTGGTCAAATAAAAAATTCAAAAAACAAAGGGTAGTGAGAAACGAAAATGGGTATAGGATTCAATTTATTCATGGTTGCTCTTCTTATTTTATTAACTGCTTTTTTCGTGGCAACGGAGTTCGCGATTATCCGGCTTCGCTCCAGCAGAATCGATCAGTTAGTGCTTGAGGGCCGGAAGAACGCGCTTGCCGTTCAACGGGTTACGAGCAATCTGGATGCCTACTTGTCAGCCTGCCAACTAGGTATAACAATTACTGCGCTCGGGCTGGGCTGGTTGGGAGAACCGACCGTTGAAAAAATGCTTTTACCCTTATTTGAACGATTTGAACTCAATAGTGATATTAGCCATATCTTATCCTTTATTATCGCTTTCGTTTCAGTAACGTTTCTACACGTCGTTGTCGGTGAATTGGCGCCGAAAACCTGGGCCATCCAAAAAGCCGAGTTTATTAGCTTCCTAACGGCTAAGCCAATCATTTTCTTCCATACAATTATGTACCCGTTCATCTGGTTGCTTAACGGCTCAGCTAACGGAATCGTACGATTGTTCGGCCTTAAGCCGGCCAAGGAGCATGAAGAAGCTCATTCCGAGGAAGAAATTCAGATTATTCTTAATGAGAGTTATCAGAGCGGGAAGATCAACAATACCGAATATGGCTATGTGAGCCGAATCTTCGCATTCGACGAATTGCTAGCCAAGGAAATTATGGTTCCCCGCACAGATATGATCTGTTTATATACGAACAAATCGTTGCAAGAAAATATGGAAATCATTCGCAAGGAACAATATACCCGCTTTCCGGTCGCACTGGAGAGCAAAGACAATATCGTAGGCATGATCAATACGAAGCAGCTTTTCCTAGAATATGAATCGAACAGCAACTTTGAATTCAAGAAGCTTGTTCATCCGGTACTTAGCGTATCTGAGGTAACGCCAGTTAAGTCGCTGCTGAAGAGAATGCAGCAGGAACGCGTCCATATCGCCATCTTGGTTGATGAATACGGCGGAACATCAGGACTCATTACGATTGAAGATATATTAGAAGAAATCGTCGGCGAGATTCGCGATGAATTCGATGCTGATGAACGCAAGGACGTAGAGCAGCTGGCTGATAATTGCTACTTGCTGGACGGCAAAGTATCGCTTGATGAACTAGCGGACCTTACAGGAACGATCTTCGAGGACGAGGATGTCGATACGGTGGGCGGTTGGCTGTACAGTCAAGTGCAAGACCCGAAGCCGGGCAAGGAGCATCATTACGAGAACTTGATGTTCATTATCCGCGAAACGAGTAAGAACCGCATTCGTAAAGTAGAGATGCTTATTCAACAGAACGAGCCCGTTGTCGAGGGCGAACCGGCCTAATCTTATGCTAATAGCAAGAGGATGCTTTCTCCGTGAATCGAATGGATTCGCAGAGCAGCATCCTCTTTTTTTTTTGCTAGGCTGGGCTTGCTATTGCTCCTAGCTAACTCTTAGCCTGGCCGACTGTAAGTCCATGCTCGTACATCTTCCCCGGGACGGTCGCATTTTCCTTCGCGGTCAACGTCTCACAGCTTACTTTGTACACATGGGTTGCGCTGCCTTTGGAGGAGCGATAGCGCTCCAGGTGCGTTCTCGCCAGCGGGTCCTTACAAAAACCTGGCACATACTTGTCAAGCAGCGCCTGCATTGCCCCGTGCGCCTCCTCCCGATCCGTAACATGCTCTGCTTTACCGAAGATCATAACGCTCATATAAGCGGTATCGGTATGCGCAGGTACTGGATGCGTAATCGTCCCATAATTTTCACTAACCGTAAAGCATGCTTCTTTATTGTCCGCAATGATCGTTACCTTTCTGCCCTCCTCTGCTCCGTGAAAATAGATCGCTCCATTCCACCAAACGAAATTAAGAGGTACTACATACGGCAGCTTGCCGTCCGAAAGACCAAGAAATCCGGTCTGTGCCTGACTCAGAAAAAAATCGATCTTAGATTGATCGCTGCATGCTCTTACATCGAGACGTACAGTAAACATGTGCTTCACCTTCCCAAATGAAATCGATATGTGTTACTGTCATGTTATACAATTGTTGTCACTACGAAAAGTGACAAAAACTATCATTCCAAAGGGGTCAGTGAAAGTCGTGACGATGATCGCCATTTCTCCCATACTCGATAAACGGAACAGCCAGCCGGTCTACATGCAGCTGTACAAATATATTAGAGCCCAGATTGAAGCTGGATCGCTTGCCGAAGGGGTACAATTGCCGGCTATCCGGCAGCTTGCGCTACATCTTGGCATCAGCAAAAATACGGTAGAAGCGGCTTACCAGCAGCTTCTGTCGGAAGGATATGTGGACAGCAAGGAACGCGGAGGTTACCGCATATTGCCGCTAGAGGAGCTCATATGGCCTTTGAAGACAAATAAGTCGGAGACGGAGTCCGAGCCTATTGAGAACACGGCTGACGAGCCTCTTTTGCCACGTAAAGTCGATTATGACTTCCAGTATGGAGATATGGAGATCGGACGGTTTCCTCATGAAGTATGGAAAAGCTGTCTCGTCGAAGCCGTTTCAAGCAGGTCAAGCGAGGTGCTTGGCTACGGACACTACCAAGGGGATGCTGAGCTGCGTGCGGAGATTGCCCGCTACGCTTTCGAATCACGAGGAGTCCATTGTCACCCAAACCAAATTATCGTATGCGCAGGGACACAACATTCTGTGAGCATGTTGTGCCAGTTGATGTCGCTGCGAGAGCAACGCATTGGCATGGAAGAACCAGGCTATGCGGGTGTTAAGAACGTGCTGCGCAATCACGGCTGCTCCTTAACGCCTATTCCATTGGAACAAGACGGTATTCAGATTGAGCGTCTTTATACGGCTGGCGTGCAGGTCGCATATGTAACCCCCTCCCATCAATTCCCGGTAGGTATGGTACTTCCTATTCATAAGCGAACAAGGCTGCTGCAATGGGCGATTGATTGTGACGGTCTAATATTGGAAGACGATTACGATAGCGAATTCCGCTACTACGGTCAACCTGTTCCAGCGCTCAAAGCGCTTGATACGGCCGACAAGGTCATTTATATGGGAACGTTCTCTAAATCCTTCCTGCCTTCGGCACGCTTAAGCTATCTTGTGCTTCCCCCGACCTTAATGGCAACCGTTCAGGACAAGCTTGCAAATTACAGTCAGCCCGTCTCCCCTATTATTCAGAAGGCGGTTATGCTATTCATGAATCGGGGACATTTCGCCAGACATATCCGTAAGATGAGACGCATCTATCAAGGGAAGCATAAGGCAGTTACAACTGCCATTCAACGCTGGATGGGCGAATACGTCGAAGTGATCGGCGACCGTTCCGGTCTTCATCTATTACTGCATGTGAAGGGGCGGCAAAGCGAAGAACTGCTGCAGCTTGGAGAACTTGCGGGCTGCCGTGTCTATTCCCCTTCCCGCCATTGGAATCATGCTCCGGATTGTCCGGGGGGCTATATTATGCTTGGATTTGGAGGCATGGAGGAAGCCCAGCTTACAGAGGGTATTCGGCTCTTAAGCGAGGCATGGTTCGGCGGCAAAAATTATCTTGAGAGGAAGATATAAATTTTTTTCAAAAAAAAGCTTGCATAAAGGATGATTTGTGTGCAATAATACATCTTGTGTCCAAGAGAATAACACGCCGTTGTAGCTCAATTGGTAGAGCAACTGACTTGTAATCAGTAGGTTGGGGGTTCAAGTCCTCTCGACGGCACCATCTCTTTCACGGGACGTAGCTCAGCTTGGTAGAGCACCTGGTTTGGGACCAGGGGGTCGCATGTTCAAATCGTGTCGTCCCGACCATAGTGAAACTATGAAGGTACAGCAATCATACATAGCTTTAACAAAGAAAGAGAAGCTTGAGCAATCAAGCTTCTCTTTCTTTGTTATGATAAAGCGGGAGAAGCAGCTAAGCTGCTTCTCCCATTCCCGGCTTCAACTTCTCAGCCAGCTCCTCGTAACCTGATTCTAACGCATAGTCAGAAGCCGCCCACCCCGAATCATCTATCGTAGACGGATCAGCCCCATATTCGAGCAGCAGCATAACCGCACTCTCATCACCATGTGATGCGGCAGTCATTAGAGGCGTCCACCCATAGCTGTCTTGCAAATTCGGGTCTGCCTGATGGTCAAGCAGCAACTTAGCCATTTCAACATACCCGCCCGTTATTGCTACCGTCAATGCTGTATTTTCATATTCTTCCTCGATCAAATCAATCGACGCACCTGAATCAAGCAGCGCTTTTGCCATTTCTAAGTTATTCTGATCAGCGGCACTCATAAGCACGGTCCAGCCATCATAATCGGTAGTATTCGGATCAGCCCCTGCCTGCAGCAGCTCCGTAACGCGAAGAGTTTCCCCGTTCAATGCCGCGTCCAGCAGTTCCTCGTTTTGCGTACTGTCCTCAAACGCGCTAGTCGCCACTTTGAAAAGCGAAGCGGATAAAACAATTCCGGTAATAAACATTAATAGAATCGCAACACAGACGGAGCCAATTATGATGTAGGTCATCCTCGACGACCGGAACCGCTGAGTCAGATGCGGATCGACATACCGCTGAATCGCATCGATTCGCTTAGGAAGCGGAGGATGGGTAGACAGCTTCTCCGCAAGCCAGACGAAAAGTCCGCGCTCACTGCTGCTCTGAAGCAAATAATCTTCACGGTCCACCTGTTTGTATAAGCTCTTGCCCACTGCCAGTACAGTTAGTCCATTCATTGCTGCTTCGGAATCCTCAGTGAAATGAGTAGCCATTCGGTCGCATGTGTACTCACAAGCTCGCGAGTAGGCATCTCCAAGGAACGGCATCCACATGGCCGGAATGATGAACAGCTGCTTCGTTAGATGCCTCCGCTGTAAGTGCGCAAGCTCGTGACTGATGACGAACGTGAGCTCCTTGCTCCCGCCTCTGTTCATCAGCTCGAATAAATCCGAATAAAGCACGACCATATTTCGGCCAAAGAACCGGGTTGCGAAAGCGTTCAATACCCCGCTTGACTCCATGATATATACATCCGGCAACGCTGGAAGCCCCATCCGCAAGCTCTGTTGATATACGATTTCGTATATCTCGGGAAATTGCTTCTGCGTAATTCGCACGCCATTTATTCGAATGCTCGCGTTCAATATCGCTTGAGCAATTAGCGGCACGACGACAATAAACAATAAAATATAAATACCTATAATCGAAATCAACAATACGAGCGAAGCTATAATACTAAATACGAGCGCTATTACATAATACGTTTTTTCTTTCTTGTGCACCAACGACGGATCTACATACATTCCTTTAAGCAACCCCTTCTATCAACAATACCAACAGTATACATGAACTGGTAGATTTGGGGTATAGCCAATAACAAGAAAGAGAGCTGTCTTCTTGCGAAGCTAGCTCTCTTCCTATCATTAAACGCATGTATGGTTTTTACACTTGGTTTTTAACGAATCGAGAAGTCGCTATCCCGGAAATGGACCTCAAAATAGAGTTATAACGAACTACAGTAACGTTATTTTTAAAAAAGAAGCTTGAAATATGCGGCTCATGACCAAATAGCGTTTACACCATTCGTTAGCCGCTAGCGGCTAACACCTATAGTACTTCATAATCATTTTGTAATTTGACTAGTCAGCACCTCGGAAGTAATCCATTTACGGAACACTATCAGTAGAATGATTGGCGGCAAACTCATGATCGCGCAATATTGCCAAACGCTTGGATCGGTGAAATTCGCAGGATCGCTCATGAGCAACCGAAATCCCTTAGCAACCGGCGAGAATCCATCCTCTCGAGCATTGTAAATAATGGAAGGTAAATAAGCATTCCACAATGCGATGAATTGCAGCACGCCAAGCGCCAGCAGCGGCTTCCATATCTTAGGAATATACAGCGTGAAGAACGTATGCAGCTCGCCGCGTCCGCCTGCCTCCGCCTGTTCCTTCAGGTCGCTGTAACGGCTGTTGAAAATCGACTTCAGCACGAAGACGGAAGCGAGCGCAAAAAATCCGATGAACATTTGCGGAAACATCGTATTCACCATGCTAAGTTCCATGTAAAACATATATTCGCTAATCAGATTCGAGCCGAAGAGCAGCACGAAGAGCAGAAACAGTTTATAGATGCTGCGGCCAGGTAGTCTTTTTACGGTCAGTGGATACGCAAGCGTTACGGTAATGAGCATAAAAACGACAGCAGCAACCAAATAAATACTCGTAAACCCGGCTATATTCCACACCGATATATGATCCCATAAACTGACGCCCGAGGCGCTATTTCTCGTGAAAGGATCCACCAGCAGGAAATACAAGAACAGCAGCACAACCGCTGCATATATAGCGGAGATAGCCGTCCCCCACCATGTAATCTTCTTATTAGCGTCTTGCTTTGCATTCCGATGTTGGATCCCGCTAAACAAATCGCGCAGAAATTTGCCTCTCACTAGCAGGTAGGCCAGCAGCACAAGAACGAATTGGATAATCGATACAATTGCTCCCGCAGCGGAAGCTAAGCTGTATTTAGCTATCATCAGCCCGTTCATCATGATGTAATTGTCGATCGTGTTGCCGGTTTCCCTCGACAAAGGATAGACTAAATTCGCCGTCAGCTCAAGCTGGCCGGATAGAAGGAACGATAGGCAGAGAATCGAGTATGCAGCTATCGCTCTTACTGCAGCAGCAAGATTCGATCTGGCGTGCTCTCCTGCCGCTTGTGCCGCGCGATTGGATAAGATGGCAGCAAGACCGATTAGTACCGGAATGCCTAAGCTTCGGAACACCTCAATCGTTATGATGATCGGCTTCGTCCAAAGCGGGTTTGCAAGAAGCAGCTGATCGGTCAGATTGAGAGGCGAATGATCCGGCGACAATAAAAGCATGGCCATTCCGGCAATAAAGATCGACGGCACCGCGTAAGGAATGAGGAAAATAGTCTGAAACACGGCTCTAACCGCTCTTGAAGGTATGGCCCCGAGCGCAAGAGCCAGCAACAAAGCAATAAGAGCGCTTACGAATACGAAACCAAACTGAATGACAACGGTGTTGCGAAGCGTTTGCCAGAAAAAATCTTCCTCGAACAGCGCCTTAAAGTTGTCGAAGCCTACCCAAGGACTTCCCCATAAGCCACGAAACGGCTCATAATCAACAAGCGAGTAAATGATATTTTGGAACATTGGAATAAGCTTGAATATGAAAATAAGCAGTAAAGCCGGCAATACAATAAGGTAATGAAACTTGTACTTCCAAATGCGATCCATCAATTCGGGTGCTCCCTCGCTCTATTTCATATGAATAGGTATAATGAGTATTAAGGACGATTAAATAGAAACTGAAAGATTGGGGACTGCAAAATGGATTTCCGTTTGGATTTATTAGATACGAAAATCGAGTTTTTTGAAGCAACGGATTTGAAGTCGCTGGAGCGTATGGTCAATAGTCAGATCGATATGAACAAGGCGCTTATGCTTGATGTACACTCCATTAGCCATCAGGTTACGTTCCATCCGAAGATGGAGAAAATGGTATACAGCGCCGTCGTACACTTTAAAGTTAAGCGTTAGCCTTCATCGCAGCAGACCTTAGACGTAACTCTTAAGCGACGGCGGCTTGCGGACGAGCGAGCTTTGCTCGTAGTCATAGGCCAGCTTAATAAGCGTCGGCTCGCTGTATGCCGCTCCGGCGAACGTCACGCCGAACGGTACGCCTTCGGATGTGTAGCCTGAAGGTACGATGATACTCGGATATCCGGCGCGAGACGTAATTCTAGCGCCGAAATCGGCCGGGAAGAGCAAGGCGTCGAGCTGATGCTCGGCAAACGTCGCATCGATGCCCTCGTCCTTGCAGAGCCGCAGATCAGCCGCTCGATCCCGCAAGTAGGGCGTTTCGGTCAACATACCCGTTGTCGTCGTCTCTGCCGCAAGCAGCGTCGTCTGACCGTAACGTAGCGCTTCAATGGGATGTTCATTATTGAAGGCGATAATATCCTTGAGCGACCGCAGCTTCGCACCTGGCGGCAGCTTGCTTAAGTAAGCATTAAGCGCCGACTTGAATTCATTAAGCACAACCGAGGAATAAACGATTTGACGAGCTGTCTTAATATTGGCGGCATCAATGATAATTGCCCCCTGCCCCCTCATCGCTTCGACGGCGGCATCGAATATCGCAAGCTGTTCCTCCGTCAGCTCCTCGAAATAATAATCTCTTGGAATACCGATTCTAGCACCTTTCAGACCGCCGCGCGCCAAATACTGCGTGTAATCGCCATGCCCCTTCCACTGCATCTCCCCTGTCGCCGCATCCGATTCATCATAGCCGGCTATGGCGCTCAAGACGATAGCCGCATCCGTCACCGTCCGAGCGATGGGTCCAACCGTATCTTGGCTCGTCGATAACGGGAGTACGCCGGAACGGCTAACGAGCCCCACAGTAGGCTTGATCCCTACAGTCGAGCTCAGATTCGCCGGATTAAGTATCGAGCCCGACGTCTCCGTTCCAATAGAGACCATACAGAAGTTGCACGCAACGGCAACGCCGGAGCCTGCGCTCGAGCCGCCAGTCGGCTTGGAGATGTTATACGGATTGAGCGTCTGGCCGCCGCGCGAGCTGTATCCCGAAGGCATGCCGTCTGTCATAAAATTCGCGAACTCCGTCATATTAGCTTTGCCGAGTATAATGGCGCCCGCTTCCCGCAATTTCTTCACAACCGTTGCGTCTTCTCCCGCATAGGAGCCCGCCAGCGCCAGCGAACCTGCGCTTGTGCTCATCTGATCCTTTGTATTGATGTTGTCCTTAAGCAGAATAGGAATACCGTGCAATGGCCCTCGAACTCCTCGGGAAGCTCGCTCGGCATCAAGCGCCGAAGCAATAAATAACGCCTCCGGATTCACACACAGAACCGAATTGATCGTTAGCCCATTTTTGTCATGAGCTGCTATTCGGTCTAGATAGATAAGCGTAAGTTCTCTAGAGGTAATCTCTCCTGATGTCAGTGCAGCCTGCATAGACGTAATCGTAGCTTCGATAACCTCAAAACTCATAGGATCGCTCATCTCCATTAGCACCAAGGTATATTTTGGAATTAATATACCATATCATCCTGCCCGCTACTACTTGAATCTATGAATCTAACTAAAACAACCGCACATAGAAACTTTTTCCCGCAACTTCACGTCTAAATGGAAAAATATCCAATTTCAAGGGAGAGTTCATATGGATAGCCCTCATCGCCAGCCACAACGGTTACGTATCATTCTAGTAGTCATGCTTAGCTCCGCTTTTCTTCTGATGATCGGGTGCAAGTCGGAAGATCTGCCTGTTGCTTCCCCGTCCACTACCGCGACACCAAAGCCTACTCTTGCGCCGACGGCTACGCCGCTTCAATTGCTTACGATAGATGGCCAAGTAACACTCAGCTCCCTAGCACCGATCTTCGCAGGAGAAGCAGACACTACGTCAATCCCGCTTGAAGCCAGCCATTACGGCAAAGCTGGCGATACATTCAAAGTGTCCGAGCAGCGAGGCGAATGGATTTCCTTCATTACGGATGAAGTAGGTCCGCTCTGGATTCCGAGCTGGTACGGTACAGACGCCGCCAAGGATATTCGGGTGAGTCAACCGGTCAAGCTGAATGTGATGCCTGGTGCAAGGTATTCTTTATTCCCCGGCAGCACGCTGACAACGGACGGCAGCCATCTTGGCGAGTCGATCTACAGCGCTATCCGCTGGAACGACTGGTACGGCGTTCTTCAATCGCCGGTTAACCCTTATGGTGAATATCAGCCCAATCGGCCTGTGCTGCTCTGGATCCCATCTGCACAGATTGAATCGAGCGAAGGCGTGCAAGGCGGCATCCTTGATGCGAATAGTTCGCTCCCGATCACCGAAGCGATCTCCATTATCGAGGCTGTTATATCCAAAGGAACGGATGCTGAAGCGGTAAGACAGTTGCTGGGCGAACCGAATATGATCGAGACGTCGCGCAATATGAGCACTACGGATGAAGCGATGCGCCTTGGCGTTACATGGCGCTATGAGCCGGGAGAAGTCCATTTTACGATTACGTTTAATAAGGAGAAGAAGGTTGAGGAATGGCGTCTGATTCAGACTGCAACCTTAGCCGAACAAAAGAAATTAAGCAGTTATACGTATCCTGTGGAGTACATGCACGAATATCGTGAACTTCCGCCAAGCTCTACCAAAGCTGTGAATTGGACATGGCGCAACGAATACAATCTAGGTTATACGTACTTGCAAGCTGTTACGGATCGCATCCTGCTGCTCAAAGGGGATGACGGCGGTTATAGCGGCATGCATAATAACGGAGGTCTATACGCGGTCGATCGGGAAACCGGCGAGACGTTGTGGAGGATCGATGCAGGGTTTGGCGGTTTCGCAGCTTACTTGGACAACAACAACGAGTATGCTACCGTATTCATTGACTATGACCCCGCTTCGCAACAATATGTACAGCGGATAAGCCGCGTGAGGCTGTCCGACGGCAAGCCTGTATGGACGTTCGACGGGAGTAAGCTCGAAGACTTCAGAGTGGCAAGGGCGAAAAACACCGTTGTTATCCATCAAGGATCATCCGTGCCGAATGCGGAAGGCAAGATTATCGCCCTTGATGCTGCAACCGGTAAAGAAAGATGGACCAAGTCAACAAATGACAGCTATGAGATTATAAACGATAGTGATCGTTATGCTGCCATAATGATTGTTCAATATAATACATTGCAGGCATTCGATCCGCTTACGGGCGAACTCATGTGGGAAGAAGCATCGCAGGGCACACAAGCCGAGCCGGCAAGCTATTATTCGCGCCCGTTCATCGAGTCGCCAATCAACCCCTTCGAGCCGGAGAAAACCGATCAATGGATTATGCTTGGCAATGAGATCCTATTAGTGAATACGAGCACGAAAACAAAGCAGGTTAAAGCGAGGTATACGATAGGCGACCATGAATTCGTGCATGCGCTCGAGGGACAATACCTGCTCATTCAACGGCCTGCAGATGACAAGACGGAGGTCGAGCCGACACAGTATAAGACAACGTTATACGACGCGGTAAACGCCAAGACGTTATGGTCGATTCCGGGCAAAGCAGCAGGAGCGGTCTTCGATGGCGATATCGTCTACATGACCGTGGACGGCATACCAACGGCTGTTAGCCAAGCAGATGGCAAGATTCTATGGAAGACAAAAGAGTCCTCTTTCATGGGTTCAGTATCCTACTACGGAGCAAACAAGTTCATTGTGCTGGACAATAAGCTACTGCTTTCTTACGGCGAAGATCTATTGCTCCTTGACAAGCAAACCGGCAAGCAGCTGAACCGATTACAGGACGTCATATTAGGGTATCCCGACTTGCGCTTAAAGGACATTTTGAATGGATTAATAAATCAGGACGGCGATGAGCTGTATATCGGCTCAAGCAACGGCTACTTCTCGCGCATGAAGCTAGACTTCTAATCACGATTACACATACAAAAGAAGCTGACTCCTGCACTGGAGTCAGCTTCTTACTTTAATATCACAAATCCTGAGACAGCCGAACCATATCGATAACTTGGATACCGTTCTCATAGATCGGTTCATGATAGTGGCGGATAAAAAAGTCTCTATCAATGCCGACCATTCTAAAGCCGCATTTCTGATAAAGCGCCAGTTGACCGACTCCCGAATTGCCCGTTCCGATCTCGATTGTCTTGTACCCAAGCTGCCCAGCGGTCTCAATCGCATGTTTGACCAGCTGCTTGCCGATTCCCTGCCCCTGCTCGCTCTCAGCGACTGCCACATTCACGATCTCGATCGTCTCCGGCCGAGTTGGCAGCAACACATAGACCCCTATAATCATACCGCCGGCTTCGGCAACCATACATTGACCCCGGTTCAAATATTCGTTCACCAGCTTCTCCGAAGGATCGGCCATTAACAGCAGCTCCATCGGCGGAGGCTCGCGGTAAGCCAGCATTCTAATTTGCATCGTATACTCTCCTTGCCATATCAGTCGCTATGGTAATCTAGCTTCTCCTATACGCTTGTTATTAAGACGTAGTTGGGAATGGCAAGGTTTCAAATAATTACTGGCAGAGCCTCTCAAGCTGCGGCACTATGCGTGAGCTGCTTGCGATATACAAGCTTAGAAATCGTAATGCTAATCTCATACAGCAGGAACAGAGGTACAATAACGATCAGATCGGATAAAATGTCAGGCGGCGTTATCGTAATCGCAACAATAGCCAAAATAAAATAAGCAAGCTTGCGCGCTTTCGCCAGCCTCATCGGATTCAATATGCCAAGCTTCGTTAGAAACATAACTATTGCCGGCATCTCGAACAGCAATCCGAACGGGACAGTCATATGGATCATAAAGGTGAAATATTTATCCGCCGTATACATCGTATTGAAATCTCCGGCAGCCATCTGCGTCATGAAATGAAGAACCATTGGGAATAGGATGAAGTAGCCGAAGCAAATGCCAATAATGAACAACAGGCATATGCCGGGTATGAACAGCAGCGTTGCTTGCTGCGCTTGCTTCGGTACGGCCGGCTGCACGAACTTCCATATTTGATAAGCTGCAATCGGCAGCGTGATTGCTATGGCCACGACTGCCGCAATCATCATATACACCCATACGACATCCGATGGCCCCAGCAGTACGAGCTGGTGATCCATATCCCGTACGAGCCAGCGGTAAATATCTTTGACATAAATGAAAGCTGCGGCCATCGCAACGACGAATGAGACGAGCGTGCGAATCAGACGCTGTCGCAGCTCGCCTAGATGTCCGATCAGACTTTGCTCATTCGGATTCGCGTTCGCCATTATTTGCTCGATACCGCCTGCGCCTGCGCGTCCTGCGGTTCTCCGTCTTTTCTTTCTTCAGCGCCGCTCTCCCCGCTGCCGTTAACAAGTCCGCGCGTAGCACTCTTGAATTCCGTTAGCGTTCGTCCGAAGGCGCGGCCAAGCTCAGGAAGCTTCGATGGACCGAACAAAATAAGCGCAATCACCAATATTAATACTAATCCCCCGATACCAATCTGACCAAACGGCATATGAATCTCTCCTTATTATCAGAACTATAATAACCACCTCAGCCGCAGTCTCGTTCACAAACGGCTGGGTGGCCTTAATCATTGATTAGCCAAGCTTGAAACCGCTAATCGCGACGACTGCGCATCTTGCTTTGCTGTCGCCAGCGCGGTGAGGCCATCTGCTCGTCGGATTGTTCAGATCGGTCGTATTCTCTCCCGGATGCTGCACCGACAGGAATAACGTCTGCTCGTCCGGCGTGAAGAACGGACCTGTCAGCTCGCTTTCGACCGGCGCCGATGCGAACTGGAGCGCGATCGCCTGATCGGGTCCACTCGTCGGAATAACGAACAAGCCGTTGTTCTTGAAGGGTTTGTGCACGCCTTTATTTTGGCTGGAGCTGGATATGTCAGTTACGACCCACAGATGCCCGTTGGAATCGAACGCCAGGTTGTCCGGCGAGCTGAAGCCCGATTGGCGGCCGCCGGCGGCGAAGATTTCGAAGTCGAACGTTAACGAACCAAGATCGCTGCCGGTCTCGAATATGCGCGTAATATGCCCATGAATGTTGCCATGGTTGTCGTTGTTCGTGTGGCAGATAAAGATGGTGTTATCGAAAGGAGAGATTTCGATATCTTCCGGACGATCCGTCGGCGTACCGCCAACGAGAAGCGCCGCTTCCTGGCAGAAAGTGATGACATCGCCTTGTGTTTCAAACTTCTTAAGCAGCTCTGGCTTGTCCTTCGCTGCCTTCTGCACTGCTTCGAGCGTTACAGGCGCCCATTCACCCTTCTTCAAGTTGGCTACATACAGCGTACCCTCTTCAAGCAGCGCGGAGTTGCCGCGTCCAAGCGACTTATTGTACTTGCCCTTGGATATAAATTTATAGACACAAGCATCCTTCTTGTCATCGCCCATATAAACGACTACGCGGCCGTCCTTCGCGATGCCCATTGCCGTGTTCTCGTGATTGAAGCGTCCAAGCGCGGTATGTTTCTTCAAATACTTCTTGTCGAACGGATCGATCTCGATGACCCATCCGTAATGCGTGTCCGGCAGGCTGGAAGCGGCTGCCGTTTCGGCGAAGTTCTCCTCGCATGAGAGAACCGTATTCCACAGCGTAACGCCGCCTGAGCAGTTCGCGAACGTGCCGATAGCCGTCGTCGCTCCGCCAAGAGCCGTAGCTCCTTTGGCCGGACCGGTCAGATCAAATTTTGTATATCCATTGATTCTGCGGGCATTGGAAGAATTAATGTCCATCTTCCATACACCTTTATCGTCGCGATATACCTCGATAACGGACATGCCTTGGTAATAAAGATTGTTGTGCAGTTGCTCCTTCGTCATCTTGCCATCCTTAACCGGGCCTATGGAGAAAATCGTGCTGTATTCATGGTTATTGACGAGAAGCCCTCTTACATTAGAGCCCTCAAGCGGGAAAAAAGCGTTGTAGTCGCAGCCGGAGCCGAAGCGCTCGCCTGCTGCATTGATGACATCGTCGAATGCCGCTACAACGTCATATTTGAAGTTATTAGGGAGCAGAAGCTTATCTTCCGAGGATGGTGCAATCGGCTCGAAATAGCCGCTAACACGATTCGTGTTGAAGCCAAAAAGGTGATCAGCCGTGGATGACATCGCAGAAGCTTTGCCATTCAACGTTCCGAGGCCGGCGGAAGCTGCCGCCAGGGCAGCAGCGCCCGTACCTAAGTAAGACAGAAATGTTTTACGGTCAATCGTTTTGTTCAACTTGTCCACTCCTTATTCATCATTTGATCTACAAGATCAAGTGTAATAAGGAATTGTTAGTGTAATATCACCTACATTTGTAACTATTGTAAATTGGTCTTGTCTTCAACTGATGCGAGCAGTTCGCTTACCGTCACAAACTGGTAGCCCCGCTTCTTCAAATCGATCAAAAGCAGCCTTACGGCCTCCACCGTCTGCGAACGATCGCCATACCCGTCATGAAATATGAGTATGCCGCCGTCCCTCACTTGCTCCATCGTTTTACTCACGATATGATCTACACCTGGAGCTGCCCAATCCATAGCCTCCATGTTAACGGCGCCAATCATGCTATAATTCAAGTCAGCGGCATCCTCCGACACGTCGTCGTTGAAATCAATATAAGGCGGCCTGAATGTCGCCGGACTGCTGCCCGTTAATTCCTTGATCAAGGCATCCGTCCGCTCGAGCTGTTCCTTGCGTTCCGCCGGGGCAATCTTCGTTAAGTGAGGGTGGTTGTAGGTATGATTGCCAATCTCATGTCCTTGACTATGAACCTCTCTAGCAACATCCGAATAAGCCTCTATTGAACTTCCTATCATGTAAAATGTCGCCTTAGCTCCGTACTCCGCCAGCACCTGCAGCAATTGAGCCGTATACGTCACATCCGGCCCATCATCAAACGTCAATGCAAGCAGACGTTTCTTCGTCGCCACTTCATGAATAATACCGTTAATCGCCATACGATTAACCACCATCCCTTTCTTCTAATAGCAGAAATAGCCTGTCAGCGACAGGCTACTCTAACTGCATCTGATATTCTACTATTACCCCTTCACACCGCCAAGTGTCAAGCCTTTGACGAAATAACGTTGAAGGAACGGATATACCATGATGATCGGCAAGCTTGCTACAATCGTCATTGTCGCCCGAATCGAAGTTGGCGTTACATAATTGCCGCCGCCCTGACTGGCATTCGCTGCCGCTCCTGCCGCGTCCCCGGTACTGACGGCAGCGTTGGAGTTTTGCAGCATTTTCATCAACTCGTATTGCAATGTACTTAGCTCGACATGCGAGGAATTGTACAGAAACACGTCGAACCATGAATTCCAATGATACACTGCCGTGAACAACGAGGTGGTCGCTAGAACCGGCATCGACAATGGCAGAACGATGCGAAGAAACGTTGTGAACTCTCCCGCTCCATCCATTCTGGCCGACTCCAGGATGCCCTCCGGCAATCCTTCAATAAATGAACGAATAACAATAATATTGAATACGCCGATAATGCCTGGAATGATGTACACCCAGAAGGTGCCCATCAAATGCAGATCCCGCACGAGCAGGAAGTTCGGAATCAAGCCGCCGTTGAAATACATCGTCAGCACGAAAGCAATGGATACGAATTTGCGAAGCACATATTCCGGACGGCTGATCGTGAACGCGACCATTGCCGAACAGAAGGTCGAGATTATCGTGCCGAGCACCGTACGCAGCACCGAGATACCGGTTGCGCCAATGATTGTCGCTTCATTGAATACATACTTGTAATTGTCCAACGACCATACCCGCGGCCAGAAATAGATGCCGCCTCGAACGGAATCGCTCGCATGGTTAAAGGAAACAGCCATCATATTGATGAACGGGTAGATCGTGACAATCATGAGCAGGATCATGAACGTAATGTTAGCGGCATCGAACAGCCGGTCCCCCGGCGATTGCAAACGTTTATAGCTTGTTTTTGCGTTAGCCATGATGGATCCCCCTTTCTAGAACAGCCGTTCTTGCCCGAACCGCTTAGCCAGAGCGTTCGCCGAGAACAACAGAATGATGCTAATAACCGTCTTGAATATGCCTGCCGCTACCGACAACGAATAGTTCCCTAAATTCATACCGTATTTCAGAATGAATATTTCGAGGTTTTCCGAGAAATCGATATTAAGCCCGTTGCCAAGCAAATATTGAGGCTCGAAACCTGTCTCCAGTATTTGACCAAGATTCAGAATAATCAAAATAATGATGACGGATTTGATACCAGGCAATGTGACATGCCAGATGCGCTGGAATCGGCCCGCTCCATCTATTTCTGCCGCTTCGTATTGAGCGGGATCGATCGTAGTCATGGCGGCTAGATAAATAATCGTATTCCAGCCTACGTTTTTCCACACTTCGGATGCACCCATAATACTCCAGAAATACTTCCCTACGCCTAGCCATAATATCGGCTCATTGATTAAGCCTAAACCTAACAATATCTCGTTTATAATTCCGCCGTCAGCAGACAGCACGCTTTGGATGATCGTCGCGGCGACGACCCAAGATAGGAAATGAGGTAAGTAACTGATCGTCTGAACGACCCGCTTGAACATGACATTACGCAATTCATTAAGCAATATGGCAAGAATAATAGCCGTTACAAATCCGAGCACGAAGTTGATTAAGCTCATCGCTAACGTATTGCGCAGCACTAGAAAAAAACGCTCATCCTCAAACATAAATTTGAATTGCTTGAGTCCAACCCATTCCTGTTCGCTGAACGACCTTCTAGGCTTGTAATTTTGGAATGCTATCGTCCAGCCCCAGAGCGGTACGTACTTGAATACGAACAACCATAACAGGAACGGGATCGACATGAATACGAGCGTACGCTGCTTCACCAGCATTTGGAGAAATCGGACTGCTTTAGCAGGCTCTTTTAGAGGCAAGCTGACGCTATTGGATGTTTTCATTTCATTGTGAACGGTCAATCTAATCGCTCTCCTCTCTCGGCGTCAGGCGGGCAGGGAAGAAGGAAGGGGCAAAGCCGCATACGCTTGGGCTTGCCCAGCTTTGCCCCGCTTCTTCATGCTTCATTAACCTTTAATTTTTTCAACTTTTTTCTTAATCTCTTCTGTCATCGTTTTTTCATATTCGGCAACAGTAAGTTTATTGTATTCAGCTACATACTCATCCCATAGCTTGTCGAAATCAGATGCCGGCGCAAGAACGATCTTGGCAAAATATTTGCGAAGCAAATCTGTTTTCTTAACGCCATAGATTTGAGCATCCGATCCTTGCTCCAGCGCGATACTCCATGCTGGGTACCAAGGGCGTTCATCTGGTGCAGCGAACATCTCAGCATACGTTTTCACGCCGTACTTCTCTAAACGCTCCTTCTCCGCTGCCGAATACGACGCTTGCGCCACTTCAGGCTGTCTGCCTGGATCGACTGCATTGCCGTCAGCGAACGACGAGCCTTGACCATACATTGGCCAGTAGTATTCGTAGTAGCCAATACCGCTTTCTCTTTTGTAGTCGTTATTTTGCAATTGAGCAATTTGCTCAGCTGTACGATACAGACGGCCGTTCGCGTCTTTCGTATAATGCTTGCCTTCAATGCCCCAACGCGTAAGAAGCTGGTTCTCGTCAGTCAAGAGATTATCGAAGTACTTAATGATACGTTCAGGATCCTTAGCGCTTACCGTAATTCCGATACCGCGGTTGTTAACGAATGATGCCGGCTCCAAATATTGATCTTTGATGCTGCCATCGAATACGATTGGAAGCGGGAAGTACTCAAGATCATCATTGCCGTTAGCTTTAAGCGTTTGTGTAGCTTGATTGATCTGCCAGCCGTAATCGAAGAAGCCTAGTACTTTACCGCCTGTCAGCTTCGCCAAGTATTGGTCGTAATTGTCTACAACAGAAGACTTGTCGAACAGCTTCGCTGTATTCAGATCGTTCAGCGTCTTCATCCAACGCTTCGTATCTTCGTTGTTGCCGTATACTTTGGCATCCATCGTAGCCAAATCGACTTGCACTTCACCGTCGTTCGGGTAACCGGCCATGTGGTTCGGAGGATTCGTAGCCGCGAAGAAGCGCCAGTCATGCGTCAGCGTCGTCATGCCGATCAAGTCCTCGTCTGCATGAGCTGCAGCGTAGTCAGTGATGAGCTTGATGTATTCGTCAAGCGTCTTCACCTTCGGATAACCGGCTTCCTTCAGTACGCGGTTTTGAATCCAGAAAGCGCCTTGATCGATGTTCGGCGCAGGGATGAATTCGCCAACGAGCGGGCTGAATGGCAGGAAGTAGATGTTGCCGTCTTCTGCTTTCATCAAGTTGTAGTACGGTTCGTATACACGTTTAATGTTAGGAGCGAATTGGTCGATTAGATCGTTCAGCGGGATTAGCGCTTCGGCTTCAACAATTTTGTCGATGCCTGCGTCAGGCGAAATAACATCCGGGTATTCGTTACTTGCGATCATCGTTCCGATTTTTGTATTCAAATCGCCAACAAGAAATTCCATCTTAAAGTTTACGCCCGTTTGATCTTCAAGCACTTTGCCGACTTCGGTTTTGTTCGAATCGGTGTCTTTGTTAGCAGTTGCGTTAAAGTACGTGAACGTCACCGGATCCGGTTTCGCAGCCGCAGGTTCAGCCGTTGCAGCGTTGTTTGCAGCAGGGTCATTCTTTGCGGCAGGCGTGTTGTTGCCGCCGTTGTTGCTTGAGCAACCGATTAGCGAGATTGCAATTACGGATGCGAACGTTGCCATCAGCCATCTTTTTTTAGTCATACAAGTTGTTTCCCCTTTCGCTATCTTGTAATTTGTAAGCACTTTCAGTGTATAAGAGGATGGCTTCGCTGTTTACCTAGCAAACTTTATGTTTTACTCTCAAAAACTTATATCATTTTGAAAACGCTGTCACAATTTGACCATCTTAAGTTAAATGTCATTATTCTCAGCTATCACAATCGTGATTTCGGTCCCTTGACCCGGCTCGCTCTTGATTTGGAAGTCTGCCTTGTCTCCATAAAATCCTTTGAACCGCAAATAGACATTGCGCATGCCTACATTGTCAGAAACCGCGTCATCCTTATCTAGTCCAGCGAGCATGTGCGTCAGCTTCTCCTGAGGAATGCCTACGCCATTATCTTTAATCGTATAGGCAAGCCCCGTTGCCCTTCTCTCGATATGGATGTGTATCCATCCAGCCTCCTTGAGCGGTTCGATCCCGTGAATGCTTGCATTCTCAACAAGCGGCTGCAGTGTCATTTTCGGAATCATCGTGGACAGTACACCTTCATCGGCATGAATCGTATAGTTCAACTTATCGCCGAACCGGTATTTCTGAATTTCAAGGAAACACGCGACAAGGTCTAACTCGTCCTTGAGCGTAATCCAATCCTTGCCCCAACTAAGCGACTTGCGGAAGATCTTGGCCATATTATGAATGATCTTCGCCGTCTCAAGCTCGTCCTTCATCAAGCTTCGCATCCGAATCGTCTCCAGCGAGTTGAACAGGAAATGCGGATTGATCTGGCTTTGCAGCGCATGAAGCTGCGATTGATTGCGGCTCAGCTGAAGCTCTTTCTTCTGAATGTCGGCAATATAGACATCGTCGATCAGAGACTTGATCTGCCGTGTCATCCGATTAAACTCCTCGGTGAGCTGGCCGATCTCATCCGCTGACGGAGGATCGTTAATCGTCTCAAACGAATGGTTCTTCACCCGCTTCATCTGCTTAAGAATGCGGACTAGCCGATCGCTTAGCGACCGAGTGAACCATACGAGTATAAGTGTCGGAACGAGAATATTGGCAATGGACATATACACAACGAAAAGCTTCGATTTGTTAACGTCCTCCAGCACCTCGCGCTCCTTGAACTCGCCAACGATTTTCCAGCCTTCCAGATAAGTAACGTTGCCAAAATCTTTCTCCAGCACGATCATATCGCCTGAGGAATCCGGCTGGTCATAGCGTATGCTTCGTCCGCTACCGTCATTAAGCGGCTGCTTCGGATCCGACGAATATTGAATTTCATTATCGCGAATTAAATAGACCGTTCCCTCGAGCGTAACGTTTTGCAGCATTTCTCTTATCGTTTGGGGATGCATATCGATCTTAATCAGCTTCTCTGCCGAACCATTAACACCAGAATCGACCATTTTCCGGATGATGCTCAGTGTATTTGGCGCTAGTCCTGGATACTCAGGATCATTGCGTTCCAGAGCCGGCTGCGCCGATAATTTGCTCATCACGCTTTTGTACCAATTTTGCTCACGTACGTGACTGTTGATTTTTTGCACGCGCCCGCCATATAGTATCGTATCATTGGTGGAATAGATCGTGACCGCCTGAATAGCCTCATATACCGGACTGTATTTATCAAGCAAGTTGATCATGTACGTATGGTAATTTTCCACATAATCGGACTGATTGCTGTATTGTCTCTCTATATACTCATTCAATAACGTGTCATTGTATAGAACGGTCGATATGCCTACCGCCGACTCGATCTGATCATCGACTTCATTGCGTATTTGCTCAAGCCCCCGGTTGATATCAGCCAGCTTCTGCTTCTTCACGCTGCTCGTCGTCAAGTTAAAGAAGATGACGTTCGTCAACACCACCGGGATGAATACGGCAAGGATGAACACGATGACCATTTTATTGCGCAGCCGAATATCGTTCATTCGTTGGAACATGTTCTCACCTACCGACTTTATTATGTTTTGCTGCGCGCGATTAACGCTTGCTTATATTCCGTTGGCGTCTTGCCTTCAACCTTCTCGAACTGGGTTACAAAATAATCGGCGTTGCTGAAGCCAACCTTCGCTGCGATCTCATATACTTTGCAGTCGGTCTGTCTGAGAAGACGCTTAGCTTCCTGCACCCTAAGACCGAGCACATAATCATTGAAGTACACCTGATACGTCTTCTTGAACAGCTGGCCTAAGTAGACGGGATTCATAAAAAAAAGTTTGGCTATACTCTTAAGACTCATATTCTCCCGATAATTCGCATCAATATACAGCTTAATCTTATGAATGCCTCCGCTTGCCTTCTCGCAGCGCAGCTCGCTTAAATATTCGGCGCTCTCTTCAATGAAGTCGAGGAACAGCCCTTTCACGCCAGCAGCCGTCATCGGACGCAGCGTCCAGTCCAATATCGGTTTCATCGAACGCAAATGGCTTTCTTGGCCTTCCATTCTTGAGACGATGCCGGCTATACTTAACACGCATTTGGATAGAAAAGCGTTAACGGACTGCCCAGCTAACCGATCGTATTGAAAGGAATGGAAGGCGGCGTCCACCGTCTGCTTGACCGCTGCGAGGTCATTCTCCTCTAGTTTGTCTATGAGGATATCGGCTAATTGAGCGTCGGCATCCTTGTACTGCAAAGTTAACAGCATCGCTTCTTCCGCGAAAATAACTTTTTGATCCCCGAGCGCAAGCTTGCGCAGCATGGCCTGACGGGTGCTCTCGTATGAAGTCTTTAGTTGCTCCGGCTTGCGGAAAGGGATGCCTGCATAAATCTGTAATTGTGCCTCATCTGCATACACCGCAAGCTCGCGAATCAACCTGTCCGCGAGCCGCTCCCATGAATGCGAATAAGGACCAAGCAGGCCGGAATGAAGAAACATGCCAAAAGCATAGCTGCCCCGATCATGGATAATCATATCAGGGGGACTGCTTAAGAACGTTAGCGCCGCAAGCTTCAGCTTCTCCAGATTGGCAATCGCTTGCTGCTGTTCCTCTTCCGGCGCATTATTTCTCTCGACTAACAAATATCGATACTCATGGACCCCTTTGCACAAGCCAAGCTCCAGCACAAGCTCTTCATTTCGTTTCTGATCGAGATTCCCATGTAATAGCTGATCCAGTAAATCTACCGCATTTCGCTCTCTAATCGCTTCCTTCTGCTTCGAGGATTGCTCCAGCTTGACCGACAGCCGCTTCAGCGTTTCGATCATTTCGTCCTCGTCAATCGGCTTCAGAATGATGTCTTCAACGCCGTATCTAAGCGATTGCTGCGCATACGTGAAGTCATTGTATCCGGTAATTACGATAAATTTCGCCTGCGACAATCGCTTTTCTTTCACTAGATTGATCAATTTCAAGCCGTCAATAACCGGCATCCGAATATCCGTCACGACCAAATCAGGTTGAACGGCCTCGATCAGCTCGAGCGCTTCTTCACCGTCAGACGCTTCGCCTGCAATCGTATATCCGAGATCCTGCCAAGGAATAAGGACTCGCAAGCCTTTCCGCGCAAAAACTTCATCATCGACGAGAATGACCTTTTTCATCCTGCACCTCTCCCAGCTATAGTTATGGAATCATGTAAACGCATTCAAAATGTTCGAGCTTCACAATTCAGAAGCACCGATTATTATAACTTCTAGACGGCATACTCGTAACCCTAAAATAATTAGTTTTTGGTGCAATATATTTAGTTTCTTTTCTTTTACTTTGATTTAGAGCAGCAAAAAACCCAGGAAAGTTGCTCCCGGGCCGCTATTAATTATATTCAGTCCTTAGTAGATCTTTCTGCCCAGCGTATCGGCAATGCCTGATTTGCGGAAGAAATAGGTGTTCAGCATATCGCGCCATTCCTTTGCATGCTCCGCTTGCTCGTTGAGCCGATCCCATATCAGCTGATAAATTTCCTCATGAACATCAGCTTTTATGGATTCCCATCTCGCTATTAACAAAGCCGCGCGCTCCGCGCCTTCGAAACGCGTATCATAAATATGCTGAATGACGGTTTTGCCGGAATGAAGAATATGCGTATAAGGGACATGATGGAAGAACAGCAGCAGCTCATCCGGACATTGCTCAAGCGATTCATATTTTTCAAATTGACGCGTTGTATATTGCCTCGAGTAACCCGTTCCCGAACGAACGGTTCGATCAACGCCAATACCGTTGCAATCCGCGAAGTGGTAGGTGCCCCACTTGGAATATTCATAACCGTCTACGTTCGGGCCGTAATGATGGTTAGGATTAACCATCCAGCCAACTCCAAGCGGCGCCGTATACGACTCATAGATGGATAACGAATCAAGCAGCATCTCCGTTATAGTGCGATTCACTTCTGGATCGTTCCCGAACGTCATGGCCGTCCATTCTGCCGCAATCTCGTCCGCGCCTAAGGACGGATTCCACGCCAGCCTTGCAAACCCGTACAAATTCGCCCCGGCCAGCGGATGTCCTGTCCAGCAATCGTCATTTCCAACATTGGATACCGCTGCTATTCCCCCAAGCTTCCTGCCGAACAGCGCTCCGCTTGCAGCAGACGCAACGGTTGAGCCTTCGCCTCGCGCGAAGGTATCGAACTCCAATACCTCTTTCCACTGCGGGACGAGATAACATAAATGGCGCTGTTGTCCGGTGTACTCCTGCGTAATCTGCAGCTCAAGCAGTTGATTGGTCTCCGCCAACCCGCCGAATAGAGGCGATACCGGCTCGCGCACTTGAAAGTCCATCGGACCGTTCTTGATTTGAAGCAGCACGTTATCGCGGAACTGTCCGTCCAGCGGCTTGAAATGATCGTATGCCGCGCGCGCACGGTCCGTCGATCGATCGCGCCAATCCTGCAAGCAATTGTAGACGAAGCATCGCCAGATCACATTCCCTCCGAATGGATCAAGCGCATCCGCCAGCATATTCGCGCCATCCGCATGATTGCGGCCGTACGTGAATGGTCCTGGCCGGAATTCGGAATCGGCCTTGACAACGAAACCTCCGAACGTCGGCACGAAACGGTAGATCTCTTCCGCCTTCGCAGACCACCATGCGGCCACATCAGGATGAAGCGGATCTGCCGTATCCAGTCCTCCGATCTCGATCGTGCTTGCATAGTTGACGCTTAAATAAAGTCGAATGCCGTAAGCGCCGAACAGCTCGGCAACCTTGGCAACGTCCGGCAGGAAATGTTCCGTAATAAGCTTCGTTTCCTCGCGATGGACATTGACATTATTGATCGCAACGGCGTTAATGCCCACGGAGGCGAGCAGTCGAACGTAATCGCCAATGCGCGTCATATCGGCGACAAAGCGATTGTCCTCGAAAAAGATACTATTGCCCGCATATCCTCGTTCAATCGTACCGTCCATATTATCCCAATGATCAAGCATCCGCAGCCCGTTAACCGAACGCTCCCGAATGAGCACCTTCTCTATAGACTGTCCCGTCTGCAGCAATCGCAGCAAGTGATAAATACCGTACAACACACCGTTATCGGACGCCGCAACGATCTGTATCGGTCCGCTCTCCTCCGCATAGATCGTGTAGCCGTCTTCACCCGACTCCTCCAAACGGAAATCCACAGGCAGTGTGCTGACTTCCAGCAGCGGATCACTTCCGCGCACGCCTGCGATAATCCCTTTGAAGTCCGAACCTGCTTCAACACCGCCATTTACTCGGGGCTGCTTGCCAAGCAATGCAGTCAGTGCGTGACCAAGCTCCTCTCGAGCCGTTCGTATGACAGGCGAATCGCCGATCACTAGCAGCTGCGAACACCGTTTCTCATAGGCATGTCGTTTGTAAGCGTCTTCAATATAAATGAACCGAAGCCATCCCTCATAGCCTCTGCCTCGTCGCTTTGTCGTCATTTGTTTCTTATGCCTCCTATCGATTCGTATTTATTCATAATAACGAAATGTCGATCATACACAACCTGTGAAAGAATAGTTTTCACTTAGAAAATAATAGATCGACAGCTCTGCTATATGCTATACGATTCTGAATAGCGGCGTTTGCTTCACAAAGGATACGGGCACCTGACAGAACTCGCGTTCAAGTATGGATGCCAAATAACGCATGCCCGGTTCTTCACTCTCCGCATGACCAAGCAGCAGAAACGCCTTGTTAGCCCCCTGATGCATAGCGTCGCGTACATACTCAGGCGCCTCCCACTCCTGCCCTTCGCCGGATATGATAAGATCAAGCTCGTAATGATGGAATAATGGGATGCATACAGCTCCGCCTCCCCGATAGCCTGCCGATAGGCCGATCCGCCGGCATTTCGCCGAAGCCTCGCCGACGACCCGCACGTATGACAAGCCGAGCTTGTCTTTCGCGGCGTACGCGATTTCATCTACCGAGTGTTCCGCCGGCAGCTCAATTATAGAAGCATACGGCAGCACTTCTTTGACGTATTCGCTCCACCCCAGCGTCTGAGTGAGTCCTTCCGTAATTCCGTCCGGCCTGTACGCATGCCAATAATCATGGAAACGGTAGATCGCAATGCCCGACTGTTCGATCAATCGACTCTTCTCCATAACGATGGGATCGTCCTGCCACTGCTCTTGTCCGCCGCGATGACTGAAATATTCGCCTTCATGAGTGATGAGCAGATTAGCTCCCTGAGCAATTGCTTCTTCGATTGCTTGCTGCGACGCCATGAAAGTGACGGCTATGCCCGATACTTCCATCGAAGACACCCCAGCATTCAACCCATCAACGGTGTTGTCTATCGTTTCGACCTCTCCCTCTAAATATTCGATAACGTCATGAACTTTAATCGCCATTTTTGCATCTCGCTTCCCCATACATAATAAACGCATCGACGCTGCTTTCCTGCATCTTACATCAGATCCATCATCCATTCAAAGGAAAAAAAAGCAGCGGTCTCTCGCATTCTGCGAAAAACCGCTGCTTAAAATGTAATAGCTTAACCTTTACGAACGCGGTGTCAACACGACGTTCATATCGTCCAAATACAATGTTGTAAGCCCTTCGTAACCGGAATCGCTGCCGATAATTACGAACAGCTCGCCTGCCGCATTCGCCTTCAGTGTTGCGGAATGTTTCATCGGCTTCGGCTGGAACCCTTCTACCGCATCATCCGGCTTCACCATATTGCCGACGATCTTCATATCGGCACCTTCAACCGATTGGTTGCCCTTATCTACGTTTACTTTATAGTAAACGTTGCCTTCTTCACCCTCTTGCACGATCTTCGGCTCCTGCGATACGAAGCCCGCTTTAATGCTGACCGCTTCGCCCGGCGCCCCGCCAACACCCATCATGCCTCCGGCTTGATTCGTATAGAGCGTAAACGATAACGAGGCATCATAAGTCGCGTTCGGCTTTAAGCCGGTTATCTTCTTGGTCGCGTACATAAACAAATCGTCGCTGCGGTTCATCCCGTTCAGCTTCAATCCGTAATTCGTCTTATTGTCCTTGAGCGGCAATACTTCTCTCGCGTAAAGGAGCTCGTAAATCGCCGGATCGTAATCTATTGGCAGATCAGCAAAGCCGCCTTGCCACCCTTCATCACTCGCATTGAAATGGAAGGATTCCGAGATGACGCCTGCTTCTTCGCCTTTTGCCTTGACCGTTACCTTCTTCGTCTTGGCTTCCCAAGTCGTGTCTGCACCTAACAGATCGGATACGCTCTTGGCGGGAACGAAAGCTTGTCCGCGAACGATTGCGACCTTTGCAGGCAGCTTAATCTTCTTGACGTACGTACCGACGACGGAATCTTCGCCCGCTTTCAGCGAAACGGTTAAGCCGCTTCTCTCCAGCCTAATGGTCTTGTCCGTGGCATTCCACTCCAGCTGCGCCTCTAGCCCGTCGGCCAGCGCGCGCACGGGCACCATGGCTACGCCTTTCTCAATGTACGGCGCGTTCGCCAGCTTAACTTCTCCGTTATTATTCGCAGCCGTAAGGCTGCCTATTTGGAATTGTACGGATGGCGCTGCTTGCGCCGCCCCGAAAGCCGCAGCTGCAGGAAGCGTTGCCGTCAGAGCCGCAGCCGCTACTAGAGCAGCAATACCTTTTCGATTACGATGTTTCGATAGAAATGACATGAGATGCACCTGCCTTATAAGATTCGTATGCGTTCTTCTTCTAAACGCGCCTACCGTAAATAATGTTGCCGACAGCAGAAATACCAACATATTCCTTAACCGCAAAAAGGCAGCTGGGCAAAATCCAATCGGATCTTGCCCACCTGCCTCTTATCGTTAAGCTTCAAAAAACTTTGGCAAATACGCCTTGTTTTGCTCCAGCATTTCCGCTAGCATCTCTTCCGCTGCGTTCGCGGAATCGACAAGCGGGTGGCTGGCCAGTGCAAGCAGCGCCGTTGCGCGGTTGCCTGTAACGGCCGCCTTGATCGCTAGCGATTCATACGTCTTCACCGCATGAATAAGTCCTTTCACCGACTCGGGAACAATCTGGACCTGCTGCGGAATCGGCCCATCCTTCGTCACTTTGCAGTTGACCTCGATGCACGCGTCATCCGGCAGGAAGTCCAGAATGCCGCCGTTTCGAACGTTTAACGTCTGAATGTCTCCGGTATCGTTATACAGCGAATTCATGAGCTTTACGGCTGCTTCGGAGTAATAAGCCCCGCCGCGCTGTTCAAGCTGCTTCGGCTTCTCGGCAAGCTCCGGATCTTTGTAGATTTCGAACAATTCATCCTCCAGACGCTTCACGGTCTCGGCCCGCGATTCGCCTTTCGCGGCTGCCGCCTTCTGCTCAGCAAGCATCTCGCGATGCAGATAAAAATATTTCAAGTAATACGACGGAATCGCTCCAACCGACTTGATGAGACTCTCGTTCCACGCGAACTGCGGCACGTTCGCCGCATTGTAGCCGCTGCGGCTGTCCAACAATTCTTCGAGCTTCGATTCGCCGTCAATCGTTATGCGGCTTACCCAATGAAGATGATTAAGTCCGGCGAACTCGCAATAAATGCGGTCAATAGGAACGTTGTACAAGCCCGACAGCCACTTGTAAGCGGCGATCGGCGAGTTGCATAATCCAATCGACTTGATCGTCGAATGCTTATGAATCGCTTCGGTTACCATCCCTGCCGGATTCGTGAAGTTCAGCAGCCATGCATCCGGACACAGCTCCTCCATATCCTTGCAAATATCGAGCAGGACGGGAATCGTGCGGAGCGCCTTCATCATGCCGCCGGCGCCTGTCGTTTCTTGCCCGATCATATCGTACTTAAGCGGAATGGATTCGTCCCATCCACGTGCCTCAAGCAGCCCGATCCGCATCTGGGTCGATACGAATTGGGCTCCGACCAGCGCGCTGCGACGATCAAGCGTCAACGACAGGTTGATCGGCAATCCCGATTTCTCGATCATGCGCAACGCAAGCTGTCCTACGATAGCCAGCTTATGCCTGCCCTCTGGAATATCGACCAGAACAATATCCGTTACCGGAAATGTAGCGTAGTTCAAAATAAAGCCTTCTATAAGTTCAGGGGTATAAGACGAACCGCCTCCTATAACTGCAACTTTCAATCGAGTGCCCATTCCGCGTTTCTCTCCTTTACCGCCAAATTGGCGTTCAAATGATCGTATACCGTAGATTCCACCTGCTGTCCGCTTTTCTCCATCGCCAGCAATATCGCTCCCGCAACCGGCTCCATCTCTAGAACGCGCAGCGTGCAGTGGGGAGCAACCGCTTTCACTTGCTCCTCGATATAAGGCTTAATATACCTACTATCGCCGCGAGTCAGCACGCTGCCGACCATGACGAGATCGAACGTATCATGACTCATGTTCAGTCTGCGGATTACCGCGCTGGCCGAGATGCCAAGCTCTCGTCCTTGCCTTTGCAAGATCGCCCTTGCCGCTTCATCGCGGTCCGCTGCTTCGAACAGCAGCTTCGCCAGCGTATGCGGCGCTCTTTTGTATTCGTCAAGATAAGCATGAAACATCGCTTCTACGGTATCGAAGCCAAGCATGTCTAGCGTCAATTCCGTAAGCGCAGTCGGCTTCTCACGGCCTTCCCAAGCGCGGATCACCGCACGGAACGCCTCGACAGCCAAGTCTCCGCCGCCTCCGAAGTCGCCGAACGAATAACCGAAGCCTCCTATCTGCAACTCCTCGCCTAATGCATTAACACCGTAGCAGTTCGTGCCGCTGCCGCAGATGACGACGACGCCGTCCTGCTGCTTCGTTCCTGCTCTCAAGCCGATTACCGTATCGCATACGATCTGATAGTGCTCGAAACCCATTGCAGCGACCATGGGCCTCAAGATTTGAAAGTCGGCTTCACGGTCAGCTCCGGCCAGTCCGAACGTGGCGAACGCAATATCCTCATGCTTTACGTTCGCTTGCACCATAGCCGCATGGATCGCTGCTCGAATGCTTCCGTCCGCAAGCTCTACGCCGATCTGATGATTGCCGCATCCGCTTACGCCGCGACCTATGACATGCCCTGAACGGTCCGTTACGACCGCCAGCGTCTTGCTCCCTCCGCCATCGATTCCCAAGTAATAGTTCAAATATGATCTCTCCCATGCGGTTACTAGGCTATTAGAGACCGGCTCTCCGCTCGTGCCGCGCCCCTTCCCAGGAGGCGCATGCACGAGAAGCGAAGGCCGGTCTCATCAACCTTATTGTCTCTCTTACAACCTACTTGCTAAGCTTTGCTACGTTTTCTTGCCATTTCTCTGTTTTGTAAGCGAGAAGCTTGTCGTAGCCTGCTTTTTGCGCATCATTCTCAGCCTTGTCAAGAATGGCGATAACCTCTTCATCCGATTTTGCATTCATAACCGCTTTCGCTCTCGCTTGCTCATAGATGGATAGAATGCTTTGTGCGATAATGCCTTCATCCGAATCGCCAGCTGGATCAAGATTTACGTATTCAGTCGTATTGAACTGTGTTTTCCACGTAATCTCCGACTGCCAGTACGTCTCCCAGCTGCGTTTCTCGGCCGGCAAAGTCGATTCGAATTTGGATTTGGAATTGTCGACGTATACCGTATTGCCGTTCCATTGGAAGTTGACCGTCGAGTTCATCAGCTCGTCGCGGCCTTTCGTGTCGCTTGTGAATTTGTCCGTGAAGAGCGGAGCTTCCTCAGCATCTACGCCGTCCCAATACAAGCCTTCAGGTCCCCACATAATCGTACGTTGTCCTTCCGGACCTGTGAACCAATCAAGGAATGCGAAGATCGCTTCCGGATCTTTTGCGTTTTTAGTTATGACGTTAACATTCCAACCAAGCTGTTTGTAATCGCCAGGGAAGATTTTATTTTTGTCCAAGCCTGCTTTATGAACCGGCCATACCATAATATAGCCTGCTTCCGGATCTTGTGCGCTAAGCTGCGAGTTGCCGATAGCCCCGAACTCCGTAGGACTTGAAGCCACATACATCGCAACTTTGCCGCTAACGACCTTCGACTCGACTTGCTCCAGCTTCTGCGTAAATGTGTCTTGCGAAATCAGCTTCTCGCGGTACAGCTTGCTAGTGAATTGCAGCAGCTCGCGATATACGGGATCAGCGAACAACGATACAAGCTTGTCGCCTTGCGGTACAGCCATCATCGAGTTGAACGTGAACGGACGGTTTTCCGCGAAAGCCGATACCATGACGTCCATGCCGGCAGCCGTCTGACCAAGCTCAAGAGGCACAACATCCGGGTATTTCTCTTTGACTTGCTTCAGGTAAGCATACAGATCGTCAACCGTTTCTAAACTTGGAGCGCCAAGCTCGTTATAGATTTTTTTGTTGACGAGGTAACCCGAGTTGCCGTTCGGCTGCGTCGTATACCAGTTCGGGAACTGATACAGCTTGCCGTCCGGGGAACGAAGCATGTCGAGCGTCGACTCTCCGGCCCACTTTTTCAAATTCGGATATTTATCCAAATAATCGTCGAAAGGTACGAGGAGTCCCTCTGCACGAAGCTTCTCTACATCGGCGCCGCGCTCCATCCACATAACGTCAGGAAGCTCCTTGGACACGATCATCGTGCTTAGCTTGTTTTTCGCGGCACCGCCCGAGCTGATTGGCACGACGTTGACCTTTTTGTTCTCTTTGATCCATTTGGTCGCCAAATCTTCGCCCCAGACAGGCATCGTGTACCAGTCATAATGGCCATAGAAGGAAAATTCCAGCGGCTCTTTGCCGAGCTCGTACACCTCGCTCGCCTGCTCGGTCCCTTCATTTCCTTTGTTGTTGCCTGTGTTTGCCGGCGGTTCGTTGTTGCCATTGTTAGAGCCCGAACATCCTGCAAGTGCGAGTGCCGTAACGATTGTGACTGACATTGTTGAAAGAAACGCTTTGTTCACCTTTTTCATGTTATCTAGCTCCCTTCCCCTCGCTTATCTATGGTTAAGACTAATGCCTTATACCCTCGCCTATTCCTTAAGAGATCCAACCAATACGCCTTTGACGAAGTACTTCTGAACGAATGGATACACGCACAGGATCGGTACCGTAGCGACCATCATCGTGGCCATAGATAACGACTTGCTCGTTACGTTCCTCATCTTGCTCAATCTGCCTTGCGCAGCGGAGTCCATATTCTGCATTTGCTCGAGCATAATGTTGGAGTTCAGTATCTGGTTCAGCTTCGTCTGAATCGGCAGCAGGTCCGTGTTCGTTATATAAATACTTGGCGTGAACCAGTCATTCCAATGATAGACGGCCGTGAACAATGCCAATGTAGCGATAACAGGTCCCGACAGCGGCAATACGATCCGGAAAAATATACCCCAGTTCGACGCGCCGTCAATTTGCGCCGATTCTTCAAGTCCTTGCGGAATACCGTTAAAGAAAGTGCGGAATATGATCATATTCCATACGCTGATAATTCCGGGTATTACCATAACCTCGAAAGTGTCCATTAGATTCAAGCTTTGAATTAAAAGATAGCTAGGTATTAGGCCGCCGCCGAAATACATCGTGATGACACACATGATCATATAGTATTTGCGGCCGATCAGTCCTCGCTTGGTCATGCCGTAAGCGAAAATTGCCGTAGCTGCAATAGACAATACAGTACCTATAACAGTACGCTTGACAGATATGAAGAAGGCGTCAATGAGACGTTTATCCTTGAAAACAACCTCATAGTTCTGCAGCGTGAACTCCCTTGGCCAGAACGTAACGCCGCCAAGCATCGTATCGGAACCCGAGTTGAACGAGATGACCGCCGCGTTCCAGAATGGATATATAGCCGTAAAACCAAGTACAGCAAGTACGATATAGATCAACGAGACAAACATTTTATCTTCCATCGCCAGCTTCATGCCGTTACACGCCCCTTCCCTTTACCATAAGCTGTTGCCTGATTTGCGAGCCATATAGTTTGCTCCGGCCAAGAGTCCGACGCTGATCAACGCTTTGAACAACCCAGCTGCAGTCGCATAAGAATATCTGGCATTGAGTACGCCAACGCGATACACATAGGTGTCGATGACCTCGCTCACTTCGCGCAGCCCCGGATTCGTTGCCAGCAGCAATATATCATCGAAGCCGGCGTTCAGCAGGTTGCCGATAGCAAGGATGGAGAATACGACGATAACCGGTACGATTGAAGGAATCGTAATCGTGAACATCTGTCTGATTCGGCTTGCGCCGTCAATGGATGCCGCCTCGTAAAGATGTGGGTTAATGCCCGCAATGGCCGCCAAATAAACGATGGAGGAAAATCCGATTTCCTTCCAAACTCCCGTCGTTACGAGAATCGACCAGAAGTATTTCGGTTCAGCCAGGAAGTTGATCGGCTCGTCGATAATATTCAGCGCTTGCAGCAGCATGTTCACGCTGCCGTTGTCCGTCGACAGCAGCGAGATGACGAAGCCTGACACGATGACCCACGAGAGGAAGTGGGGCAAATAACTGATCGTTTGTATGAGCCGTTTGAACACCCGGCCCCCGATCTCGTTCAACATGAGCGCCAGCAGGATCGGTGCAGGAAATCCGATTCCGAGCTTCAGCAAGCTAATAACGAGCGTGTTGCGCATCACCGTCCAAAACTCCGGTGCGTTGAAGAACATTTCGAAATGTTTCGTGCCAACCCACGGACTATTCATGAACCCTTTGAACAAGCTGTAATCTTGGAATGACATCAGCACCCCGTACATCGGAATGTAACAGAACACAATGATAAAGATCAGCGCTGGCACGACCATGAGTTGAATATCCCACTGCCTGCCTATTCTTTGGAGCAGATTCGGCTTTCTGTAAACTTCTTCCGCCGTCTTCACGCTCAATTGCGGCATAACATTCCCTCCCTTTCCTAGTTGCATGTAACACTCGAGTCAGTTTTCATAACATTTGCGGTTAACTTGATATATTCCTATTGTAAAGCCAAGTTATAGCCTATTCCTCGCCTATACGTTTGAAAACTAACACTATCTTACTGGTCAAGAACCGTGAAAACGTCTAGACTGCTTAGGCGATGCGCCTATATGTTTTTTGAACAGTCTATTGAAATTCGATAACGTGCGAAATCCGCATTCCAGGGCGACGTCCGTTATTTTCAATTGATTGTTTTCGAGCATTGCGACAGCTCTCTCAAGTCGTATATGAATGAGGTACAACAGGGGCGGCATACCGACCGTCCGCTTGAAAATATCACTGAATCGCGAAGGGCTGAGATAAACGAGCGCAGCCAGCTCCTCCAGCGTCCACGGGTGGGCGAAGTTCTGCTCCATCTCATGAATGACATAACGCATTTTATCGAGCTGGCGCTCGCTGATCGGACTTGCGGCAATAGCAGCCCCTTCGATTCTGAATTCCCGGTTGACGATCGCGAGAAACCGCAGCAGCAGTGCATATACGATCGTCGTGTAAGAACGTTCACCGCTTTCATGCTCCTCTTGCAGCTCTAATAACAGCGCTCTCATCGTATGTATTCGCGGGTGCTTGCGATCGAGCAAATTCGAGAAATTTACCCCCATTTCGCGGAATGGACTAAGAAGCTCCGGATCGAGGCGCAGGCTGCTTATGAGCCATGCAGGATCGAATGAAGCCACTTGCATAACGAGATCCTTCGTTTCATAAGCGCAATGCAAATCATTGGAGTTGATGAGCAAAATATCGCCTTCCTGAAACTCGAATTTCTGACCGTTAATGATATAGTAGCCCGTGCCTGATTTAATGAAATTTATCTCTAGCACATCATGCCAATGGAGCTTTTGATAATAGCTTGTCACGCCTATCGTATCCCCAATATAGAACGGATAGTGCTTAGCCATTTTTACTTTTTCCCGTGGAATGTCTCCGCCTTTGAACTTCGTCATGAGCGTTGCTCCTTTACAATGTTTTCAGATAAGTAAGATAATTGTAAGGCTCATGATGTCATAAAAACTATCATTCGACAAGGGGAGTATTTACTAATATCCGAACATTCTCATCTTTCGCCTTTATGCGACACGATCCGCGCCGCATTCGTTTTATGATATCTTGTCGAGCAAAACACAGCAAAAAAAAGCTAACCCACCAAGTCTATTAGGACCTGGCAGGTTAGCCTCATTAAGCAGCTCTTTTGCTGCGGACTAACGTATGCGTAATACAGTGACGGATTGTTCGGGGGACAATTTCCTTTCGTCAGGCTTCATTGGCCTATTCCAGAGTGAACGACGCCAGACTCACGTTGCCGATGCCAGTATACGTGAAATACAAGGCTTGAACACCATCCGGAACGGTAATGTCGGCCGCATACGTCGTCCATACGTTCGTGAAGTCGACCGGAATCGATCCGAGCGACGGACCGTCCCATGCAGTCTTGACCTCGAAGCTGCCCTGGGCATAACCGCGAGCCTTGATCTTGACGCGCTTCACGCCTTCGCATTGAAAATACTTGAAACCCGCCGTTGCGGAATCACGCATATTCGCGATGTAACCGACCTCTTCGTCCCCGTCCTTGCCGTCTTGTGTTATTTTCGGGAATCGGCCGTCCATCCACGCGCCGTACGTGCCTGTATATAATTCATCCTTATTCGTGAACAGATGGCAAGCCAGATATGCCGGATACTCGCCTCGTCCGACAAGAGGTCCGCCGTTCGGGCCGCTTGTCGTGATCTCGACTTGCGGGATGGTGCCGTCCTCAAGGAACTTGATCGGTTCGATACAGCCCTGTCGGCTGAAGCTCGTACCGTTCGTATGTCGATGATAGAACATGTACCATTGCCCGTTCGCTTCCACCATGCCCCCGTGATTGTTGCCGCCATAATACATGGGTTTGTTTGCCGGCTTGTACGTATCGATATGCAAGTCGTTGTTGCTGACGATGACCCCGCGGTATGTGAAGCCCTTCGTCGGATGCTTGCTAGTCGCGTAGCACAGCTCGTGCATGACTTCAGAGGAGTAGACGAAGTAATACGTGTCGCCCCGCTTACGGATGGATGGCGCTTCAAAAAAAGCATGTCCTTCGAACCCGGTTCCCTTGCTATACGGCTCGCTTGGCAAGATGAATGTCGGTTCTTCGATAATCGTAAGCATATCCGATCCGATTATCGTTGCCATCGCGCCACTGCGCGACTTGTCGCCAATTGCGCAGAATCCAGTATACAGGTAAGTGAGGTCGCCTTCCGTCAAGACGCCTGGATCGAATTGCGGTTGATCGCCCGCACGGTCGCCTAAGCGCGTTCCGTCGGCGTACTTCACGTAACCGTAGAACTCGTATTTGCCAGCCGGCGTATCGCAGACCGCGACCGAGACGACGGACACCTTGTCTAGGACATAATACAAATAATAGCGCCCATCCGGACCGCAGGTGACGTCTGGCGCATAGAGACACATGCGTCCGTCCGGATTCAGCGGATCGTCCGTCTTCTCGTAAATGACGCCTTCATATCGCCATTCCGCAAGATCGTTGGCTGGCGCCGACCAGCATACATAATCGTTCAGACAGAAGGCATGCCCGTTATAGCGGTCATGCGATCCGTATACATACACTCTATCCTGAAAGACATGCGGCTCTCCGTCAGGAATATACTCCCATGACGGCAAGTAAGGATTTACGCCTTGTTTCTTCATAAGCATGTTTTCCACTCCTCTAGCCTATATGGACTCTATTACCCTTTCACTCCGCCAACGACCATACCTTTGACAAAATACTTCTGCAGGAATGGATAGACCAAAATAATCGGCACGCTTGCAACGATCGTCATTGTAGCGCGAATCGAAGTCGGCGTAACCATCTGCGCATTTCCTTGCGCATCCGCATATTGGTCGGCTGCAGTGGCGCTTGTATTGGTGGTGGACAAAATCTTCATCAATTCATATTGCAGCGTGCTTAGATTAGGCCTCGAAGAATTATACAGAAATACATCAAACCAGGAATTCCACTGATATACCGCTACGAACAAAGACACAGTAGCAAGAGCCGGTACGGTAAGCGGGAGCACGATGCGGATAAACGTGGTCAGATCCCCCGCGCCGTCGATTTTGGCAGATTCCATGATTCCCTCCGGCAAGCCTTCTATGAAGGACCTAATGACAATCATGTTAAATACGCCGATAATACCCGGAATAATGTAGACCCAGAAGCTGTTAATCATGCCGAGCTCTTTAATGAGCAGATAGTTCGGAATTAATCCGCCGCTGAAGTACATCGTGAAAATGAAGGTAACGGAAACGAACTTCTTCAATTTGTACTCGGAACGGCTGATCGCATAAGCAAGCATCGCTGTACAAAATACGGAAATGATTGTCCCGACGATTGTCCTCGCTGCGGAGATGAAGGTTGCAGAGAACACGTTTGATTCACCAAACACATATGCATAATTGCGAATTGTCCATTCACGCGGCCAAAAATAGATGTCGCCACGAATAGAGTCATTGGCATCGTTAAACGACAAAGCAAGCATATTGATGAACGGATACAAAGTGAAGATGACAAGAATAATCATGAAGCTGTAGTTAAACACATCGAATATTCGATCGCCCGTCGAAGAATATCGAGCTGAATTATTTTTTTTCATCGTATCGCCGCCTTTCCCATCTAATACAATCTGCTTTCGCCAAGACGTTTGGCAAGGTTGTTGGCAACGATTAAGAAGATGAAGCTGACAACGGTCTTAAACATACCTGCTGCCGTCGCCAAGCCATAGTTATTCATTTGTATCCCGTATTTTAATACGAATATATCAAGATTTTCCGAATATTCAACATTCATGCCATTGCCAAGCAAGTACTGCGGTTCGAAGCCGGACTCCAGAATATGGCCCAGATTCATAATGAGCAAGATGACAATGACGGGTTTCATGCCCGGGAGCGTAATATGCCACATTCGCCGTAAGCGTGAGGCGCCGTCGATTTCGGCTGCTTCGTACTGCGTAGGATCAATCGTCGTAATGGCGGCCAAATAAATGATCGTATTCCATCCGATGTTCTTCCACACTTCGGTCACGCCTAGAATGCTCCAGAAATACTCGCCGACGCCGAGCCACAGAACGGGCTTGTCGATGATATTGAACTGGAGGAGCAATTCATTGAAGATCCCTTCCGGAGCGAGCGTTGTCTGGACGATATTAGCCGCAACGACCCACGAAATGAAATGGGGCAAATAACTAATCGTCTGGACCGTTCGCTTGAAGAAGATTTTTCGAAGCTCGTTCAAGAGAAGCGCCAATACAATAGCGGTTACGAATCCTAACACCAGATTAATAGAGCTCATTACGAGCGTATTGCGCAAGACTAGATAAAACTGTTCTTCCTTAAACAAAAACTTGAAGTTATCCAATCCCGTCCAAGCTTGGTCGAATATATCTCTGCCAAGCCGATATTTTTGAAAGGCAATCGTCCAGCCCCAGAGCGGAACATATTTAAAAATGATTACCCATGCAAGAAAAGGCAGCGACATCAGCATCAGCATTTTCTGCTTGGATAATGCTTTGAAATAGGCCCTTAGGCGCGAATCGCCTGAAGACGTTCCTGTCAATTGCACGCTATGTTTCTCCACCCGATACGTCTCCCTTCCGGCAAAATCTTATCTCTCACTAAGCATAAGTAGATGGGAAAAGTGAATGGCTTCACTTTTCCCGTTTGGATTACATGATTTTTTGCATGCTTGCACTTACCATTTACCAGCGACGCGATCCTTCACCTTGGCGGTCATGAATGCTTCGAAGCCGGCTGCATCCAATTTGCCGAAGTCTTTGAGATAATCGGCCCAGACGGACTCGAACTGGCCTTCGGAAGCAAGCACTAACTTAGGAAAGAATTTTTGCTGAAGATCTCCTGCTTTCTGATTGAAGATATCTTCGGGAGATCCTTGCGCCTTCTCGATACTCCAGGCTGGATACCACGGTCTTTCCACAGGTTGGGCGAAGAAACCAGAGAACGTATCGCTTCCATAAGCTTTAAGCAATGTACGATCGCCGTCTGTATAGTTGACATCCGCTACTTCCGGTTGGCTGAATGGCACATGCGCATTGCCGTCCTCGTATACGGAGTTGTTGCCGTAACGCGGCCATTCATAATCGAAGTAAGCCCAGCCGTACTTGCGTTTGAACTCGTTATCGTTACGGTTCGTCAATTGCTCTTTGCTCATGATGAAACGGCCTTCTTCGTTCACTGAATAGGAGTCGCCTTCTACGCCCCACTGGACAAGCTTCTGGTTCTCGTCCGTAAGCAGGTTATCCCAGTATTGAATGATTCGAACCGGATCCTTGGCACTCACGCTGATGCCGAGACCTCGGTTGTTGACGAAAGAAGGCGGGTCCATGTAAGCATCTGTCGTATTCTCGTCGAATACGATCGGAAGCGATACGTAACGCAGATCGTCATTGCCTGCTGCCTTCAGGTTGTTGATCGCATTACCGATCTGCCAGATGTAGCCGCTGAATCCGAGCACACGGCCGGAAGTCAGCTTAGCCATGAATTGGTCCCCGTTAGCTGTGAAGCTCTCTGGATCGAACAAACCTTTTACGTACATGTCATTCAGCTTTTGCAGCCATTTTTTCTCATAATCCGTTCCCTGGTACAGCTTGGCTTCATGCGTCTTCAGGTCAACCAAAACATTGCCGTCGTTCGGATATCCGGCTAAATGCATAGGTGCATTCGTTATCGTGTAGAATTGGCCAGGCTCGCCTGCGAAAGTAGCGTAGCCAATCGTATCTTTTCCATCGATGGTCGGATACTTAGCCTTATATTTCTCGATCAGTTCAAAATATTGATCAAGTGTCTTAACTTCCGGATAGTTGAACTCTTTCAGCACTCTGCGTTGAATCCAGATGCTGCTGCCCGCATCCGGCTCCGTCAAATAACCGCCAATGTTGGCAGTGAAAGGAAGAATGTAAATGTTTCCGTCTTCATTCGTGATCTTGTCCATATAATCGCCATACACGCGCTTAATATTAGGACCATGCTGCTCGATCAAATCATTGAGCGGGATTAACGCTTCTGCATCCAATAGTTTTGCAAGTTCAGCTACCGGAGAGATGACATCCGGATATTCGCCGCCGGCAATCATGACGCCGGCCTTGGTGCTTGGGTCGCCGACGACAAACTCCATTTTCCAATCGACGCCTGTTTGTTCTTGAAGTTTTTTACCGATCGTTGTTTCGCTTGCCAGTACGTCGTTATTCGTTCCGAATCCGAAATAAGTAAAGGTGACCGGGTCTTTGCTGACTTCTCCGGTCTTGTCATCAGTCGCGGTGCTGTTGTTCGTGTTGTTCTTGTTGTTTGTTTTTCCTCCTCCGTCATTATTCGACGAGCAACCGGCAAGGAGAACTACTGTGGCCGTTAGTATGGCCAGGCTGGTTTTCAGCCATCTTTTGTTGCGCATTTCCTAACCCCTTTCTTCTTTTAATGTGATGTAAGCACTTTCAGTTTAGGATAAAAAGTAAACGATTGTTATATAGCAAACCTTAGATCGGTCTTTGAATAGTTGTGAACTTATTTAGCGAATCTATAATCTATGTGTAATCGGCAATCGCAGCGTAATCCGTGCTCCTTTATTAAGATCGCTCGAAATTTCGAAGCTGAACGATTCTCCGTAGTATATATTTAGACGAGTAATGACATTTTTCATGCCTATGGAATCGCCTATGTCGGCATCCTCGTGTAAATAGCGGTGAAGTTCATCGATTTTCGCTTGATCGATACCCACCCCGTTATCCGAGATGACAAAGATGATCTGTTCCTGTTCTTTCGCGATCTGAATCGTAATATATCCAATGCCGAGAATATTCTCGATGCCGTGAATACTCGCATTTTCCACGAATGGCAAAAATGCCATTTTTGGAATTTCTATATCCATAATGGATTGATCGATCTCGATATGATACTCCAGCTTGCTGTCAAAACGATACTTTTGAATTTCCAGGAAGCACTCGATTAGCTCCAATTCCTCGCGGATCGTAACAAAGCTTCGCTTCCATAAAATCGATTTTCGGAAAATTTTTGCCATGTTCTCTATCGTCTTAGCCGTCTGAGATTCGCCTTTCATTAAACTTCGCATCCGAATGGTTTCAAGCGCATTGAATAAAAAATGCGGATTGATTTGGCTATGAAGCGCGTATAACTGGGCTTGTCTTTGTCGCAGCTCCAGTTCTTTCTTCTGTATCTCGGAAACGTACACGTCATTGATCAAGTTTTCGATCCGAGTGCTCATCCGATTGTATTCCACGGCTAGTTCGCCTATTTCATCCCGTTCCCGGCTGTAGGGAATCCGTTCAAAATGTTTGCTTTTGACAGATTTCATACGCTTCAGAATAGCTTGAATTCGTGTATGGATCGAGCGGGAGAATATTAAAATTACGATTGTAGGCACGAGGAAGTTAACCCCTGCAAACCATAGGATAAATTGCCCCGATTGTCTGACATCGTATAAGATTTTCTCTTCGTCAAGAACGCCGTACAGTTTCCAGCCCCCCAGATAACGATTAGATTGATATAACTTGCTAATAATGATTGCCTTTTTCGGCTTAGTGATTTCATCAAGTCCAAGCGCCCGATCAGACGTGATCTGCCCGCTTGGCTGACCGCTTGCCAGACGGCCGTAACGAGCCTGATCTGACGGATCCAGCAAATAAATGTCGCCTTCAAAGCCGGATAAATCGAATATTTGCTTTATGTAATTTTCATTCAAGTCGATTTTGATCACATTTTCATATGAATCGTATCGGCGATCCGATAGCCTCTGAATAACGCTGATACCGCCCGATGATACATACAGATGAGGATAAGTATTATTGTATTCTTCGCTTTGGCGATACCAGTTGGTTTCCCGCATTTCATCCTCGAGCTTGATAATATGACTGGAGGTTAGAATCGCGGGGTTGTCGCTCATGATCGTAACCGAGCTGATGGTTTTGTACTCCTTGTCTGCGCGATTGAACAGACTCGATACGCCGTTTAGCGATTCTACATAACGATCGTACGAGGTATGATCGCTATTCAGAAGAAGGCTCAGCTGATTATCGATCGAATATAAATATGAAATACCTGCAGCATCGTCAATCAGGGCCTTTAATTCGGATTGCAACAAAGCAATCGCTTTTTCCGCATCCGCAGTCTTCTGGTTCTTGATGTTCATGGTTGTCACCTGATAGAACATCACATTGGTCAGCACAATCGGTATGAACACGCATATGACATAGATGAGGATCAATTTGCTTCTGAGCTTTAAATGGTGCAATCGAAAATTGAGCACGTCGGGCCTCCTTTATTTTTGATCGATCATCTTATTGCGATAATCTGTCGGCGTCATTTTCTCCAGCTTCTCGAACTGGGTGGCAAAGTAATCCGCGTTTTGAAAGCCGACTTGCTCGGCGATTTCGTAGACGCGTTTTTTCGTTTGGCGAAGCAGACGCTTCGCCTCCTCGACGCGGAGTGAAAGCAGGTATTCATTAAAGTATGAACCGTAATTTTTGCGAAACAGCTGTCCAAGATAGATCGGATTCATATGGAACTCGGCAGCAATGCCCTTCAGATAAATATTTTCCCTGAAGTGTCCATCAATATATTTTTTCACTTTTTCAATGTTTCCTTCGCCTTTATCTCCTCGTTTTTCCGCGATATACGCTGCAGCTTCCTCTATGAAATTTTTGAAGACATGCTTTAGCTGATTCAGATTACGGTATTTCCTCTGCCAATTAAGCAGTTCCTCGAACCATTCTAGATTTTGCTCCGTTCCGTCCAGTTGTCGGATAATATTGATTGTTGCAATCATGCTTCGCCTAACGGTATTCGCAACTGCTCCGGGAGCGAAGTATCGCTCCTGAAAAGCTATGAAAATCGCATCGATAGCGCTGTTATACCCTTCGACTCGATTGGCTTCAACCTCATAGATCAGCTTGCTGTGCAGTTCTTCATCTACATCAAAATAATACAAGGACATGTCTAACAGTTCGTTAGCCATAAAGATACCGTTAAAGCCTGCGGCAAACCGATAATTCAAACATTCGTCTGCGCTCTTACGGGAATGAACGATCTGTTTCAAGTGTTCGACCGTATGACCGATAAACAACGCAATTTTCGTTGAGTGGTTATTCTCCAATCTTTGAAGCAGTCTCCTATAATCAATCCCCTCCATCGACCGCGGCGGGGGCACAATAAAGCCGTATTGATTGTAATCGCGAGCATGAATAAGAAGGGGTTGTCTCTCGAGAAGGAAATACTGCTGGAGCTCCGTTTGCAACGGGATCAAATAGTCAATTCCCCTATGAGGAAGCTCATCTTGGAATTCTACGATGACATAGGTATAGGGGGCGGAGAGAGTAAGCTCAAGCGTATTCGCAATTTGCGCCATTACTTGGTCGTCCGGCTCGTCCTGAACCAAGCTTTCGATTACGATTTCGACAAGCGGCTTTTCCCTTGTCATCGATAGGAGCTGTCTTTGATTCATGATATTCGCTATCTTTTTTAAGGCAGTTGTAAGCTCCGTCTCATCAACCGGCTTCAAAATATAATCGGACACATTGTAACGGAAAGCTTGCTGCGCATACGAGAAATCAGGATACCCGCTTAGAATGACAAATATCGGTTGGTGCTCTCCTTCCGCAGTCACCTGTCGAATCAGCTCCAAACCGTCAAGCACGGGCATTCTTATATCAACAATGACGAGATCCGGGGTTAACAGTTGGATCAGCTTCAATGCTTCGAGCCCATTCTCCGCTTCGCCGCAAATCTCGAATTGCAACGACGACCAATCGATTAGATTAATTACACCTTTACGCACAAAAATCTCATCATCTACAATCAGTACCTTATGCATGAGCCTTCCTCCTCCGTAAAGTTCGCGAAACTACAATTCAAGATTGTACCGTGAATAGCTCAGGACTACAAGCAAGCGTTGGTTGGGCGAATTGGCCATAACGAATAAGAAGAGGCCAACCCGCCAAGTCTATTAGGACCTGGCAGGTTAGCCTCATTAAGCAGCTCTATGCTGCGAACTAACTTATACGTAACACAGTGACGGAGTGCGCGGGGAACGGATGAGTAAAGCTGTTGCCATCGAACTTGAACTCGCGCTCCACAGGCGCAATCTTCTGCGGTTGCTCGAAGCTATTCTCGTCCTGGGGCATATGACCTGACAATTCGTAGCTGGCAACATGGCGCAGCCCATCCGCCGCTTGCAAATCTTCCAAAGCGATTTCTGCACATACTGCCGCTTCCTGCATATTGACGACTTTGACGATCGTATCTCCAGTAGCATCTTCTGTGCTGGATGAGTAGTAGAGCGGCTGGATTACGGCAATCTTATCCTCCGTCTCGTGCATCAGCTCGTCGTTAATGAAGGCGCGAATCTTCCTTCCCGACACTTCAAGCGCAAGCTTGTAGGTGACGTCATTCTCGACGGTGAACAAGCTTTGGGTTAAGCAGGAACTGCGTCCGTTCACACGGGAGCTGATCATGGAGTCTTGATTTTGCCAGCCGCTAATTTCCCAGTATAAGCGGTTATCGTCATCCGACTGGCCAAACGATACGACGAAGCCTTTCGGGCCATCCGTTCTCATTGCCGTCGCATACAGCGTATAGCTCGACCAATCCACAACGTCCAACCGTTCAAAACGCTTATCCGTACCCGCAAGACGTGCTTCCGCGGTATCCGACAGCTCGGCCGCACAGCCCTCGAAAGCCCGCTCCTCACCGGTATCGTTATTGACGATTCTCACGTCGGAATATACAACGCTGCTGCCGTCTGTCCCGAGCTCGATCGCGCCCTGGATCGGCTGGATCTCTGCCGTATCCAGCTTCTCGAAGCCGCTCGCCTCGATACCGAGCAGCCGCTCGCCTTGATGGTGCATGAACAGCTTCTGCACGTAATAGTTCGCTGTGCCGAACACCTCATGGTTGTTGAACCAAATAAGATCCGGCTTCCAGTTCACATAATCGACATTGCAGAGCATTGGCGCATAGCAGGCAAGACCGACCGCATGAGCGTTACGCTCCAAGCCGGTCATGAATGCCGCTTCCGCGAGCGCATTGTAATACGTATTGCCCCACGAGGCGTATTCCCCTAGAAACACCTTCGGCTCATCCGCCTTGAATCCGTCATAACGGTCCACATTGGCTAGGAACCATTCCGGCGACTGATAGTAATGCTCGTCGACGAGATCCGAGCCGTTCTCCCGCGCCGACTGCCAGCCTCGCTCGTATTCCCCTCCGGCGGCGAACGGACCGCTGGAATTGATGACTTTGATAGCAGGATATTTCGCTTTGATCGCTTGATGGAAGTACGTATATCGTTCGAAGAACGGTTCGCCGACCTCCTCGTTGCCGATGCCGATATACTCCAGTCCGAACGGCTCTGGATGGCCAAGCTCAGCTCGAATTGCCCCCCACTCCGAATCAGAATCGCCATTGGCGAACTCGATCAGATCAAGCGCATCGTCGATCCATGGACCAAGCTCGTCTATTGGCACAATCCGCTTATGATGCGGGTCGTACCCGCCCGGCAGGATCGGAATCGCCTTCGCGCCAATATCCTCGCAGAAGAGGAAATACTCGTAATAACCTAAGCCAAGCGTTTGATTGTAGCTCCAATTGTTCCTCCTCGAAGGGCGTTGCTCGACTGGGCCAATGGTGTTCTTCCAACGGTACATCGAATTGCGGTCATCGGAATTCAACGAGCCGTCATGCACGAGGCAGCCGCCCGGGAAGCGCATGAACTTCGGCTTCAGATCCGCCAAAAGCGTTGCAATATCTTCGCGCAGCCCTTTCGTACGTCCTCGGAACGTACGAACGGGGAACAACGAGACCATGTCCACATACAGATTGCCTGTGCCGCCCGTCGTAATCGTAAGCCTGTTGCAATAATCCGTCTCGCCGGCTGTTATCGAAGCTTCGTATCGTTTCCACTCGGACGAATCCACGATAACAGTTGCTTTCCCGTGTGCGATGCCCTCTTTACTTTCAATGGCAATGACGACTGGCTCGTCCAGACTCGCGTCTCGCCTTGCGTAGAAGGAGAACCGATATTCCTCTCCGGCTTGTACCGGGATACCAGAATTAAAGCCCCTATTCGAGATACCGACACCGTCGCCTGCTTCATGAATCGCAATAACGGCGTAATGCGGATTCCTTCTGTTCAACGGATCCGATTGCTCAATCGATAGCTCCGCCTTCCCGCCGCCTCTCTCTACCTTCTCCCATGCGGTAAGCGCATGGAAATCCCGATGGTCAATCGGATCGAACTCGAAGGAACGGTTGCGCACCAGCTCCGCATACAACCCGCCGTCGGCTGCATGATTCAAATCCTCGAAGAAAATGCCGAACAAATCGCCAAGCTCAGCTCCCCGCTGCTGCGTGTGGATCGTCAGTTTTCCTTGCGGCTTGCTCATTTCGCTTCTCCTCCATCAACAGATAACCAGTGATCTACATCAACAACCGGCTTGCCTTCGATGAATTCAACTTTACTGATGCATGTTTCGCGCAAAACGCCAGTCGCCGGGTCAATAAGACGGTGGTAGCACAAGTACCAATCACCTTTATATTCCGCCATCGAAGCATGGCCTGTGCCGAAGTACGTATCGGAAGGGCGTGTGACGCGGTTATCTTGCGGAATCTCGTAAGGACCATAAATATGGTCGGCCGTTGCGTAACAAATTTGGTATCTTGGATCGCGCGTGTCATAGTTGCTCCACGTAAGCAGATATTTACCGTTGATCTTCTGCATATGCGGTCCTTCATTGTAGACGCCGCTATCGAATACTTCAGGATCTTGGCCGCGCTGCTCATAGAACTGATTCGACACCAGCACCGGTTCCGACTTGAAAGAAACCATATCGTCGCCCAGCGGAACGATCCAGCACTTGCCTTGTCCCCAAAGCAAATAAGGCTGACCGTCGTCGTCGACGAACAGATCGGCGTCAATGCTTTGGCAAGCATACTCATCCTTCGTGAGCAACGGTTTTCCAAGAATATCCTTAAACGGCCCGAGCGGCGAGTCGGATACGGCAACACCGATCTGCGCTTCCGCAGAGAAGTACATATAATATTTGCCTTTATACTTGTTGATGCCAGGAGCCCAAGCACTCGTCTTCGCCCATTCGACATCGTTCAGATCAAGCGCCAAGTAAGGACCGTCCCAATTCACCAAATCTTTGCTATGGAAAACATGGAATTTCTCATATACCCATCCTGGGCTGTCCCCTGTCGGGTACATATAATAATCATCGCCATCCCGCAATAAGAATGGGTCTGCCCATTTGCCGATAATTGTAGGTTGCTGTTGTTTAGTCATTCGATTAACCCCCATATGTTTGTAATAATCGATCGTATTCGGACTGCGTAACCGGAATAACCGAGCCGTGGCGCGGCGAAGCCGGCAATGCGTAGCGGTCAGGCAACGACCATACGCCTGAGCTTAAATCCGTCGTTTCCAGCGGAATATAACCTCGATCTACATATTCATCAATGAATGCGTACCACTTTTCTTCCGTATTCGACTTGAAAATAATCGGACCTTCGCCCTGACGCAAATGCGGCTGTTCAACGCTTTCATTTATAAGTTCAAAAGTTGGATCGTAGAAGGAGCTTCCCGACTCTTGCATAATGTTATGTCCTTTGCTTATCCGGTACACGCTGCCCTTGTCTTCAATCATCGTCGTATCGATAACCGAATACCCGTAATCCATATATACTTTCGGCTTGCTGAACGCAATAAAATCGTTGGTCTCGGACACCATCATGCGATGATACCGCTCCTCCGGATTGCCTCCCTTGTCATTGCCGTCAAGCATGGAAGCCCAGAACACGTAATACACGTCGGAGCCTTTATCCAGAAAAACTTCCGGCGCCCACGCGCAGCCTGCCCCCTCCGGAGCAAGCTCAACCATCGACTGCTCGGACCAATCTACGAGATTGGAGGACTTCCACACCATGATGGATCGACTGCCCGTCGTGACAGCTCGTCCCCAATCCCCGTTGCCGTGAATGCGCAGATCTGTCGCTACCATATAGAACGAATCGCCCTGCGGCGAACGAACGATATACGGATCGCGAACGCCCTTCTCTCCCAGCGTAGATGTAAGGACCGGCCGGCCTCCGTTCAGCTCTCTCCATGCGAGAGCGTTATTGCCTTCGCTAAGCGCAAAATAAACCTGTTCCCCGTCTTCGTACCGCTCGCCCTTGAAATAAGCGAACAAATATCCCGCATACTTTTCCGTGTTCGCGCCCATCTGTTTCACTCATCCTCTTAACTGAAATATCATCCATCCTTTTTGGCTGGTTCACATCCTATTTTCTATCTTTATTTCATCTTCGTAAATGATGTATGATAGGCATTAACTGACTTATTGTCCAATTATGAACGGAGGAACACGATTGATCCAGATTAAACGATGCGGTTATAACATCACCCATGAGAATGGATTTACCGTCGATCGGCCGGATGGTTCCGGGGACTTCCTATTCGTGCTGTTCCGCAGCAAGATGGAAGTCGAATTGCAAGGTAAACCTGTCATCACTGAACAAAACAGCTATATTCTTTATGGCCGCAACAGCAAGCAATATTACAAAGTAATCGAGCAGCCTATGGTTCATGACTGGTTCCACTTCGATTCCGATGAAATGGACGAGCTGTGCGGGCAGCTTGGGCTGCCGCTCGACACGATCATAACCGCTCACGACCCTTTTTACATTTCCAGAAAGGTGAACGAGCTTCAAACCGAACACATCCATAACGGCCCTTACAAGCGGGAGATTATGGATGCCACCGTACGCTGCCTATTAATGAAGCTTAGCGAGATGCGTACGCGCATCGACTCCAACCATCACATCAGCAAGCATTATGATCAGTTTATTAATCTTCGGAACGTCATCTACAACTCCCCTTCGGTTTCATATTCGATCGATGAGCTGGCGACAAGCATGAATATGAGCCGATCGCATTTCCAACAGCTGTACAAAGAAATATTCGGCGTGTCCGTGATGAACGACATCATCCGTAACCGGCTTGAATTCGCGCTTCATTTGCTGGAAAACTCCGTCCACGACATCAAGACGATCGCCGAGCTGTGCGGTTACGACAATGAGGTTCACTTTATGAGGCAATTCAAAAAGAGCGTGCACTTGACGCCGACCCAGTATCGCCGAAAATACCGTTCGCCTGCCAATTGACGCTCTCATAAAAACCGTGAATCCATGAAAGCACAAGACCTGCTCGCCAGATACGAACAGCCCGCTGCTCCATCGTCTATGAATAACTTTACTTCAGTCCCCCTTGAACAGGTCCCATCGCACCGATCGCAAACTTGACGTTGATGGAAATGTCGGCATCGGCCAAAGCATCCCCCCAGTGTTCTTGCACCTTCTCGTACTGCCTGAAATGATGGGCTCTTGCATAGAGACCAAGGCCGATCGGATCGATCCGGTGGGATTGGAATTTCGCGATCAGCTTCTCGAGCTGTTTTTTGCTTTGTTCGTTGATTCTCCTCGCCAGTTCGTCATTGTCGCGATCGATATTGTACGCAAACATTTCCTCCGACAACGTAATAAGCGAGGCGAGCGTAATATCGAAATGAAATTTCCCTTGCTTATAGCCGGATTTCACTTTCACCTTTACTTTCCCCGCGCTGAAGCTGACGATATTCGTATGAAACGGTCCCGTCATCGGTTTATCCGGCATTGGATAAGAAAGGCTTATGCCCGCCTTGGCATCGCCTTTAAGAATATTCAGCAAGATCGACTCTTGCGGGCCAAGAGACTCCATATATTTGCCTCTATGGTTTAACAAGGCGCTTCCGAAAAGAATGACCTTATTGTTCTGCAGCCTTACCTCGCTGATCGAAGGGGTTATTCCCGTTTCGTATATTTGTCGATGCAGCTCCTGCGCGGTTGTATGAACGGTCTCGGAACGAGAGCTGTTCGAGTCTATCATGCCGCGCAGCAAGATCGGCAACGGGGGCTGGTCCACTTGATTGAACGCGATGATTTCGGACACGGCCCCGTCATACATGACCATCCGATCGGTAACCGTATTCCGGGCATCGCGGTAAATCACATCCATCATTTTGAACCAGTCGTCATGCTGCAGCATTCGTTTGCCCACGATGATTACTTGATAGTTCCGTCCTTGCGCGGCTCCGGCCAGCTGAGCATCCTGTTTGGCGCGGGATTCGCGCAAGGTTAGGGCAGATCCGCCGGTTTCGACGCTTTTTTTCTTAATATTTTTACTGAACACCGGCGCCGAGGAGTAGAACTTGAAAGTACCGTTTTGATCCAAATCCATGCCTAGCGCTAGTGGCGTCGCCGCATTTTCTAGGCTTAGCTGATCGGAGCAGCCAGCAAGCAGAAGACAGACGACGCACGTACCGACGAACCTGCTAAAGAGCGTGCTCATTGAACAAGTCTCCCTTTCCATTTCGTATATACCGCCAGAACCAAGAACAAGCATACCGGAAACGCGTATTCCAGCCAAAAACCGATCTTTCCGATCCAAGCCTCAAAGCTGTTGCTCCAGCCGAAAGTCGGACGGAAAAAATAAATACCGACAACGATAGCCGCGCATACGATTCGCAAATGGCTGCGATTGTCCGGCTTGTTCAGAAGCCATCTTGAGCAAAAGGTCGCCAAGTAAAGAAACGGTATCCAGGATAAGGAGAACACAAGCAAATAATAGGAAATAAACGGAACCTCGATCCTCTCGATGAATTTGAACTCGATCGATTTTAATATCGAGATCGTCGGCTCGTTGTATTTATTGATTTCGTCCGGACTGAAGTAAAGATAACAAATCAACGTAAAGAACATGTAGGCGGCCGTCGTCAACGTATTGGCAAGCAAAATGCCCATGGTCGCCTTCTCTTTATGCTTCAAATACGGGTAAAAGACGAAAGCGGCCGTTATGCCGAGCGTCGGGTATATCGTATCCTTGACCGCTTGAAGCACCGGTGCGACTCCATGCTTCAAGATCGGAAACAGGTGCAGTACGTTAGCTTCCTTGAGCGTAAACAAATAAACGAACGGTATCCATAAAGACATCAGCGTCATGAGCTCGGAATATCTGCCGACAATGCGCGGACCGTTGCAGGCAACAAGATAGGTTGGGACAAGAATTAAAGCCATGAGCAAATAGATGGGCGTGTTGCCGAGCAGCCATATTTTTGTAATGAGGACCGACCTTGTCAATGTGTCGACGGCTAAGCTTAGGAAATAAAACATAAAAAGCAGCGCCAACGTTCTTCCGACCCACTTGCCCATATAATGGGACGCGAGATCGAATAAAGTGTCTTGCGGCCTTTTTTTCATTATGCCGACGATCGCCAGGCTGACGATCAGGCTGATCGCCCATCCGATCAAGATGGATATCCACCCGTCCGTTCCGGCCGTATCGGATAAATTGGACGGAATCGAAAGCACGGGCAAGCTTACTTGCAGGCCGGAGATAAGACATATAAACTGCATCGTCGTTATTTCGTTGCCCTTTGTCTTAATCATGGCTTGTCCCCTTTTTTTATACGGCTGTCCGCTTGTCTACGCTCTTGCTTAGGGGAGGTGCTTTTGGGCCGTTTGTCCATAAACCACAGCGGTACGCGAATGACTGTATCCTTCCAATCCGCGAAGCGAACGGGAGCAAACGGATGACCGTAAGGCACGCCTAGCGATTGCAGCGAAATCAAGTGCGCCACCATCGTCATCAGACCGACAATAAGCCCTACGAATCCGAACATGGAAGCGAGGATCATCATCATGAAGCGGATAAGACGGACGGCCGCTACCATATCGTAGTTCGGCAAAATAAACGAGGAAATAGCGGTGAAAGCGACGACGATGACCATGATATTGCTAATCAAGCCCGCCTGCACGACCGCTTGCCCGATGACGATGCCCCCGACGATGCCTACCGTTTGGCCGACGGGAGCAGGCAGGCGCACGCCCGCCTCCCTCAGCATTTCCAGCGTAATTTCCATAATGGCCGCTTCCATGAACGGCGTAAACGGCACCTGTCCCCGCGATTGTCCCAAAGTTAGCAGCAGCTTCAGCGGAATAATCTCGAAATGATAGGAGATAACCGCGATATAGAACGCAGGCAGAAACGCCGCAACGAAGAAAGCAAACAAACGCAGCCAACGAATGAAGGTCGAGATCGGCCACCTTGTGCTGTAATCGTCCACGCTTTGAAAAAATGACATGAACGTGACCGGAGCCACCAGCACGCTCGGCGATCGGTCGACGATCACGATGCATCTCCCTTGCAATATTTGCGATGCGGCCGCGTCAGGACGTTCGGTCGCGATGAATTGCGGGAACAACGAGCGCGGATTATCCTCGATAAAATCGGACAATTCGCCCGTATTGATAATCACATCCGTATTGATGGCTTGGATTCGTTTCTCAAGATCGGCCAGAAAATCGGCGTTCACCACGTCTTCCAAATAAACGATCGATATAGGCGTCTGACCTCGCTTCCCTACGAGCAGCCGTTTAATTTTCAGTTCGCGGTTCGGGATGTAGCGGCGCAGCAGGGCAATGTTCTGACCGCCTGTTTCAACGAAGCCTTGATGCGCGCCTTTCAGCGACGATTCCAACTGCGGATCTTCGATGGCCCGTTGCGGCCAGCCTTTCGTATCCATGGCAAACGCTTCGGTTCTTCCTTCAACGAACAAAAGACTGCTGCCTTGCAGCAATTTCTTCTCAATCTCCGACCAGCTAACGACCGGATCGATATAGCCCACCGTCGTAATCAACTCGCCTCCCGGCGTGCCGCTCCCTTCATGCAACTGCAGCGGGAGCAGCACGTCATGGTTAATGGAGTTTTTGTCGGTTAGCCCTTCGAAGTAAACGAGAATGGCTTTCTCGTTCGTTTGTTTAATGCGGAAATGGCGTAAAATTAGATCCGGTGTATCGGAGAAAATGCCGGACAACCGCTCGGCGTGCTGCTTGATGTCCGTCCCTAACCGGTCGTCCTCGCTTCCCTCCGTCCTATTCATTCCTTGATCCGACATCCTACGCACCTCCCGTTCGCATCCAATGGATTTTATGCCCGTACAAAGATCGTGCATATTTTTTCCATTATTTACGGGGATCATGCATGGCAATGATTGTTGCAAGCAAAAACAAAGCGACCGCCTCCCATTCGAACATGGAGAAGCGATCGCTATATGAATAACTGCAGTACTATCGGCCCTTGCGCCGAATCAGCCGATTAATGGCTTGAGAGTTGATTCAAGAAACGCCAAAGACAGGAAATGCGCGAAAACGCTGCAGCTTGTCCGGGTTTCGGACTACATGCAGCTTTTGCGCCTTACCCCCCTCGACATGGATCATCGCAACGCTATGAACCCCCTCTGCCGAACCAAATATAAGAGCTGGCACTCCGTTGACCTGAACGATTTCGATCCTTGCATTGCCTTTGACCATCGAAGCCTGACGCAGCCGACCTAGCAGAAGCTGCGCGACCAGCTCGCGTGTTTCGACCGGCAGATATGAAGCCGTTACTTTGCCGCCCCCGTCGGAAACAAGCACGACGTCCTGAGCCAGCATTGACTTGATCTGATTCAGATCGCCTTTTTTGAGCGCTCCCATGAAATTTGCGACCCATTTATGACTGGCTTCTTCGGAATGGATCGGTTCATCCGGCGCAATTCCCATTTTCGTTCTCGCGCGGCTAAGCAGCTTGCGGCAATTCTGTTCGCTTTTATCGATTAGCTCGCCTACTTCATGATACTCGAAGCCGAGTGCTTCGCGCAGGACGAAGACCGCCCGTTCCGACGGGGATAGCCGCTCGAGAAGCACAAGCATCGCATAGGACAACAAATCGTCTTTCACAACCTGTTCGATGGATTGCTCGTCCCCTGAACTCAGGAACGGTTCCGGCAGCCATTCTCCGTAATAGATCTCGCGCTTTTTCATTGCTGATTTTTGCAAATCCTTGCAACGGTTCGTGACCATCTTGCACAAATACGCTTTAGGGTGCTCCACCTGTTCCGGCGGGACATCGTATATTTTCAGAAAAACGTCCTGCAGCACATCCTCCGCGTCAGACGCTGATCCCGTTAGCTGATAAGCAAGCTTAAACAAAAGCCGATTATATTTTCCGTACCACTGCTCCATTCTTCCGCCTCCGTCTCATCCATTCTTTCAAACCTTAGACAAATCAAGGACCCTTTTTGTGACATTTAACGATTCTGCATTATTTCGTAAAGTCGGGTAGAATATTGTCACGGAACGGAACAGAGCGTCGTCTTATTCATGCAGCGGTTAAAAATGAGGAGGATTTGTATGAAAATCGTAGTTATAGGCGGCACAGGCCTTATCGGATCTAAACTTGTAAGCCAGCTTACAGAGATCGGCCACGAGGTGGTCGCGGCATCGCCTTCGAAAGGCATTAATGCGGTTACCGGCGAAGGACTTGCCGAAGCGCTTAGCAACGCCCAGGTTGTCGTGGACGTCGCGAATTCCCCGTCGTTCGAGGACGATGCGGTTTTGGCATTTTTCGAAAAGTCGACCCAAAACCTGTTGGCGGCCGAAGCGGAAGCTGGAGTAAGGCATCATGTGGCTTTGTCCGTGGTCGGTACGGAAAAGCTTCTCGATAGCGGTTATTTCCGTGCGAAAATGGCTCAGGAAAATTTAATCAAGGCTTCTTCGATTCCTTATACGATCGTCAGAGCAACGCAGTTTTTCGAGTTTATCAATAGCATTGCTTACGTGGCTACCGAAGGAAATACGGTCACTTTGCCTAACGCCTTCGTACAGCCAATCGTATCCGACGACGTCGCCGCGGCGTTGGTCGACTTTGCGCTCGAACCCCCGGTCATAGGCACGGTTGAGCTCGCTGGTCCGGAACGCATGCGTATCGACGAGCTGGTCGGGCGTTACTTGCAGGCAGAGAAAGACGAGCGCCAAGTTGTGACCGACGATAACGCGCTTTACTTCGGCACGAAGCTGAACGACCGCTCGCTCGTTCCTAGCGGCAACGCGCGTTTGACGACAACAACGCTCGAAGCTTGGCTTAACCGTACGGTCGTTTCATCGTAATCGGACAAGCTTTTTTTTAAAAAAAGGGGCAGTATCCCGCGGAAACCGGGACACTGCCCCAAAACGCGTTGTCGCGCTTTCAAGATCAAGCAGTTTTGTTGCTATTGTTAACCATCCTCGAATCCCCCGGTCCAAGAAGATTCCCGCAACGCTTTGATATCCTGCAACGGAGGCAGGCCAAACAGCCTCCGGTACTCCCGATTGAATTGGGACGGACTTTCATAGCCTACTGCAGATCCTGCCATTGTCGCTCCGACGGAACCGCTTAGCATCAGGCGTCTGGCTTCCTGCAGACGCAACTGCTTCTGGTACTGCAATGGCCCCATCGTCGTGATCGCTTTGAATTTATGATGCAACCCGGAGACGCTCATGTTGCACATTAACGCGAGCTCTTCTACGGTAAATGGACGTTCTACATTTTGTCTGATCCATTGGATCGCCTTCCCGACGCCATCCGCACTATGATCGAAGATCGTCTTCTGGAAAAACATATGCCCGAAATCGCCTGACAGCAAGGTGTAAATCATTTCTTTCTTGATCAAATCGGACAGAAACCGAATGTCTTTAGGCTTGTCGATCAACTTCAGCAACCGTAAAAAGATGTCCAGCAACCCGGTATCCGACTTGCCGATAAAAGCCCCGGCTCCGGGACCATTCCTTTTCGACTCCGTGACGATTTCCGCCTCCATCGCCACGGATGCGATTTCTTGCGCCGTAAAATCGATTCGCAGCCCCATGTAGGGCGAATCCTTCGTAGCGCCTATGACTTGGGCGGAAGCCGGCATATCGATCAGCGATGCCAAATAATCTCCAGCTGAGTAGAGAAACATGTCTTGTCCAAGATACAGCTTCTTCTGCCCTTGAAGGATCAGACAAAAAGAAGGAGTCAATAAGCCCGGATTGCGAACCGTTTCGCGACTATGCTTGACGATGGAAAGAAAGGGAACGACGGTAGGCGTTCGGCCATCCGCGATTGCGATCCGATCCGCCACAGCAATGAGCCGTTCCAACTGATTACCTTGTATTTCAACAGTTTTCCCCTGTTCATTACGATCTTCCAGTGTTTGATGCAGCATATGATCCATCCCCCGTCCTTCACTGAAATTATAGGAGCATCGACATATATTGTAAAGCGAAGCTTTGCGACAAGATGTCTGCAGAAATGCAGCTTTAGGCAATTTCACGACAGGAACGGTCTACTTCCTCCCGGCGTTCCCGCCTATACTATCCCTAGAAAGAAAAACTTTACTCAGGGAAGGAACTTGCCTCATGAATCAATTCAAATGGATCATTTTGGCCATTATTATTACCTGTCAGCTTATCGTCGTACTCGATGCTTCCATTATGGTAACGGCCATACCGGAAATCGGCCGGTCGCTCCGCATGTCGACGACCAGCTTGACTTGGGTCCAGAACAGCTATATTTTGGCGTTTGGCGGCTTCCTGCTGCTCGGTGCCCGGGCTGGCGATCTTTTGGGGCGCAGAAGAATGCTGGTCGCGGGCATTGGATTATTTTCGCTTACCTCGCTGCTGGCAGGTTTGGCGCCGACAGCCGAATTTCTACTTATCTCCCGTGCATGCCAAGGTTTCGCGGCTGCGTTGGCCACGCCCGCTGCTCTTGCCTTGCTGTCGGCCAGCTTCGTAGAGGCGAAGGAACGTTCGAGAGCGATCGCGATGTACAGCGCGGTATCGGCTGCCGGAGGCAGTGTCGGCCTCATCCTCGGCGGATTTTTTACCGATTTCATTTCTTGGCGCGTAGGGATGTTTATTAATGTACCCATTGGATTGGCATTGGTGTATCTGGTACAGAAGTTTATTCAAAAAACGGATTCGAGAGCCGGGCGTTTCGATATTTGGGGAGCGTTGACGTCCGTAATCGGTATGACTTCGTTGGTTTACGGCTTAGTTCAAGCTGCCGATCATGGCTGGAGTGGGCTTGAAACGTGGACTTGGCTTGCAGCAGGAATTGTTTTGTTGACTGCATTCGTTCTAATCGAAGCCAGAGCGGCAGAGCCGATCGTCCCGCTCCGGTTGTTCGCGAACCGTCAGCGGTCCGGTGCTTATCTTGGAAGGTTCTTGGTCGTGTGCGGCAATTTTTCGCTCTTTTTCTTTATCCCGCAATATTTGCAAAACGTCCTCGGCTTCAGTTCGTTCGAAGCAGGCTTAGCTTTCCTGCCGTTTACGGGAGCTCAATTCGGGATGATGTACTTGATACCTGGGTTGGTGCAACGTTTCGGGAATCGAAATGTGTTGACGGCCGGCATGCTATTGGTCATAATCGGCACGCTATGGACGAGCCAAATCGTCTCGTTGCAAGCTCATTTCTTTCCGCTGATGTTCATTCTATTGGCCGTCATGGGCATAGGCTCCGGCATGGTATTCCAGCCGCTCACCTTTATGGGACTCTCGGATGTCGAACCTAAAGATAGCGGTGCAGCTTCGGGTTTGATCAACGTCGCGCATCAAAGCGGTTCCTCGTTTGGTTTGGCTGTGCTCATAACCGTATTTAACGCGGCGGGCTATACGGATGAACCATCGAAGCTGCATTTCGCCAACGCCGTATCGCACTCCATATCGGGATCGGCAGCCTTTGTCGCAGCGGCCCTTATCACGTCGCTGATTTGTTTTCTGCCGGCACGCAACAGGTTTCAACGACACGTCCGCTCTGAATAAGAGCTGACCCATTCGAATTGGAAAATCGTCCAATCAAACAACCTTTTGAGTGGAGAGCGACAATGAGGTGTCGCCGAAAGCGCAACCTTTCCTGATATCGCTGCGGCTAATCGGATTTGTACACTTCCCAACAGCTGCTTCTAGGATCATAATAAAGAGAACGATAATTTAACTAGGAGCACGATAAGAATGGACAATATGGTCAACTGGAAAAATGGCGCTTACGGGCATAAATTTATAGCTTCTTTTAGCGGTGGTAAGGACAGCATGCTGGCGCTTTATAAATCAATGAAGGTTGGAGAAGCGCTCGGACTCATTGTCATGCTGGAGGAAGAAGGGAAACGTTCCAGATCCCATGGCATGCCTCCCGAGCTGATCAGCGCCCAAGCTGAATCGATCGGATTGCCCGTTTATACGGCGGCTGCAAGTTGGGATGACTATGAATCCGTGTTTATGGGGCTATTGGAACAAGCGAAGCGTCAAGGCGCAGAAGTGTTAGTAACAGGGGACTTGGATATGCCTGTTGACGGCTGTTGGCATGACAAGGTTACTCGAAATGCCGGCTTAAAGCTTGCAATGCCGCTATGGGAGATGGACCATTATGAGGCTGTGACCGAGTTTATCAATCTAGGATTCGTATCTATCCTGGTTACTGTAAATTTATCGCTAGGGATGCGGGAGGACGATCTGGGACAAACGCTCACTCACGAATACATAAAAGAACTGCAAGCTCGCGGGATTGACCCGTGCGGAGAAGGCGGAGAGTTTCATACAACCGTAATTGACGGCCCCCTCTTTAAACAGCCTATTGCTGTTCAAAGAGGCGGCATTGTTAAGAATGGGGAATATGCCTTTTTGCCTTTGGAGTTGCTATTAGAGCGCAGCTAATTCTTCGACAATCCTTGCGAGCTTATGACTGGACACTCGCATCATCGTATTATCGCCGATTTGTTCAAGAGACAGCGGCTTAGCTATATTAACCAACGCACCTTCAAGCAGATTTGGAGCATGTTCACGAATAATGGCAGTCGCCTTCTCGTCCATAAGAATTTCTACCAATTTGGTCTTAGCGTCATAAGATTCACGGAATAGTCCATCAGCACAATAATGAAAACGATACGAACCAGAACCTACGACAATTAGCAAATGGTTTTCGTTTTCGGTAATAGACTCGATTCCTTCCGTTTGATCCAGCGTTACCCCGTTTTCGGTAGTATCAGCAATCTTAGCTCCAACAAGAACGATTTCGGCAGTTGTATTTCCAGGTATGCGTACCTCCACTTCCATGCGATCTCCGGTTAAGCGCCAACCGGATTCGACAAGTCCGTACATAGAATGATGCCCGGCCTTCGCAAAAGATAATTTCGTCGAGCCAAATAGCGGTTCGATACGTGTACGCTTAAATCCTGGAACGGAAGGCGACATATTAAGCCCTGCTACGCATTTGTACATCCAGTCACCAATTGCTCCATATGCATAGTGGTTAAACGAGTTCATATCGTCGCTCCAGAATGAGCCATCCGGCTTCACGCTATCCCAATGCTCCCATATAGTCGTTGCGCCTTTGGATACGGAATACAGCCATCCTGGATAACTTTCCTGCAGCAAGAGGCGAACGGCTGTCGTATGATATCCGTTGTCCGATAATGCAAAGCAGAGATACGGAGTACCTACGAAACCGGTCGAGAGATGGTAATCATTTTCCACAATCAGATTATTGAGATCCGCTGCGACTCGTTTCTTCACCTGATCATCGACCAAATCGAATACTAGCGCAAGCACATGAGCCGTTTGAGTCGGCGAAGCAATGCGCCCCATTTTCGTTACAAATTCATCCTGGAAAGCTTGACGAACTTGTTCGTAAAGTCTTCCATATCGATCCGCTTCGTTAGATCGTCCAAGTACCTGGGCCGCATCGCGCACAATACGCGTGGAATAGGCAAAATAGGCGGTTGCTATGAGAGAGGTTGGCGTTGAGCCAATATAACTGTTCTCTTTGGCATCCAACGCCAACCAATCCCCGAAGTGGAATCCCGTATTCCACATGAACTCGTTCTCGCCTTGCGCTCGAATGTATTCCACCCATTTTTTCATACTTTCGAATTGTTCTCCAAGCAGCCGGACATCTCCATAGTATTGATAAACGGTCCATGGACAAATAACGGCCGCGTCGCCCCATGCCGCGGAACTCGATCCGCCAACGATATCCGGAATGACGTACGGCACGCCTCCATCTTCATGCTGTTCCGCTTTTAGATCGCGCAGCCATTTCGTGAAGAATGGCGCTCCTTGATAATTGAATAGCGCCGTACTGATGAACACTTGAGCATCACCCGTCCAGCCCAGCCGTTCATCCCGTTGCGGACAATCCGTAGGCAGGTCGAGAAAGTTGCCGCGCTGCCCCCACTTGATGTTGCGTTGCAATTGATTGACTCTTTCATCCGAGCATTCGAAATAGCCAGACTCCTTCATGTCTGAATGGATGACTTCACCTTTGAAAGCCTCGAGCGGCAAGTGATTGTTCAGAAGCGGATAACCGGTTACCTTCACATAACGAAAGCCCATGAACGTAAAGTGCGGGGCATACTCTTCGGTCTCGCCGCCACGCGCGACATAAGAGACCGCTTGTTTCGCAGTACGCAAATTGCCAAAGTAAATATTTCCATCCGCATCGAGCACTTCGGCATGTTGCATGGTAATGATGGTTCCCGTTGGAGCATTCACGCGGAAGCTTACTCGGCCAACCATATTTTGCCCAAAATCTAGCACATGATCGCCTGCCGGCGTAATAAAAGTCGAAACAGGAGAAAGAACTTCTGTTACAGCGTTCCGCCAATTTTCTTGAGCTACCAATCGTTCGTATCCAAGATCGACGGTTTGGACGGCTTCCCATGACGCATCATCAAACAGGGGTTCTGTCCAACCGATTCGTTCCAATCGCGCATCGTAAGTTTCTCCATGATAAATATTCGAATATAATACGGGACCTGTCACAGACTTCCATGTTGCGTCCGAAGCAATGACCTCTTCCGTTCCATCCGAATACCGAACATGCAGCTGCACCAGAGCCGCGCGCTGATCCCCATATCTATAGTTACGACCATCAAATCCCAATCCGCCACGATACCAGCCATCGGCGATCATGACGCCAATACCGTTGCCACCAGCCTTGAGATCGTTTGTGACATCGTAAGTCTGAACCTGAATTCGATGATGGTAACTTGTCCACCCAGGTGCAAATAAATCTTCTGAAACCTTGTTTCCGTTCAAATAAAGCTCGTAGATTCCTGCAGCCGTTACATATACACGTCCAACGACGATGTCGGAACGAAGGTTAAAACCTTTACGAAGTAAAAACGCGGCTTCGGAATCAACCGGAATAACGGTTGCTTCGGGCGTAATCCAATTTGCTTGCCATTCCGAGCTCTTCAGTCCAAGTTCAAGCTTTCCTTCATCGCTCCAAGGAGATTCGTTGCCGGCAGTATCCCATGCCTTTACCCGAAATCGATACGATTGACGAGTCTCGAGAGCCGGCCCCTCATACATACAATGAAGGGACTGATCGGATTCGCAGCGGCCTGTATCCCATACCGGTGCCGAATAATCATCTTCTTGTTTCTTCAGTTGCAATTGATAGGCAACCTGTACCACGCCTCGTCGATTGCCGGTTGCGAGCATCCAACTGAATCTAGGAGTTGCTACATCACTGCCTAATAAGTAATTATGATACTCACACGTTAAGGATTCTATCGTTAAATTGGATATCATCTCATTATCTCCTTTGAACCGTTTTTTGCTTTTTTTGCGAACCTAGCCTTTGACCGATCCAGCTGTCATTCCCGCAACGATGCGTCTATTGAACAGTAAGAATAAGATGAGCGGCGGAATCGTGATCAGCAAAATATTCATAAATAATAAGTTGTATTGTGTAGTGAATTGGCTTTGGAAATTATACAGCGTAAGCTGAACCGTTACGTTTTTGGAACCCGGCAAAAAATATAATGGATTCGTAAAGTCATTAAAAATATTAACGGCAGACACGACGACTACGGTTGCCGTAACCGGCTGCAACAACGGGAGAATAATAGAGAAAAACAAACGCATGCCGCTGCTGCCATCTATGACAGCCGCCTCGTCCACCTCACGCGGAATAGCAGCCATAAAGCCCTTATACAGCAGTACGGCAAACGGAAAACTTAAAGCGACTTCAATTAAAATAAGGCCTAACATCGTTTTGAATAAACCAATGCCGTCCATAACCCAGATCGTTGGCACAATGGCCGGCGGGATGATTAGACCTGCCAAGATGAGAAAGTTCATGAACGGAGTCAACCGGTCTTTACGACGCTGCAATACATAGGCAGCCATGGCGGCCAAAACAATGAGTATAATAATCGATACTAACGTTAGCAGCGTACTGTTGAAAAATGCGCGAATCAGCATATAATCTCTAGCTTCAATGACTGCCTTCATGTTCTGCCAAAAGTACGTAGTGGATGGCCAAGTCAGGTTCAGTAGTGAAGCTTCTTTGGCATCTTTGCCGCTATTCACGATGATAAAGTAAAACGGAATCCAGAAAGCAACGATGGAGAACAAAACTCCGATTAGTTCTAGCGCTAGCTTGCGTACCTTTCTCACAAGTCTACCTCCTTACGATTCAGGTACGTATACAGCGGAAATACGAGTGCGGTAACGACGAGGAACAGGATGACGTTTCCAGCTGTAGCAAGACCATAAAATCCGCCTTGATATTGCTTATAAATAATGGACGCGATCAAGTCGGTCGTAAATCCAGGACCGCCTTTCGTCATAGCCCATACAAGATCGAATGAACGCAAGCCGCCAATAAAGGCCAGAATGATGACCGAATTCGTAGCTGGACGGCTTAATGGAACGATGATATTCCAAAACTTATGCCACCCGTTCCCGCCGTCAATCTGAAGCGCTTCATAATATTCGTTCGGTATCGAGAGAATGCCGGCAATATAAATAACAGTCGCGAACCCAACACCTTTCCATACATCGACCATCGCAACGGATAGCAAAGCGATGCTAGTGTCTCCGAGCCAATCCGGACCTTGAATGCCCATGAAATCCAATGCCGTATTTATGATCCCTTGACTTGGATGCATCATTACGCTGAATACGATGCCGACGGCTATCGTACTTACCAAGGTAGGAAAAAATATAACAGACCGTAAATAATGCTTGGTCCATATATTCGAAGTTAAAAGGACGCCTAGCAATAAACCAATAACAACCTTTAAAGTGCAGGTGACTATTGCATAGATCAACGTATTTTTAAAACCAATGCTAAGCGACTGCTCGTTAAAAAAGGTGATAAAGTTATCGAATCCGATAAACTCCCAGTCCGAGAGGTTCCACCTGGTGAAGCTAAAAAAGAATGACATGATCGTGGGCAAAATAAAAATAATGAAGTAAAGGATGGCAGCAGGCAATAAGAAATAATAAGAATAGGTTTTTTTGAAAATATGGTTCATGAGTATCTCTCCTAAGCTCTTGAAGTGAATCGGCCCTGCGTTTGCGACACAGGGCCGAACCTCCTACTCGAGTTTTCTATCGCTACGCTGGCTTACCAGCCTTCCATGCCCAGTTGTTTAGCCTGTTTCTCAACGTCTTTGTCGTAAGCGGCAGCACCTTCTTGAGCGTTCTTGATGCCTGCGCCTACTTCTACCGTAAGCTGCTCAAGGCTTGGTCCTTTAATCGGAGAGACGAACTCTAACGCAGGCGCTGTTTTGCCCGAATCAAAGTATGGGAGCATTTCCTTCACCAGCGACGGCACGTCATCTGGAATAACCGCATCTTTAATGATGTAAGGACCGACTGGTTTCGATATAGCCGAAATCGCTTGCGTTCCTTCTACGGACGCAATGTAAGCTAAAAATTGCTTAGCTTCCTCGGTATGCTCGCTCTCCTTATAGATGTATGCGGAGGTTGGCATCCATACCGTCAGGCCGTTCTGCGAGGCATCGTCACTTGGCTGAGCAAAAAATCCGATATTTTCGATAAGCTCCGGGAAGTTTTGTGCCATAGTCGGCGTTGCAAGCGAAAGCATCGGATAGTGTGCTCCTTTTCCTTCCGCTAACATTTTCATGCCGGCGTCATAGGTTGTTGCCAGTTTGTCTTTGTTATAAAACCCCTTGTCGTTCAGCTCCTGAAGCTTCTCGAAGCTGCGCAATGCTGCAGGGGTACCTGCGTTGGTCGCTTTATGTGCCGTGTAGTCGTCAGCAAAAGTCGGAACCTGCGCCTGCACGTTGTAGAAATCGGCAAGCACGACAATTTGCGAAGTCCACGTATCTTTGAAGGAACCAATAACCGGGGTAATACCTGCCGCTAATATTTTTTCGTTATTCGCAATCAGCTCCGCCCACGTCTTTGGCACTTCGAGTCCTAGATCGGCGTACACTTTTTTATTGTAGAACCAGCCGCCGGCAACCGTCGACCCTGCAGGCACTCCATAGACTTTGTCATTGACCGCTACGGTTGGCTTGTAAGAGTCGATTACGTTAGCCATAAATGATTCATTCGTCACATCCAGCAAATACTCTTCGGGATTTAGCGCTTTCATCAACGAGCCGGAGTTATAGAAGAACACGTCCGTCATATCCCCTGTTGCCAAGCGGGTTTTGACGAGATTGTCTAACTCCGTTCCCCCTGGACCCGTCTCTAGTTCGATCGTAATGTTCGGCTTCACCTTCTTGAAGCCTTCAATTAATGCATTTGCCGTATTAACCGTATCCTGAGTATTGCCAGTCATAAGCGTAAGCGTGACTTCCTTATCGGCATTCGCGTTTTGCCCAGCGTCGGTGCCGGCATTCTCGTTCGTATTTCCGTTCCCGCATGCGGATACGGTTGCAGCTACAAGAAAAGCACTTAGTATACTTGCCCATCTTTTTTTATTAATCACATGCATGTTCTTTCCCCCTGTACGTTTGCTCGAAAGCTGCTAGCTTCCTGCTGCTTTTATTGTAGAGCGGTACAAGAAATGTTGTAAGCGCTTCATTGTTCAGGTATTTGTTCCGGTTTCTTTAGGTGGCATCGGATTAAATCTCAGAGTAACTTTTGTCCCCACGTCTTTTTGACTCCATATTTCCATCGAGCTGTCCGGTCCATAATACAGTTGAAGTCGCTCTCTCACGTTTTTCAAACCAAAACCATTTTCGACTTGCGATATATCCTTCATACCGATTCCATCATCTTCAATTATAAAAACCACGTAGTGACCTTCTTTGCGGCCAGTCAGTTTAATGGTGCCTTTCCCGATTTTCCTCTCCAGCCCGTGATAGATGGAATTCTCCACAAGCGGCTGCAATAGCAATTTCAACATTTCCATGGCTAAAATAGCATCGTCGACGTCTTCAATGTAGCTAAACCGGTCAGTGAAACGGATGTTTTGAATTTTCAAATAGTGCTGAATGTGTTTTAGCTCGTTATAGATAGGCATCGTTTCTTTCCCCTTATTAAGACTGAGCTTAAAGCTTTCAGATAACGAAACAGCCATATCCGCTACTTTGTAGTTTTTCTCAAGGTACGCCAGCCAGTACATCGAGTCTAACGTATTGTACAAAAAATGAGGTTTAATCTGCGATTGCAAGACGCGGAGTTCCGCTTCCTTCTCCTTCAATTCAGAATGAACCAGCTTCTCGTTCAGCTCGTCGTATTCAACTGCGATTCGTCTAAAGGTATTTCCGATTACTCCGACTTCATCCTCGGCAAAAACCTCCGGAAACTGCTTAACCCCTTTCGTCCAATCCAGCATCATCTTTTTTACCTGAAGCAAAGGGCGCGTTATCGTTCCGGAAATGACATAGGATACCGCTATTGCAAACATAGCGAAGGCGGCGGCAATCAAAGTTGTCACCCACCTAATGTTTTTTGCTTCTCCAAGCAGTTCTTTCTTCTGTACCAAATGAAGCAACGTCCATTTCGTCGTCTGATTATAGAAGGAATTAATAACGTACCCTCGCTCCTCTAGCTGTCCTATTACTTTGCTCATTTCTCCGTCTCCTAACGGAATATCGAACGAGCTATTATAGACGGCTATAGGCGTTCCTTCCAAATGATCCAGCGCCATATAGGAGCCATATTCAGCGCCGTTGGCATTAAACACTTTGTGGAATATGGACTTGGACACATTTATGACCAGGATGCCGATAGGCTCTCCGCTATTGCTATCCGCATCACGGAACAACTTAACCGTGGAGAACGTATCGTTCGTTTCACCAAACAAATCGGAAGGCAAATACTCGATCTTCCCTTTATTGGCATAAGCGTTCTTATACCAACCGGACTCCTTGATCCGAGAAACTTTATCCGCTCCCTCATAAGCACCCGCATCATCGGAGCGCCCTGAGCAATACGTTCTAAACTGCAAATCAAACACGCAGATGGACGTTACAAACCGCGTATCCGCATAACTGCTGCTGACCATTCGTTGTAATCGTGTTGTCGTTCTAAGCGTTTGAACATCCGGCCGTAGTTCTGAATTCTGACTATTACTTCTTAGCTCATCTCGAATCTCCTCATTGTTCACAAGTGACCAATGCAAATTTTTGATATTGCGAAAAAGCAAATCTGCGACTTCACTGGACGTTCTTAACTGATCTTTGTTAGATTTTTCGTTCACCGCGATCAGTGCATCGTTCGAAATATTAATCGAAATGAGGCCTAGTAAAATAATAAGCGGCAACGATAACAGGATTATGGCTGCAAGAATCCTGCTGCGAACTCGTTTGAATCTCATTCGGCTCCATATGCTTTTCATTTTCATCACTATCTACATCCTTAACGGGAGGAATGTTTGTCCTTATACTGCCCCGGCGTCATGCCAACCTGTTTCTTGAATATTTCATTGAAATGCCTATGGTTCAAATAACCTGCCTTCACGCTTACTTCATTGACTCGCATACCTTCCAGCAGCATAGACTTGGCGTGTTCAATACGAAGATTCGTAAGGTATTTAATGTATGTGATTCCCATTTGCTCGCGAAAAAGAAGGCTGAAATACGTCGGGTTTAAGCCGACATGCTCTGCTAATTCCTGCAAGTACACATCGTTTCCGTAATTATTGTCCAAATACACAATGGCTTTTTCTACGGCGATATTTTTGTTGGAGGGGCGATTCGCCTTTAGCCAATCCATAACCAGCTCCAGCTTGCCTTTCAACCAAATAATCATTTCTACTCTTGTCTGCATACCGCTCAGTTCCTGATGCGGGATAATCATCCCGGGCAACTGAATATCGCGATCAACATCCTTTACGACTTCAATTCCGCGATACACCAACTTTAAAATCTCATGTTCGGCTTTTTCAGGATCGAGCTTTTGTGTCTCCATCCATACCTCGAACGACTCCAATCCCTTGTCCAAGGCATCCTTATCCAATGTCCTTAGAGATAATACAACTGCTTCTTCGTGCTTGCTTAAATCGTTCGTATAATCCGTATTTCCTTCTATGTCATGAATACGGATCCATCCGGTTTCCTTCATAAATCTGCCGTAGCGAAGTGCGCGTAATGCTTCACGATAACTCTTTGGTGCGTCACTAACGGAAGCATAGGTTCGGCCAGAGCCGAATAACACTGTACTTTCGTTAGACCACTCCATCAACGTTTCCCAGAATGGCTCTGTCGGTATCTCGTGATGAACCATAACGGCGAGACGTTCAGCGCCATTTGATACATGAATAATATTGCTCATCAAATTTCCGGTAAATTCATCGCTTTTATCGTTAAAAGCCAGGACGGTAACGCCTTGTATCCATTCGGAATTTCCATGCAATTGAGTCCATTTTTCGAGCGCGTTCCCGCCGATCAATAATAAATCAAGAGTTGCTTTTTCAAGCAAGTCCATATGATTTTCTTCCAGTTTGGATTTCATGGCGCTAACCTCGTATTGATGAACGATGCGTTTAATTGTTTTTTCGATTGCGCTCTTGATTTTATCTACCGTTACCGGCTTTTCCAAGTAATCGACTACGCCAAGCCCTATAGCGCGGCGAACATATTCAAATTCATTAAATCCGCTAAAAACAACAAACATCGTATCCGGCGCTTCCATTGAAATTAATTCGATTAATTCAAGGCCGTCCATGCCAGGCATTCGAATATCCGTAAGTACAATATCAGGGCGCAACTCACGAAAAATCCGAAGCGCCTCAATTCCATTGTCGGCCGTTCCAACCAGCTCGATTCCATAGCTTTCCCAATCAATTACCGCTCTCAGCGCCATCAACACAATATTCTCATCATCAAAAACAACAGCCTTAAGCATGCCATTATTTCCTCCCTTGTTTTTGATTAGCGTACTTTTTTAATTCACCATGGTTTTATTCATCGTAACTTACATAGGCTGTTTCATATACAGCTAATTATTCAGGTTTTTGTTCTGTTTTTTTTAGGTGTTATTCAGCTTTAGTAATGAATGACAATAAAAAAATAGTTGTCTATGTCTTTAGAAATCAGACATAGACAACCATATTGAAACACAAAAATATTTGGCATCTCCGATGAGACGACCAATATACGGCATCATTTGACACCTGCATTCAACAGGCGAACCGGTATTCAGCTTCGCCATCCGTTCGTTAAGTTACTTATACGACAAAAAGATTGCCGTTTGCCTCCCTAAGTCTGATAAACATCACACGCTCGTTTGGCGTGTCGTTAGGTGAATGCAATGCCAGCATCAACTCTCCATCGAATGATTTGAATAACATCCCATGGCCTCCATCACCTTCGAACAACGGATTTTCATTTTGTATCCATGGTCCTTGGATCTGACCGGACTCCGATTTTGCGATCGCTTGGGCATATTTTCCGTCTTTGAAGCTAGACCAAAGCATTAGCAAAGTTCCATCTTTGCAGCGATGCATGAAAGGTCCATCAGTGACATAGAAAGGAACGCCGGGATTGATCTCGCTCACCCACGTTGCTTCCGTAGCCGCGAATAAAGTAATGGGGTCACCGACCGAGCCGTCCAATGATTCAGTTAGTCGTATCGCGTCAATGGTTCCATTCTCAATTTGCGTCCATTCGTGACAAAACACCATCCAAGGCTGATCGGTTTCATCAATATACAACGTTCCGTCAAGACATTCCCAATCTTTAGGCGTTACCGGCATATTGCTATGAGGGCGGAACGGACCAATTGGCTCGTTTGAAACCAAAACCTGTGTTCCCCTGGCAAATTCGTTTGCTTTGAACGAAGCAAGCATATAATACTGACCTTTGTATTGGTGAACTTCCGGGGCCCAGTAGTTCATGGTTGCCCAGAAATCAGGCTTCGGCCGAAACGCGGGATACGGTCCTTCCCACTGGTCCAAGTCTTTACTTCGGTAAACATCGAAGCCTCGGCCTGGTCCGTTCCAGGTATCTCTATCCGTTGTCCCATATAGGTAATAAAGTTGATCAGACTCGTTACGCAGAACGAACGGATCGCGAATTTGAATAAGTTCTTTTGACTTGATGGTGACATCTTCTCTAATCGTTTGCAGGATTTTATTTGTTTTATTATCTGCATTCGTCGTTATGACACTGCTCGATTCAAACGTAATCATTTTTAAATCAGCAACGATTGCGGCAATCATTTCTTCAGATAGATTCGCCTGAGGAAATGCAGCCAACAATTTGAGTGAAAACGAAGCAGCCGAGCTAATCATTGCGTTTGTCGTAATTGTCGGCAAATGTTTTTCAAGTACCTTAACCGCATCTGCATTGGACAAAAGATCTGCAAGCTTGGTATTTTCATTGAAGTTCATTCGGATCCCCTCCGTTATATTCATTCTCTTCAATGCTTTTTCTTCTATTACCACATGAGGCTTTGAATATTACAAAGTCAAGCCGCCGTCCACCGCAACGATTGAACCTGTCATATAACTTGAACTGCCGGATGCGAGGAATACGACCATTTCCGCTAGCTCTGCAGGTTCAGCGAAACGTCCGATACGCATGTTCGGAAACTCTTCCGGGGTGTAGCCGCTGTCTTGCATCATAGCTGGAACGGCTTGCGTCAATGCCGTGTCAACGCCTCCCGGACATATCGCATTGATTCGGACGCCTTTGCGCACATACTCTATCGCCGCTGCCTTCGTGAGTCCAATTACCGCATGTTTGCTTGCGGTGTAGGCAGCCATACTATGCTCCGCGCGCAGTCCCGCAGTCGATGCCGTATTGATGACAGAGCCGAAGCCTTGTTTTGCCATTACTTTAAGAACATGTTTTAAGCCAAGAAATACACCCCTGACGTTGACGTTCATAATACGCTCATACTCGGCAAGCTCGATGTTCTCAAGCATGGAAAACTTCTGCAGCACACCCGCATTGTTGAAGAACGCGTCGATTCTTCCGTACGTTTCGACTGCTGTATTCACATAACGTTCGACGTCATCGTTATTCGAAACGTCGGCTTGCACGAATATTCCTTCGCCGCCTTGCTCGCGAATAAGAGCGAGTGTTTCCTCTCCAGTAGCCGCATTGAAGTCAACAGCCACGATTTTATAACCTGCTCTGGAAAGCTTCAGCGATGCAGCGCGGCCGATACCGCTTCCTGCTCCTGTTATTACGGCAACCGACCCATTTGGAACCATTAAACCAAGATTGTTGGAGGTGTCCGTCTTAGCCCCGGATACTGTCCCAGCATCCTGTACGCCTAATCCGGCCAAGTCCGCTACGATCGCAGCTATCAACTCCTGCGGCATATTCGCTTGGGGAATTGCCGAAAGCTGCTTGAGCGATAATCCTTTTCCCATACTTGCCATCGGGTTCGTCGAAATTCCCGGAAGATGCTTCTCAAGTACAGCAACGGCCGCATCGTTAGCCAACAAGTCGCCCAGTTTCGAATTTTCATTGTAACTCATATGATCTCCTCCGCTCTTATGCTGACGCTCTTGTTTTCCTTGTTCGCTTTGTACAGCTTGATTAAACTGTTCAACTAACATGCCAAGCGTATCTTCGGTCATTGCTCCCCCACTGAAAGACAGTAATGCTCGCAAGGGTAAATATTTCATCGATGCAGCCATCATTTCTGGAGATACCGCATCGGATGGAGTTGCTGACGAAGGAGCCATACTTTGCAAATGGGCAAGAATCGGGAGCGTCTTGGCATTTCCCATCAGCTCGCCAATCGTCGTGTTCCGATGAAAAGCAGGAATGATTTCGGTCGTGGAATGCAGCTTCAGGACCGCTCTAAGCGCAATTTCACGAGATGAGCTGCCTACTGCGATTTCATACTCGCCCGTTTCCGCATGCCAATCTTTTATATTTGTGTTGTAAAAGGCAAAGCTTCTTTTATCCAGCGTAAATGTAACTCTTTTCTCCTCGCCGGGTTCTAATGCCACTTTCACAAAACCTTTGAGCTCTTTTTCTGGTCGAATGACACTTGAATGGCGGCTTTTCACATATAACTGAACGATTTCTTTGCCGAAAAGCACTCCGGTATTTTTGACAATAACGCTGACTTGCACGGTATCTTGGTCGGTTATTTCGTTTTTAACAAGATCAATCCCGGAGTATGCGAAGGTCGTATAACTTAAACCGTGACCAAACGGGAAGAGTGGATGGATGTCCTTTGCTTCATAATATCGATAACCGACAAAAACTCCTTCTCGATATTCCGTCCGGTCCTCTTCACCAGGAAAGAAGGGATGTGCGGGACTATGCTTTAAGTTTTGAGGAAACGTTTCGGCGAGCTTACCGCTCGGATTGGCGTCACCAAACAATAAGTCAGCAATTGCCCCTCCAAGCGCCTGGCCTCCAAGGTAGGCTTCCAATACGGCTTTAACATTGCCCAGCCATGGCATGACAATTGGGGAGCCGTTGCTTAAAACCACAACGATATTGGATTGGACGGTTGCGATTTGCTCGATCAGCTCAATCTGGTTAGCCGGCAAATTTAAATGTGTACGATCGTATCCTTCGGATTCGTAACGGTCAGGTAGCCCTACAAACAAAATCGCAGTGTCGGATGCAGCTGCTGCTTGCTTGGCTTCGTTCAGTAAATCTTGAACGCTTTCGTCCGCTTCGATAAGATATCCTTTGGAGTACATAATTTCCGCGCCTGCCGCTGATTTTCCGATTTCATCTTTTATGTTGTCGAGCTTCGTAGGATTTATATGAGAGCTTCCGCCGCCTTGATATCGGACTTGCTCAGCCATTGCCCCGATTATTGCAAGCTTGCCTGTCTTGTTAAGCGGCAGCAAGTTATCGTCATTTTTAAGCAGTACCATGGAATCCCGAGCGATTTCGCGCGCCAACTGATGATGCTCTTCTTTGTCGTAATTCGTACCTGTTTTTCGGTTGTCAACCGCTTTGAATATAACGGTTAGCAATCGAATGACCGCCCGATCAAGAGCCTCGATGGACAGTTTCCCACTTTCCACGGCATTTGCGATTTTGCTTTGACTGATTCCACTGCTGGATGGCATCTCTAATTCCATTCCAGCAGCGACGCTGTCCACTGCTTCATTGACCGCGCCCCAGTCGGATACGACGATTCCTTCATGACCCCACTCTTCCTTAAGAATGCCTGTCAGCAGTTTCTCGTTCTCCGAGCAGTATGTGCCGTTCAACCGATTGTAAGCTGACATGACCGTCCATGGCTGAGATTTCTTAACCGCGATCTCGAAACCGGTCAGATAGATTTCTCTCAGTGTTCGCTCATCAACGATTGCATCCGTTGTCATGCGGCGATGCTCTTGATTGTTGACGGCGAAATGCTTCAGAGACGTGCCGACTCCTTGACTTTGTACGCCCTCGATATGCGCAGCAGCAAGTTCGCCAGTCAAATATGGATCTTCCGAGAAATATTCGAAGTTTCGGCCGCATAGCGGGGAACGCTTAATATTCGCGCCAGGACCGAGCAGAATATCGACGCCTTCAGCTTGGCACTCTCGTCCCAATGCTTCGCCGAGTCTCCTAATCAGATCTCGGTCCCACGAACTAGCTAATCCGGCTGCTGTAGGAAAGCAAGTCGCCGGTACGCTTGCGTTCAACCCTAGGTGGTCAGAGTCGCCAGCCTGTTTGCGCAAGCCATGTGGTCCGTCCGTTAGCATAATAGACGGAATGTCTAATCGATTGATTGACTTGGTCATCCAGAAGCTTTCTCCGGAGCAAAGGCTTGCCTTTTCCTCCGTCGTCATGGCTGCAACCAGTTGTTTGATCTTCGTATTCATTGGGTGACTCCTTTCATTGGAATAGCTCTTAGCTCCTGATCCAACTCACTAAGTTCAGATTCTGATAATAATTGTCCTCCGTAATCGATGATCACCCGCAGAGAAATGCCCATGGCTTCCTCTAGTTGAGGACTGCTCTGCAGAATAGGGAGCCTTGCTGCAAGAACCTGCTTGCATAAAGGATTTTTCCACAGCACGCCAAGTTGAACGTCTACGGAGTATTCTTTGAAATCTTCATTCAGTACAACATCTAAATCATGATCGAATTGACCGAACACATTGCTAAGCCAGCTAACGCAGAGACCGAACCACCGCTCCGCGTTGGAATCCGTCATCGACCGCAGCCCGCCTGAAGTAAATGGTTTCGCAAGTGACAAGCCGTGGCTGCCTCTCTGAAAGATATGCAGCTCGAAGGGGACCTTTTCCCGTTCCATAGCGGAGGCCATCGCGAGCGCATTGCCAACAGGTATAAGCGCATCCTCATAGGTATGGAATATAAAGGTAGGCGGAGTTTGATCGTCGACGGCTTGGTCCACTGCCGGAATCGGAGCAGGGAGTATCCCTCCCATCGACTCCAATATGCAAGGATATCCCAAAATCATGGCATTCGGACGGATTCTTCCCATTGTCCCTAGTGCGGCGGCCAAGTGGCCTCCAGCAGAGAAGCCGCATACCGCTACTTTGTCCGGATCGACGTCCCATTCCTCGCTGCGTTCTCGAATGATTTTGAGCGCTTCCTCAGCGTCATTCAGCGGCTGCGGAAACGCAGCCGCTTCTCCGAGCGAATACCGTAGTACGAAAGCTTGATAACCTTCCGCTAGGAACGCCATAGCGATCGGCTCGGCTTCCCTGTCCGAGCACACTCGATATGCCCCGCCCGGACAAATCAGGACTGCCGGACGAATACGGGTATTCGGCATCTCAGGGGATGATTCCAGCAAATAAGTCGTTAAGGTTACGTTAGCGTTCTTTAAAGATATCTTCGACGTTCTCACGTTTTAGTTCCCTCCTTCCTTCACCGCCTATTCAGACGGTAATTTCCTTCAGCTTGACATCAAGATCGTCTAGCATCGACGCTTCCATCGGATAGTAGGCGGCGAGTTCACGAAGCGAGGCGTCCCCTATCGATGCACCCAGCGTATCCGGATTCAGCTCTATACCAGGAGGTAGTAGTGTTACGATCAGAGCGAGTGCCTTCTCGTGACGCAACAATTCAGCAAGTGGCACATGAGTGCTCAGCCTTTTGATATAGCTCTTCGTCGGCGTGTAATGGATCAAGTAGCTGCCGCTTACCAGGTCCAGCACCGTCTCCTCCCCGTTTTGGTCGCCGCGGATACCGCTGCCATCGAGTGCTTTACCGTTAATCATGATCGCCTCCGCTTCCGCACGGGGTAAGCGGACTGATGCCTTCGCGTTGAACGGTATCTGGAAGAAGAACGTGAGGTTCCCCTCTTCATCGAACGACCATTCGCTTTTGTAGATACCCGATGCTGAAGCGACTTTTGCCTTGGCCCACCGTAAGCGGAAGTCCGGTTGCGGAGCGAGCACGGTGTATCGGAAGCCCGGTGCCTCCTCCGTCGGGTTGATCCCAGCTACGGTCCGGTACATCCACTCGGCAATGGCGCCGTAGGCATAGTGATTGAGCGAGTTCATACCGGTACTGCTGATCGAGCCGTCCGGCAAAATGGAATTCCAACGTTCCCAGATGGTCGTAGCTCCGAGCTTTACGGCGTAGAGCCAGCTCGGGTAATCGTCGTTCAGAAGAAGCGTGTATGCTAGGTCGACGGCTCCGTTATCGGACAGTGCGCTGTTCAAGTACGGCGTTCCTACGAAGCCGGTTCTCAGATGGTTGCGGTCTTGCCGCAACCGCTTGTTCAATCCTTCCGCAACTCTCGGCTTGAATGCTTCCGGTACGAGATCCATGTACAGAGCTACCGCGTATGCGGTCTGCGTATCAAGCGCCAAACGACCGTTCTTGGAGAAGAACTCATTTTCGATCGCAGCCTTAACCTCATCGGAAATTCGGCTGTAGTACTCGGCGAGCTCGTTCATCCCCAGCACTTTCGCCGCTTTGGCCGTCAAGCGAGAGGAGTAACAATAATAGGCCGATGCAATAAAGTCGGTGTCGGTGCCTCCCATCGGGGAGTCGGGATTGCTGCCGTCAAGCGCCAGCCAATCGCCAAACTGGAAACCGACCGTCCACAGTCTCCTGCCGCCCGATTCCTCGTCTGCACGAATGATAAAATCTACCCAGCCCTTCATGCTGTCGAACTGATTCTCCAAAATTGCCTTGTCTCCGTAATGGAGGTAGACATTCCATGGAATGATCGTGGCGGCGTCCGCCCAAGCGCTGGAGCCGCCTCCCTGCACGTTCGTCGCTGGAACGACCATCGGCACCATCCCGCCGCGAGTCTCCTGCTCGAGCCCCATATCATAGCCAAACTTACGGTAAAAGGCGTATGAATCCATATTGAAGCACGCCGTTCCCGAGAATACCTGCGCGTCTCCTGTCCACCCCATCCTCTCGTCACGCTGCGGGCAATCCGTCGGGACGTCGAGGAAGTTCCCCTTTTGTCCCCATAGCGCATTCAGGAAGAGCCGGTTCACAAGCGGATCGCTCGTCTCGATGCTTCCGGTCTCTTCTAAATCGGTGTACAGCACGCAGCCGATGAAGTCATTCGGATCTAGCTCGCCCCGCCAGCCTTCCACCTTGACGTAGCGGAACCCGTAGAACGTGAAATAGGGACGTACCCACGCATCGCCTCCATCCGCGGTGTACACGTATTCGGCCTTCGCTGTGCGAAGATTGTCGCGGTAGAAGTTGCCTCCCTGCAGCACTTCACCATGCTGGAGTCGAATAACGGTTCCCTTCGGGGCTTGCGTGCGGAACCGGATCCAGCCAACCATGTTCTGTCCCATATCAAGCACCGTCTCGCCTGCGGGAGTGCGGATGATCTCGATCGGCTTCAACTCTTCTTTGACGACAACAGGTAAGCTTAGCCTCGCTGTCAACCTTTCATAGCCGAGATCGCATTCACGTACCGCGAACCTCTCTTCGGAATCGAAGGTCGCATCATAAATTTCTCCATCGTACAGATTGCCGCCAACCACTTTGCTTCTAGCAGCCGTCCAAGTAGGATCGGAAAAGATGACATCCGTCTTTCCGTTCCGGTACGTCACGCGGATTTCGCATAGCAACGCAAATTCTTTCCCGTACAGCTCGGCCGAATAACCGTCAAAGCCGAATCTTCCTTTGTAAAGCCCGTTTCCGAGTTTAACGTCGACTCGGTTGTCTCCTGCTAGAAGCAGCTTCGTCACATCGTAGGTTTGGTACTGCAGCCACTTGTCGTAAGCATTAAAATGAGGAGCCAAATACTCATTCCCGGCCTTTACGCCATTCAGTTCTATCTCGTATAAGCCAAGTCCGCAGACGTAAGCGCGCGCGGAAACGATATTCTTCTGCAACTCGAACGACTGGGAAAGCACGGGATGAATTTCATTGTCCATCTCCGGAACAATCCACTTTCCAGTCCAAGATTCATCTAACTTCGCCGTCTCGAACCATGCGGCCTCGCTGACGGCGTGATCGCCATTGTCTGCCCAGACTTCAACTCGCCAATAGTATCGTGTTCTCGGCTCCAGCTTGATCGGCAGCTCGAAAGCGAGACTGTCGATGTCGTCCCGTTTGCCGCTGTCGTAGAGGGCAGTTGCGAATGATTCATCTAAGGCGACTACATATCTGGCGGCCGTCTGCGACCTAGCCTCGGTCTCCTCAACCAAGTAGGAGAAGCGAGGGCGATCCAGCGAGAATCCAAGCGGATTATACATTCGATTTGTTTTAAGCTTTGTAATTTTCATATGTTTTCTTCCTCTCGTTCATATTCAGATACTGTTCCATCCGTGAGCAGCCGTATCAAATCTTCTGAAACGACCTCCCCGTTCTCGTCCACGAGACCGAAATCCATCGCCTTATACGTCCAGCAGGCGCTCCCGATCCCGTTGTCTCTCAGAAAACGGACGACTTCTCTTGTCCAATTCACACGGCTGACGGGATCTGCAACCGCCACAGAACCAAACTCGCCGCAATACAACGGAACTTCGTGGGCGGACTGGAACTCTCGCGCCTTGTTCAGGTGAGCGAGCAGTAGCTCACGGTTCATCTTCTGGCCATCCAGCTCCCGAACGTATTCGTATTGCGGATGTTTGTGAATAAATTCAGGAATACCTGTTACTTGGCCAGGGAAATAGAGCGCCTTATCGTAATCGCGGAGCACGTCCACCCATTGCATCCGTTGGTGCGTGAACAGATAAGGTTCGTAAAAGTGAAAATTATAAACGATGCGGCCGTCCTCGATCAGGCTCAAGTTCCTCAGCTCGCCCACCGCATTGTAGCGGTTCCCGCCCACAATAATCCAGCGAGCTGAATCCGATTCGCGAACGGCCTGTACAAGCCGAGGATAAAGAACATTCCACCTTGAACTGTCGTCCTCCACCACTTCATTGAGCAGTTCGAACAGCAAATTCTCTCCTTCGTGAGAATATCTATCCGCGATCGCTTTCCAGATCCCAATCAATCTCTCCTGCATTCTTTCGTCTTCAAACAAAGTGTTATCGTTCTCGAAAAAGCCGTAACCAGGAGCTTTGTGAAGGTCGAACACGACATTCAGGCCGTACTCCGAGCACCAGGATAGAAACCGGTCAATATAGCGGAACCCTTCCTCCTTATAGATGAAAGGAGCGGCATCGTCCTCAAGCAGCGGATAATCAACGGGAAGTCGAATATGATCGAAGCCCCAGGACGCGATGCGCTCCACGTCTTCTTTGCTGATGAAGGTATCGAAATGATTGTTGCTAAATGACGGATATTGCGAGAGCCAGCCACCTACATTTACGCCTTTGCGATATCGGTTCATGATCATTAATAACTCGTCCTCCTTTACAGTGGGTACTATTTCACTGTAAACGAGAGCAAGTATGGAAACGATGGGCAATCGCGCCATTCTACGTTTATGTTCAATAACGATACTGGAGCCGGAAAGCGGCAGGCGTCACCCCGCAGCGATTGCGGAAGAGACGATAGAAGTGATGCATATCGCTAAAGCCAACCGTCTCTGCGACCATTTGAACACTCAAATTAGTGAACTGAAGAAGTGCGCAGCTATGTCGGAGCCGAATTTCCTGGAGCATCTGCACGAAGGAGCGCCCGGTCAACGATTTGAACATTCGCTGAAAATGACGGCTGCTCATCGCCACGACTCGACTGATCTCGGCGACCGTTAGCGGGTTCATGAAGCGGTATCCCATTACATTGAGCGCTTGACGGATCGGCGAGTCGTCACTTTCGCATGGCTGCAGGACTGCTCCTCCCGGTTCGGACAGAAGCAACTCCAGAAAGCGTGTCCAGTGACCGCACCTTCCTTGCAAAGCTTGATTTCCCGTGTGATTTTCTAGCAGACCGATTAATAAATGCTTAAATTCCGCTTTCTTACCGTTAATAATCGTCCATCTCATCGGCACAAGAGGGGCTGCCATTCCTAGCGTTTCAGCTGCGACCCGATACCGGATCACTTCCACCGCAGTTGTCGCAGGAGAGGAAGTTTTTTCTTCCGTCGACACAGGGACGATGTACAACTCGCTGCTGGTTGCCCGAATCTTATGGTCTCCTACAATCAATAATCCGGAGCCGTTCTCTATGAGGAGAATATCGATCATCATTGGTTCGATCAAAGCAGGGAGAAAACTACTCATTGGCCCCACTCCTTTCAAAAATCTTATTCATTCCCAATAGGTGGTTCGAAAGTATCGTTTTTTCTTCGGTCTAGATCGTCAAGAACTCGTGTATATTGCTTTTCCAGCGAAAAGAACATTAGCAATACGGCAATCAAGACGTAAATAACAGCCGGAATATAGAGGTTCAGTGCGATAATCATCTGCGTAGCCCGCTCTCCTTGTTCGGATACTCCTTCTTTGTAATGTCCCCATGCCAACATCCAGCCGATCAAAGCCGTCCCGAGCGCTGCCCCCATTTTCCCGCCGAAGCTGCTCACGCTATTCGTCATTCCGACAATACGCTGCCCGTACTTCCATTCCCCAAACTCAATCGTATCCGCCGTAAGCGGCGTCAATACAACCATCAGTGGAATCATGCCGAACGATTGAAAGATAGAACCGACAAGACCAAGAGGAATGCTCTCTGTATCAATCAGACGAAGAAGAATGCCCAGTATGCCGATTATGAGACCAATGATAGCTGTGTTGCGTTTACCTATTCGCTTCATCACTGGCCCCGACAACAGAAATACAGCCACGACGGGAATAAGACCTATTCCACCCATAATACTGACTAGATTAACATCGCCCCAAATGTACTTGGCATAGTAGGTGCCTGTTGTCCCTGACATCGCGAATAAAATTTGAGACAACCCTCCGACGGCGAATATAATCAGCCAATATCGATTTTTTAACAACAGCTTAATAGAGGTACCCATCGATAACGTCTTTTTGATATCGCCTGCCTGCTTCAGTTGCTGTGTATTGTACTTCTCCTTCGTGGAGCGAAAAGCAATATAGACGCCGCATGCTGCAATGACCGCGAATAAGGTTGCCAGAAACGTCCAATCATTCTGGCCTCCACCCATCAGGTTCACGATCGGGATGAATCCAATAGCTACTACCATCCCTGCCAAATAGCCGAAACCAGCCCTGTAGACGCCCATCAGCCCCCGATCCTCCGAACTACGCGTCGTCAATGCCATCAAGCTGTTGTATGGAATGGAGAGAGGGGTAAAGACGAACACGAAGAACAGTACGTTTGTCGCTACCGCGTAAGCAATTTTCGCATCATGTCCGATATCCGGTACGGAGAACAACAGTACGATTGAAACAAATAAAGGAATAATCGTCCAAAGCAACCATGGCTTCGCTTGGCCGTGCTTCGATCGGGTTCGATCTACGAGAGCGCCCATGGCGATATCGGCGAATGCATCTACTGCCTTCGTCATCAGCATAACGGTACCGACGAGTCCGGCCGATACTCCGACGATATCCGTGTAGTAATAAGTAATCATGCCTAGCAATCCGGTTGCGATATTCAAGGAGAATTGGCCCATCGCGTCTCCCATGAGCGACTTATGCGACAACTCACGACTCATATGATGCCCTCCAGTTCTGACTAAAGTTAGCCTAATTCAAGTGTACAGGAGGTACCTGAAGCCTTATATAACGCGTTCTAAAGGTTGGATAATCGAATCTTAACTTGGGCCAAAAAGTAACAAAAAAAGCAACAAGTCCAGATTCGCATCCAGCCTTGTTGCTTATAAAATTAATAATAAATAATAACCGGGCCGATAAGTCCGCATTCTTGTTGCTCTCTTTGCGGTTCGTAGACTCGGAGCGCATTGTTCAGCGTCGTCGCTACCTCGACTTCCAACGTATTGTTCTCATTCGTCTTAATATAACTGCCGATCGGAATGCGTCGGTCGAGCTGATCGACCGCTCTCAATGAATGACCGTTGATTGACAGCCGGAAGGTATCGCTTACTTCACCAAGATCGAGCAGTACCTCCTCTCCCTCCCCCGCTGTACGATCCAGCCGAAAGCGTGCGAAGTATCGACTGATTCCCGACTTGTCCTTCAGTTCCGGAATGAGGGTCCATGACTGCAGTTTGTCCAGCTCAAGCTCAATTCGATCAATCTTTGTTTCAGTCGGCTTCTCCCCGGCGCTCCAGCTGTCAACAACAACCGACCATCGCTCCAAGAAGATTTTCTCTTGATATCCGTCAAAAACGTGTTTATCACTCGTCCTCTCTCCGCTCCACTCGTTCGCCACTGCGATCAACGCCGTAGCGTTCGGAGCTAGACGAAGTTTCACGGTAGATTGCTCGGGGCTTTTTTGCTCCGCAACCATAGCGTGAACCGTACCGACCCAAGCGTTCAAACGAAACGGATTTCCAGTTCCTTCGAGCTGCACATCTCCTTCAAATGTTTCCTTCAGGTTGGGATTGTAAAGGTAGTAATAGTTTACGCCATCTTGATAACGCCTCGCGGACAGCAGATGCAACCCGCTTCCAACTTGAACGGCCGGAGATACGGAGAGGCGGGCGAGTGCCTCCACTGCGTCATGCTGGTTCGCGACTTGGCAAACGGAGGGCATCTGCACGAGATGGTCGATTCTCAGGCGCAGATCAGACTCTTCAGCGGCCATTGTTTTCCGATCGCCTCTATAAGACAATACATGGCGCAGAGTTTCTCCGACGATAACGATAGGCAAACCGCTCTCCGCGAAAGTAATGAGACGATTCACTGTCGTCAAAGGCATATCTGAGGGCATCCAGTCTCCAGTTTCCGTGTTCTTACGCATATCAACGAGGATCGCGCGGTAAGCTGGTCCTTTCGATGCCAGCGCAGGTCTACCGTCAAATGTTCCAACCTCAGCCTGTTCCAGTTCCAGCAGGCAGGAGCTGACAAAATCGTATGTGTATCCGGATCGTTCATAAAGAGTAGGATCCGTTCCCATTCCATGATGAATTCCGTCAATATGATGACGATAGATCGCTAAGTCGACCTTCGGGCTGCCGATTCTCAGGACATACTGATTACGGGAGATGTAATTGATGACATCACGAGCATGCAAGGAGTTCGGCTGACGTCCTCCCCATTCGTTGGAGAACATGGATCCCATCAGCGAGATCCCCGGCCACTTGAACATCGTGCCGAAATGCCCTGCAACAGATTGTGACTCGTATGACATGCCATGAAGAATGGCCTGATTAACGCCGCTCGCGAAGCCGCGATGCAGTTGCCAGAGCAAGCCGTAATCCTTGCCGGTCCATGTCTGCTTATAACCGTAGCCCATGACCGCGCCTACCTCGAACGAATAAATCTCCCGATCGGATAAATGAACGGCTCCCGACTGAAGCCGATAACCGTCCGTGGAATCTCCGAACCCAAGCGATTCTGTCTCAGGAATATCCAGCTCAAGCAATCCTGCCGTCAATTCCGTTGATAACCCATAGGTTTGGTAGCGAAGCGTCATTCGATGTCCATTTGCCCAATGTCTCAATACCCTCAAGTGATTGTAACGGAACATATCCGTCAACGTCTGGAAGAAATCGTTGCGGATACGACGATTCACCGTCTGGTCGGAGAAATCGTACTCCGAATCCCCATCCGTTCGGTTGCCTGCCCCCAATTGATACAAGCCTTTTACAAAAAGTGACGGCAGATATGGAGTCAGATCATAGCCTCTCCGTATACGGAATTCATCCAGAAGGCCTGGTGACCAGATCGATACGGCCATCGGCGTAGCCCCATACATGCCACCGAGCATCGTGGCATTAAGTTCGATCGAATCGCAAAACAAGCATCCAGCATTTTGCTCATAGAGATCTCGTATCTCCGAATCCCCCATAAGTCGATCATCCCAGAAGCCCGTTACCGCCTCCGCAGCCGTACTTGAGAAGTGATCAATGACTGGAGCTGCGATGGAATCGTTCATCTGTCCGTTCGTCTGGCTCCAGAAGCCGAACAGACACCATTCGCCTTCAGTAGGAGCGGACCATTCGATTCGCTCATCGACCCTATGAGAGGTTAGGTCGACGGCAGTATCCGTATCAAACGTGAGCAGTTTGCCAATCTCCTCTCCATTGTGTCGTCGGGCGGCCGTTATAGCCACAAGCTTGCAAGGACGATCGCCATCAATCGTATCAGATGCAGGAACAGCTCCTGCATATGTGCCCTTGAACGAAGCCATACCGACATGAAGACCGTGCGTGCAGCGTTCGTCGTTCTTGTCCATAATGACGGGAGTCGCGATCGGCCATAGAGGTCCTACCGTAAAGTCAAGTTGGAAGTCCAAAGGTATGGCGGTCTTAAGCGCCGCCTTCATACGGTTGTTCCACTCCTCAGAACCGAAAGTGTAAGAACCATAATCCGCAGAATCCACATCCTCAGTAGGAATGCCAATAAAATGAATGATTTCCGCTCCTCCATATCCCTTTTCTAACATCCACTCTATTTCCCGCTTGATCTCATCATCGTTCATGAAACCGCCAGGGAGCCACCATCTCATTTTCGGACGATATCGATTTGCCGGACTATTAAATTGCTCGAACATTTCCACCATGCAGATCTGCCTCCTTCTTATAATAAAAATCGGCCTCAGATTTCTCCGAAGCCGAGAACTTACGCTCTGCTATTTCACCGAGTCATACCAATCATTGACTTCTTTCGTAATATCGTCACCGCCTGAAGATTTCCACTTCTCGACGAACGCATCAAATGCATCAACCGTTTTTTTGCCATAGATAATCTCCGTAAACGTATCCATCTGCATCTTCTTAAGCAGTTCATTTCTCGATGACATTGTTGTTGTCGAAGGGCCTTGGAAATACTCTCGAACGTCGGCGTCAGTCTGCGCCGCAATCACGAGCGTAGCTTGATCTGTTATTCTCTCAAGAGGATTGCTGTCCGTCGAGAAGATCGCAGACGTTGCGAAAGCTGCCAAGTCTTTATTACTCAGTTCCTCGCCTCTCGCACGTTTGAGCGTAGATTCCAATAGTTTCGATGAATATACCGTCTGCGAGCCGGAAATCGTATACTTCATCGTTGCGACTTTGCCACCTGGGATTTGGGCCTCATCCATTACGGCTTTGCCGTCTAAGATCGTATAATCATAACCTTCCTGGAAAGCTTTAAAGAGGAATGGATCCTCGGTGTTATACGAATCATAAAGCGCATTCTGATAATGGAAAAATGCTTGAAGCGCCTCGTCGGAAATATCTTTACTGATCAAAATCGCACTCGTATACGAGCTAGCAATCGTTCTCATATTCTTGCCGTCTACACCTTTAGGAAGCGGATACGGTGCGTACATCGCTGTAGGGTTCGATGCTAGCATCAAAGATCCTGGGTAAACCATGACCCAATTCTCGCCGCCCAACATGCCAACCTTGCCAGTCGCTACATTCTCTGCTACTTTATTGAAATCGTGCAGAGCAATATCTTCCGTGATATAGCCCTTCTCCTTCCATTCCCGAAGTTTCACTAGCGTATTCTTAATACCCGGTTGAACAGATCCGTATTGCAACTTGCCGTCCTCTCCCGGATACCAGCGTTCCGGTATCGCACCGAACAATCCGAAGATCCAGGATACGTCTCCTGCCGGGTATCCGATCAACGCATCTTTCATTCCGAAGTCTAACGCTATCGTGTCTTTCTTACCATTGCCATCGGGATCTTTGTTGACGAATGCATCCATAACGGCTTCCAGCTCCTCGACGGTTGTCGGTGCCTTCAACCCCAACTTATCCAACCAATCCTGACGAATCCAGAGCGGTGATTGAGTCCCCATCGTCGGTCTCAATACCGGGAGCGCATATTTCTTGCCGTCCTTCATGAACGGCTGCCATGCTTCCGGTACTTCGGTCATTGCCGCTTTGTATGTTTCGGATGCATATTTCTCGAACGCTTCCCCGACGTCCAAAACTTTGCCCGACTCTAGAAACATGTTCGTCGTGTTCGGCTGCGTAGAGACGAATACGTCTGGCAGCTTGTCTCCTGAAGAAAGCATCAGTTTAAGCTTGGTGTCATAGGATGAATCCGCCGTAGGGGAGCTCCACAATGTTTCCATGTTAACTCCGAGCGTATCCTTCGCCCACCGCGTATGCACGTTGTCGGCGTAAGTCTCGCCGTTCTTGAATTTGGCCGTCGGGTCCTCTCCGCGAACCATCGTAATGGTTACGGCTGGTTCGATTTTACCGTTTACGATATTAAGCTTGTCCTCATTTGCAGCATTTCCGCCGTTACCGGTGCCTGCGCCGTTACCTTCCTTCTCTCCTTTGCTGCATGCCGCCAGCAGCCCTACCATCATCACTACGACAAGCGTCGAAGCGATAAGTCTCCCTTTCTTCCCCATGTTCGAAACCCCCGTCTTCATATAATATAGTTGCTTCTTCATTATAAAAACGCTTTCTTCCGCGAGATATAACGCATCATAAACTTCGAATAACGTTATCTTAACATGGGACTGTCAACCGTTCTTTATTCTTTTACAGCTCCAATCACAATGCCTTGTGTGAAAAACTTCTGCAGAACAGGATAAATGAGCAGGATTGGCAGTGCACCGATCATAATCTGTGCCGCTCCTATCGCGCGGCTATTCAGTTTAGCGACCTCTTCTGCGTTGCTTGCGTCAATGATCGGAACCGCTATGATCGACTTTAAGAACGTACTGAGCGGGACATTGTCCGTCTTCATGTAAATAGATCCCGCGAGCCATTCATTCCAATCATTGACGACCATGAACATCCCTACCGTTGCAAGGACGGGGAGCGATAACGGCAAAAACATTCTCGCGAACACCTGCCAATGGTTCGCACCGTCCATGAAAGCAGCTTCCTCCAGTTCCTTAGGCAGCGCTTTGAAAAAATTCATAATTAGAATGAGATAAAATACGTTCACAAGCGCCGGGAGCACTAATGCCCAAATCGAGTCGTATAGCCCGATCTTCGTGACGAGCAAGTAAGTCGGAATCATCCCGCCGTTAAACAGCATGGCGACGATAAAAAATCCGACGAATCCTTTATACCCCGCGATGCCGTCTCTTCCCCCGCCTTTGGACAGAACATACGCGGCCAAGCAGTTGACCATAAGACCGAGCAGCAGACTGAGCACCGTTCGCTGAATCGAGATCCAAAGTGAACCCAGAAGCTTCGGATTCTCTAGCGCGACGACATAAGCGTTAAAATTAAGGCCCTGCGGCCAAAAGGTTACGCTGTTAGACATAATTGCCGCGCTCGAGCTGAGCGAGAGAGAAACCACGTGTACAAGAGGAATAATGCAAAGTAAAGCTAGAATGATCATCAATATGTTATTGAATCGTTGGAATATGCGCTCTGCTGAAGACATTGCTTGCATCATAAATCGCCCCTTAGAATATTCTGTACCCGGCTACCTTGTATGCCATTCGGTATGCACCGATGATTAGAACCAGACCAACAATCGATTTGAACAATCCGATAGCCGTGCCGAAACTGTAATTGCCATCGATCAGGCCAATGCGATAAACGAACGTATCGATGATGTCGCCTTTCTCGTAAACAAGGGTGTTGTACAGGTTGAAGATTTGGTCGAAGCCTGCATTTAAAATTTGACTAAGAGACAAAGCGAGCACTACGGCAATCGTCGGAATGATTGCCGGAATCGTCACGTGAAGCGTTTGCTTCCATTTTCCTGCACCATCAAGTTGAGCAGCTTCGTAAAGCGCCGGGTTGATGCCAGCCAGCGCCGCGAGGAAAATAATTGCGCCGTACCCGAATTCTTTCCAAACTTCGCTTGTAACGACCGTGACCAGAAACCAGTTGTTGTCGCCTAAGAAGAATATCGGCTCGTACCCGAACGCCGCGATCAATTGGTTCACTAAACCGGTCTTGGGATCAAGCAATTCGATAAAAATACCTCCTAGCACGACCCATGATAAAAAATGCGGAAGAAAAACGAAAGTTTGAACCGTATTACGTACGACTTTTTTGCGCACCTCGTTCAATAATAAAGCGAACGTAAGTGTTGCGGTTGTTCCGAAGACTAGCTTCAGCACCGCGATGCGGAGCGTATTCCAAATGACCTGTACGCTATCCGGATATTCAAATAGAAATTTGAATTGATCCATCCCAACCCATTTCGAGCCAGTAATGCCCAAATACGGCTTGTATTCCTGAAACGCCATTACGAGGCCGCCCATAGGGACGTAAGCAAAAACGGCGGTAAGGACGACGGCCGGCAGCAGCATGAGATAAAGCTGCCAGTTGTCTCTTCGTCGTACGATCTTTTTCTTGGGTTCCCTTGTGATTGCTTTTGATGCGGTGTTCATTGCGGTTTCCATAAGAACCTCCTACACATGAAGTCGACTTTCTGCCTTCATTGTAAGACCGCCGCTTTCCTGTCCGATATAGAGAAATCCAAAGATGGATAACGCGATCTTAAGTTCCCCCTGTGATTCAGCCCTTCGGCATTGTAAAAGGGGTTCTGGACGCCTACAATGGGAGCATACCCGAACCTCCCGTAAAGGAATCGATACGTTATGTTCAAACAATATAAAACATTCTACAGTATGCTGCTGCTAACACTGCTCACGACCGTCATCGTTTTGATTATGTATACGTATACCGTCAATACGAGCCTGGATACAGTTAGAGATGATATCCGCAACAACAATTTAAATCGAATCCGTTTCTTGGTGAACAATCTTGATCATAATGTCGAGCAGTTGGACATGCTGGCCACTGCGCTCCAGACGGATTCGAAAGTCGGACTACTGCCTTCTATCGACCTGCTGGACAGCTATGAACAGATTCAACTCGTGCTGGATCTGACGGATAAAATGAAGTTGCAGAGTTTCTCCGAAGGGTGGAATAACCAAATCAGCATCTTTTCCGACCATCTTGGCAGATGGATCGGTACGACGTCTGAACGCTCCGCCCCGCCGACGGAATCGTCTGCGGACACGTGGTCGTTCGATCCCAATCTAGGGAGATTCTCCTCGTACCGAGTGCAACAAGGCTTTACGATTCGAGTCACATTTCCGCAAAACAATTTGCGCGAGATGCTGGACAGAGCCAAAATAGAGAATAACGTTTCGTTTTTCTATCAAACCGGCGGTCCTGTCATTCCAAATCAAGGAGCAGACAAGACGGAAATTGCCGAAGTATTGGACAAGCTAAAGCCTTTCATATCGGGACGCGACGAAGGTAGCGAGGTCGTTACGGTTAAAGGGATTGATTATATGGCGAATTTCATACGATCGGAGAAACTGGGTTTTTTTATGGTTGATTATTTGCCCCTTGACGTTGCACTACAGCCTATCGAGAAGACGAGAACCTTTTTCTACATTGCCTGTGTCATGCTATTCTTGGCCGGTGTCGCCATCGTTTCTTTTTTGTATCGGAAAGTTCAAGTGCCTATTATTACATTGATTAAGAGCGTCCGACTTCTCAAGCGCGGCAATTTTAATCATCGGATTACGCGGATGAGCCGGAACGAATTCGACTTCCTCTACGAAAACTTCAACGATATGGCTGCCCAGATCGAGGATCTGATCGAGAAAGTGTATAAGGAAAAAATCGTTTCGCGAGAAGCCATGGTCAAGCAGCTGCAAGCTCAAATCAATCCGCATTTCTTGTATAATTGCCTTTTCTTTATCAATAACATGACTCGGCTAGGCAATGATGAAGCGGTTACGGCCATGACTCAAAATTTGGCTCAATATTTCAGGTATACGACCCGGCTTAACGAGCCGCTTACAACATTGGAAAAAGAATTAGGCGTTGTCGAGAACTATCTCAACATTCAGTGCCTTCGGATGGAGCGGCTCCGCTATCAAATCGATGTACCGGATACCATGAAGCGGTTATCCGTTCCGAAGCTGCTCCTTCAACCGCTAGTGGAGAATAGCGTCATTCATGGGATCGAGAGGAAAAAACTCGCAGGCTGCATTCGTATAACTGGACGTGAAGGCGATAACCAATACAGTCTGATCATCGAGGATGACGGGAAGGGCATGTCATTGCAAGATATCCAATTATTGCAGCAGCGTATCAAACAACCTCTTGATGATACAATGGGCTGTGCTCTCTGGAACATTGTGCAGCGCATGCATATTCATTTTGATCCATCAGCAAGTATGGAAATCGGCCAAAGCGAGCTCGGAGGCTTGTACGTTACATTGCGTTGGCCGATCCGCGAATATGAGGAGGAATAATCCATGTACCAATTGCTAATCGTCGATGACGAGTCATCTGTCGTTGACAGCTTGGCGCTGACTATTCCATGGGAAGAACACGGCTTCGATGAAGTTCACCGAGCGTACTCGGCAGATGAAGCGCTCCAAATTGCAGCCAAGCACGCCGTCGACGTCATGATCACGGATATCCGAATGCCTGAGATAGACGGCCTGGAGCTAATCGAACGAGTGAAACGTTTCTCTCGCAAAATCCGCTGCATCATATTGTCCGGCCATGACGAATTCGAATACGCCCAGAAGGCGATTCAGTATCAGACGATCAACTACCTTCTCAAGCCAGTCAACGTAGAAGAGCTAGTCAAATCCGTCGGAACCGCTATTCAAGATATCGAACGCGAATGGGCCGAGATCAGCTCCAACCAGCGGATCAAACAAACGCTGCATGCCAACAAACCGCTCCTGCGCAATCAGTTGCTCAACGACTTGCTTCAAAACAAACCGATTTCTGAGGATGTACTGGACGAACGATTAGCCATGTTGGACATCACGCTCCGTTCATCCGACCCGTTCGTCATGATGGTCATTCGCTTAGAGGTGGAGTTTTATGAGTATGATTTACATTCCTTATCGCTACTGGAGTACGCGGTAGGCAATATTGCGGAAGAAGTATACGGAGAGTCCTTCAACTTATGGCACTGTACAACCGATCAGGGCTACTTAGTGTTTCTAGTCAAATGTACGGACATGCAATCGCCCGATTTGATAGATTCCTATGCGATAAAACTTCAGCAGCATGTCCAAAAATATTTAAAATGCTCGATTTCCGTCTGCTTAAGCGGCATTCGCAAGTTCCCCCGTTCTTTGGCGGATCTTTATCACGCTTCTGTTATGGCGTTTACTCGCAATGTCGGAGGAAATAGAAGCTACTTTATAACGATTGATGAAGTAACGGAAAAAATCCCGAATCAGAACCTCGTCACTCTGTTCGAGCCTCCGCTACTTCCGGCATTATTGGAATCGGGAAGCTGGCAAGAATCGATCGCCAAGATCGGCCGAATTCTGTCAATAAATACCCCGAACGACGAGCGTTCGCACGATCAGCTGTTCACAATACTGCTTTACTTGTCGTCTTCGTTCAGTTTGTCATTCTCTGTGAAAGACGGAACGCTCGAAGAACAGCTCGGCGAAGAATTCGATCTTATGCTGCGGAAGAAGAGCTTGCTTTCCAGTCAGAGAATATACGAATGGGCCAAGCGAATCATCGGAGGTCTCAAAGATAAAGCCTCTGGTCAGATCGAAGACTCTCATCAACTAATTGCTTCAAAGGTTCGGAGCTTTATCCAGGGGCATCTAGCGGAAGGTATCGCGTTGCAAACCGTAGCCGAACACGTCGGCCTGCATCCCGTCTACCTGTCTAAGGTCTACAAAACGGTGACTGGCGAGACGATTGGCGATTATCTGTATCGGACCCGTATGGAACGCGCAGCCCATTTGCTTCGAACTACCGATCTTAAAATAAATGAAATAAGCGGTCAACTCGGATTCTTGGCTCCTCCACACTTCATCAAAATCTTCAAAAGACAATATGGCAGCACCCCACAGGAGTTTCGAAACAAATAAAACAAAGAAGCCTAACATTAATGTCAGGCTTCTTTCGTTTGAACAATCTGAATTACGACCAAATGATCGACATTCTAACTACTCCCACAATTAAAATTGTTTACCGTTCTGATTATATATCTAGTTACACTTGCTGTATCCGCACGTACTGCACTGCTTGCATCCCTCGATATTAATAAGCGTTGCTGACCCGCAAGATGGACACAAGTCAATGGATGTCTCTGCTCCACGCTCATCATATGGAGGAGCTTGGGAGGTAGCCAGAGTTAATGGAATTTCTACTGTTGCCGCATACTCCTCAGCGCCCTCCGTATGAATCTCCAACGCCTTTGCCACAGCATCGGCAATCGACTCTACCCGATTCACGCCGAATCCGATTGCCCCCGAGCCTCCAATCCCTTTCAAATGCTTAATAAGCAGCTTCGACTTATTGCCGTGATCGCCGTAACGAAGGAACAGCGAGCAGACGCGACCTAGTGCTTCCGCCATGGCGAATACGTCCGACCCTGCCTTACCAACGTTCAAGAAAATTTCAGCAGGCGATCCGTTCAAGTCGTTGATCGTAATATAGGCCATTCCGAACGGCGTGTTGACCTTATAGGTAGCACCCTTCAACACTTGAGGACGGCGTTTGTATTCTTTATCGAATACTTGCTCCGTTTTATTAGATTGCGGTTCTACTATCCGAGGCTCAACAACTGCTTCCGTAATCGCTGAATCCTCCTTCTTCGTTGACAGCACCTGCACATCGCGGCTACCGTCGCGGTAGATCGTTACGCCTTTGCACCCTAGCTCGAACGCCAGCTCATACAGCCGCGCGGTCTCCTCTACAGTGAAGTCGGCGGGGCAATTCGCAGTCTTCGAGATCGAGCTGTCCACCCAGCGTTGTATCGCAGCCTGTACGCGAATATGATCCTCCGCCGACAAGCTCATCGACGTTACAAAATAATCGGGAAGCTCCTCACCCGGGTGCTCCTCTTTCCACTGCGCGGCAATCGGCACATATTGCTTGTCATGGCCAAGTCGGCTTTGCCGGTAGTATTCGAATGCAAAGTAAGGTTCAATCCCCGTAGAAGTGCCGACCATCGTACCCGTGCTGCCCGTCGGCGCTTGCGTTATAACGGTCACATTTCTCATCCCGTTATTCTTAATCGCTTGCCCGACCTCGGGGAACTGTTCAGTCATGTTGCGCATGAATCCGCTTTGCAGGAACGGCTCTGACTCGAAAGCCTGGAACGATCCCTTCTCTCCGGCAATGTCGGATGATGCCAAATAGGACTCTCTCGCCATAAACCCATACAGCTTATCAAGAAACTGAAGCGATTCTGGACTCCCATAACGAATTCGCAGCTTAATCATCAATTCCGCAAGCCCCATTGTCCCAAGCCCAATACGGCGCTCCAGCTTCTGGTTCTTTTCATTTTCCTCAAAATGATACGGCGTCGTATCGATCACATTATCTAGAAAACGTACCGACCATCGCGTCACCTTCGCTAGCTCATCCCATGCAACATCATCTTTCTCTTCATCATAAAATCTCGACAAATTGATCGCCGACAGGTTGCATACTCCCCATGCAGGAAGCCCTTGTTCCGCGCAAGGATTAGTACTAATAATCGGATTAAAATACCAACTGTTCGACATTTGGTTGTAATACTCCATGAAGACTACGCCGGGCTCTGCAGACTTCCAAGCCGATTCGATGATTGTCTGCCATATATCGCGCGCGCGAACGGTTTTATAATGAATAACCTTCTTGCCCATTCGGCGCCACGCCTCAAGATCGCCACTCCATAGCTCGTCGTAGCCTTCTTCCTTCGTATCCGGAAAAACAAGCTCCCAATCGAGGTCTTCCTTAACCGCATGCATGAACGCATTACTGACGCATACGGACAGATTGGCATTCGTCACCTGCCCCATAGTCTGCTTGACCGTAATGAACTCCATCACATCAGGATGCCAGTCATTGATCATTAGCATTAAGGCTCCCCTTCGGCTTCCGCCCTGCTCGATTAACCCCGTCGTATAACTGAACAAGCCTCCCCAAGAAACTGCCCCGCTGGATGAGCCGTTAACGCCTGCGACGATCGAACGGCGCGGACGGAGCGAGGATAGATTCATGCCGACGCCGCCGCCGCGGGCCATAATTTCCGTCATCTCCGTGAGTGATTTCATAATGCCGCCTCTGCTATCCTTCGGCGATGGGATGACATAACAATTGAATAGAGTCAGCTCCTCGCTCGCGCCAGCCCCTGCCGCAATCCTGCCTCCAGGCACAAGCTTCCAATCGTCTAAAATATATCGAAAACGCTCCTGCCACTCCTTGCGTTTATCTTCTGTCAGCTCTGCCGAAGCCATTGCTTTCGCTAGACGTTCCCACATTTCCTCCGGTGTTCGCTCGATCGTAAGCGACAGCTTCTCGGTTGTCGTATCAACAACATCGCCGCTCCTCAGCCGAACTTTGACATTGCCTCCGCTGCTTGACAACTCCGTAACTTCACCGACCTCTTTGGTTGGAAACTTCGTATCATCCTTCGTCAAGACGAGCACCGTATCGCCGACCTTGACTTGACTGGAATCGGCTTGCTTCCATGCGTAACGATCCAAAAATATTTTCTCGCTAAGTCCCTCGAGTCTCGTTCCCTGCTCTGTACTCATCTCCGTCACAGTCTCCTCTCAAGCTCCATTCGCTTCGTCTTCCCTACGTTCGAATCCAACGATATTCACAATATATTGTGCCTTGACCTTATTATACTATACTATATGTTGATTTATAGTCTTGTTTTCCTCGAATTTCCTACACGAACTCCGCTTACATGACATCTATCTCGCTCAGGCTTGTCCGCACTCTTTTTTATAAGCCATCTTATTAATCTTTGTTGAAAGGGCCATACTAATGACAACTTATGCCTAATCCATGCGGAAGGGAGCTGATCTCCATGTCATTTACGAACCAGCCACAGATTAGTTCAACCGATACGGGAATCTCTTACGTTACGAAAAAGCTTCATCCGCTAGTCGATCTGCAATACGATCGTTCCTGGTTCGATGAGCTTCAGAACCGCATTGCCAAGGGTGGTCCATGGGATGACTGGACACTCTATCAGCTCGCGATGGAAGCAGAGCAAGCGCGTCGAATTGAAAGCTTCGAACAACTGCAGTGCTTGCGCAGCCTACCCGAATTCGAGCCTATGCCTCATCAGATCAGTACCGCGCGCAAAGTGCTGCACGAGATGGGAGGCAGAGCGATTCTCGCCGACGAGGTAGGCCTTGGCAAAACGATCGAAGCAGGCCTCGTGCTCAAAGAATATATGGTTCGCGGGCTTGTGAAGCGCGCGCTCATTCTCGTTCCCGCTTCTCTCGTGCTCCAATGGGTGCGGGAGCTGAATCAGAAGTTCGGCATTTCCGCCGTTGCGCAGAAACGCGAGCATACCTGGGGTTATGACGTCGTCGTTGCCTCGATCGACACCGCCAAGCGCGATCCGCATCGCGAGCTCGTATTGAACACCGACTATGACCTCATCATTATCGACGAGGCGCACAAGCTCAAGAACAAGAAGACGACGAACTACCAATTTGCGAATCTGCTTCGCAAAAAATATTGTCTGCTGCTGACCGCGACGCCTATTCAAAATGATCTCGACGAGCTGTTCAATCTCATCACGCTGCTCAAGCCGGGCCAACTAGGCGGCCAAAGCGACTTCGCAGCCAACTTCGTTGTCGACAAGCGTCTTCCGAAAAACGAGGATCAGCTGCAAGAAGCGTTGTCCGGCGTCATGATCCGCAATCGGCGCGGCGACGGAGGCATTCATTTTACGAAACGGGTCGTACGCAATATCCCGCTCTACTTGTCCGAAGACGAGAAAGCGCTCTACGATGCCGTAACCGGCTTCGTTAAGGAACGCTATAACGAAAGCGGAGGCGATCTGACCAGCATGCTGTCGCTCGTAACTTTGCAGCGTGAAGTATGCAGCAGCCGCGACGCCGTTTTCCTTACGCTTGTTAATTTGTTCAAGAAGACGAGCGAGGATTCGCCGATGCGTCCGAAGATTTGGGAGCTCGTCGAGAAGATCAAGAGCATCAAAGCGAATACGAAAGCCGAGAAGACGCTCGAGCTCGTGAAAGCTATGGACGAGAAGGTCATTATTTTCACGGAGTATCGGGCAACGCAAGAGTATTTGCTGCAGTTCTTCCGCGCGCACAATATGATTGCCGTCCCTTATCGGGGCGGTATGAATCGGGGCAAAAAGGACTGGATGATGGATCTGTTCCGCGGACGCGCTCAGGTGTTGATTGCGACGGAGGCTGGCGGCGAAGGCATCAATCTGCAGTTCTGCCACCACATGATTAACTTCGATCTGCCTTGGAATCCGATGCGCGTCGAGCAGCGAATAGGACGGGTGCATCGTCTTGGTCAGACCGAGGATGTGAAAATTTATAACTTGTGTACCCAAGGAACGATTGAAGAGCATATCGTGGGGTTGCTTCATGAGAAGATCAACCTATTCGAGCTCGTGATCGGCGAGCTGGACCATATTCTAGAGCGTTTCGAGAAAGGCGACGGCTCCATCGAGCAACGGCTGGCTCGTATGCTTCTCGAAGCGGGAAATGATCAAGACTTAAAACGCCAGATGAGCGAGCTGGGCAGTTCGCTTAGTCAAATTCGCGGTGAGGTGCAATCGACGGCAACGGCTGACGAGCCTCTAACTCCTTCACGAACGCAATCGCATTCTCATGAGCTGATTATCCACACGGACAAGCTCGGACAAACGGTGGAGGTGCGCCCATGAACGAGAAACAAGTCCATAAGTTCGTCAACCGGTATTTGGAAGCAACGGAATGCTCGATTTTGGAAAAGTCGCCGTCTCATTTCACCGTCAAGCTGTCCCCTTTTGCAGACCGCGAACTGACGAACCGCCCCTATTATTGGAGCTTCGTAGATCGGTTAGGTACGGAGCCGGAGACGATGACCTATCTGCTCGTTACCGATAAGCAGAAGTATGACGCGATGGAGGCCGACAAAGCAGCAGGCTCCAAGACAGCCGCTGCCCCCGCAGAAACAGAAGAGGATCAAGCGGCGAATGCGGCTTTAAGCCGCTCCCTCGGGTTCGTTCACGGCAGCTTGGCTTCGAATGTTCGCGTGCCGCGCGAGGATCTTTATTTTGGCTCGCGTAAGCTGGAGCAGCTGTTCGATGCGGCCAAGTCCAAGGGCAGCTTCGTTTATCTGTTTCAGGAGATGGACAAAAAAAGTCCGCATCCATACAGCTCTTCTCCTTACACCGCTTGGCTGGCCGTCAATATGCGCGTCGAATTCGCTTGCGATCGCAAGCGCGAGGAGATTCACAGCTTTGGGGTATCGCTAGCCACCGGCTTATGCGTGGAGCAATTCCATGATCGTTTGGTCACTATGAAGCTTACGCCCCGTCTGCCTTCCAACATCCACATTACGCGCAATGGCCTGTCTTACAACAAAGCGATGAGTATCGTAGAAGCCGCGCTGGAACGTAAGCTCAAGAGCTACGATTACGGCTGGGCAGGTGAAGCGTCCGCAAGGCTTGAGGAAGAGCTGGCAAGAATCACAGGCTACTATGAGCCGCTGATCTCGAACGCCCTTGAAGAAACGAAGGCTGCTATCGAGGAGCAATTCGTTCAGCGGCAAGCCGAAATTCGTTGGCAATTCGAGCCGCGCGTGACGGCATCCGCCATTAACTGCGGCATCATCCACCTCGAGGGCATCGATTGACAGAATTATGACCACATTCGCATGGATACGTCAAAAAAAGGCGGTCGGAAGGCCGCCTTCGCCTGACAAGTTGCAACAGTCTTTTTGCTGCCTGCAGCGTACAATTCTAGACATAGGACAGGCTTGTCCCTAATCGAGACAATGCGGAAGGGGGATCATTCCTTGCCACTTTTGAAATGGCGGAAAATTTTAGCTTCAATTGCTTTGATCGGATTGCCGCTTTATTCCTTAGGCAGTCTCACTAATGCGAATTCTATTGTTGGGTCAGAGGAAATTCGTGCTAATGCAGCAGCTGTTCAAGCTACGGTAATATCTGATGAAATTAGCGATCAAGCCCGTATTTTTGCCAATCAAATCGCATCAGAGCCTCAATTCACAAGCTGGAATAATGCGGACTTATCGATTTCCGCACTGGGACCGGGTACGCATAGCTGGCTTGTGCTTGTGAAGAATAATAAGCAAGCCATCCTCGGATATATGGTATTGAATGCTTTGGAAGCGGGAGGTTATCAATTAGGGGAGTATGGCTTAAGCAGTGCGCCTCTATTCGGTGGACAATCTTTCGAGCATTCTATGCTCCAACTAGGACTTAACAAGTCTACAGGCATCGATAAGGTTAGTGCTGAACGCATCTACATTCACCCGTTGCTTGCCGCTTGGAAAATAACGTCCGACAGCAACCCCTATTACACCGATGCTGCGACCGGCGAACAATTGCCCGTTACCGCTGAAGGTTGGGAAACGTCTGCCAAGACCGAACGATCGCAAGCTGCTTTATTCCAAGCCCATACCGAGCATAAGCTTCAAAAATCACATTCGCTCGCTTCATTCGATCCATACGCCAAGCTGTCTTGGCCCACGAATAAGCCGCTGGACATAAATCCAGTCAAATACTCATCCCTGCTTGTCAAAATAAATGGCCAACAACAGCTGCGGTATATCGCCGAGCGGTTCGATGGCCAAATGTTATATGCCTGGTCTGTTGTCGGCTATCACAGCTGGACAAGCGGGCATGCTTATATCGCTTTGGAAGCTGGCGAAGATAGCGGACTGCGCCGCTACATTCCGCTACAGCTCTTGTTGGGGCTTGGCTCTTTTTATAGCTGAGACGCTCTGACGCTCCGCCCTTATTTTCCACCAAATCATCAAGCTTGCCGGTCCCCATCCGAACCAACGTGTCAGCCACGGCTCCCTCAATGCTTTGGCTGACGATTTCGTTTGTTTCCGCTGTTCCTTCGGCGTCTCCATATAGGTCACGAATTGCTCCGTCACAAAAGTTGCTAATTCTTTACCGCCTTTGATAGCCATTGCGATCACTCCTCCAGCCCATTTTGTTCAAATATAAGAAAGTATAAAATCTTTGTTTATACTGTGCTTATTTTTCTCCGCGAAACGTTTGCTTGCGCCGCCAAAAAATGGCGACTGCCGTTTACGCTTGATAATATAAGCTTTCCCCGCCTGCTCCCAACATAAACATGCATGAGTTTTCCTCCGATAAGCCACGATAAGCGTATCACTTTACGCGATGGAGGAATTCCTGTTATGCACCGTTCCCTGCTTATGTGCCTAATCGCCTTATTACTGCTGGCATCCAGTTCTTCGCATTCGGCGGCTGCGATGCCGTTCCAGCCTGTCATATCGAAGTCGGGGTTTGATTGGGCGCTTCCGAATACCGTCGTCATCATCGACGTTGGTCATGGAGGCGTCGACGGAGGCGCTGCTTATGGCGATATGCTGGAAAAAGATATTAACCTCGCTGTAGCCCATAAGCTGTATGCGATCTTGCGGGCGCAAGGCATTGCTGCCGTTATGAACCGTACAAGCGATTATGCGCTTAGCGAAGACAATCGTTGGCATATTAGCCGATCCCGCCATCGCAAAGACTTGTCGCAGCGAAGGCAATTAACCGAAGAAATCGACAGCGAGCTTCTGGTCAGCCTGCATGTCAACTCAACCAAGAACAAGTCCAAGTACGGTCCGCTTGTACTTCATCAGACTAGCGGCGAAAGCGCGCTGCTTGCCTTCTGTATTCAGGATGCGCTTAATAGACAGCAAAACACGAAGTTTTTGCCGCGCGAAGGCACACCCTTCTATTTACTGCGACGCGTTCATCAGCCGTCCGTCATCGTTGAGATGGGCTTCATCAGCTCCGAAAGGGATCGCGCCATGTTAACCGATCCGGTCAAGCAGCAAGAAATCGCCGAAGCAGTCGCTTCAGGGATTCGGCAATATAAATGGATCGCCCGCTGAGCCGCTCACAAGTGCGGAAAGCTTCACGAACTGTACGTCGGATTGCATGAGTGGAATTGAATGTCTCAGCACGGAAGCTGTTTTAAGACCAGATGGGCCGACATGACCGATCGTAATGCCTATCTGATGTGATTCCATATGCTTGCGCAGCAGCAATATTTGCTTTGAAATATGCTGTTCCGTATACACATCGTCTAGAAACACATCATTGGATACGAGTGGTACGCCAAGCTCTCCTGCAATTTTGGGAACAACCGTCTTGTAAGTGGTGCGGCTGTCTAGGAAAAACAAGCCGCGCTCCTTGCAGACGCTAAGGACAATACGCATCATGCGCTCGTCTGCCGTCACCTTCGAGCCCATATGGTTGTTCATGCCGACTGCATACGGCACATCATCGATCGCCGCCTCCACCCGCTTGCGAACCTCTTCGTCGGATAGATCAGTCGTGAGCGCGCCTGGACCCAGCCATTTCTTAAGCCCTTTATTCGGCTCCATCGGCATATGGACGATGACATCATGTCCCATCTTATGCGATTGTTCGGCATCCTGCTTCGTCGTAGGCAGGAACGGCATGATGGCTGTCGTGAACTTCACCGGCAGCTTCATCATTTCTTCCGTGCCTGTCATCCCGTTGCCGAAGTCGTCGATGACGATAGCAACCAACCGTTTTTGCGGATCTGATGTCTCAGAATCCACTCGATGTGCGCTCGCCTGCGTCTGCCCGGAAGCTAATGAACATAATGCTAAAGTGACAATAAGTACAAGTATCCATATACCGTGATTTCGTTGTTTCAACATGACCGTTCCACCATTCTGCTTTTTTATTTCATTGTTTGTGTAAAGGAAGAAAAATATGCTGAATATTATAACTTTAACCAAACAGTTGACGCATGGCTGCACGCCATGCTAACATAAGAAACGTAATTAAGGCATGCGGTCGTGGCGGAATTGGCAGACGCGCTAGATTCAGGTTCTAGTGGTGTAACAGCCGTGGAGGTTCGAGTCCTCTCGACCGCACCAACTTTTATAACCAACAAGCTCGCAATATCGCTCTAGCAGCGTTTGCGGGCTTTTTTATTTCTTTGAAGAAGTAGACAAAAGGGACAAACGCCATTATGGTGATTGTCCCTTTTGTCTGCCTTCCTGCACGTTCAATCTACTTCAACAGTTGCGGTTGCAATACACGATCCCAGTGGCGGTGCTGCGCTATCCCATCAATGAACGATGTGAAGAATGCTGCATCGGCACTCTCTTGACCGGTAAGCAACACGCCTGCCGGCTGCGACCCGTCACTCCCTGCATCTTGTGCCGCGCCAGCGGCAATAAGCAGACGGACACCGTCTCCTACGGCAGCTATCGTCTTATAATGCTGGAACGCTTCACGGACGAAACCTGCCGATGCGATATCGCTTAGCAGCTCATCAGCGCCCTGTGCTCCTCCAGCTACATATACGGCGTCGTACAGGACCGACGCCGCAGTGAGCAGCGATTGCTGCGGCTCGATAAGCGTGCCGTCGTTGCCGCTTACGGGAACGAGCGTTTTGCTCACAATGTCCGCCCTTACTTTCGCCGCGGTCAACGCCTTCAACAGCGCCTGTACCTCTGCCGTGCGGTAGCCTGTTCCAAGCATCACCGCAACCTTGCGTGTAGCAGCAGTCTTCGTCTTTGTCATCATGCTGAGGGCAGGAGAGATTGCTGTTGGCTCCGTCGCAACGCCTTTTGTCGCAGTCGCTCCAATACCTTCTGCTATTTGTTCCGCTAGATCCTCTGCCACATGGCTGAACACATCCACTACACGCTGCCGAATCTGCTTGGAAATAACTTTACCGAGCTCGAAGCGGAAGGCGTTTACGATTTGGTTTTGCTCGACCGGCGACATGCTATGCCAGAACATCGACGCCTGGCTGTAGTGATCCTCAAAGCTGTTGCTTCTTGCTTTGATCTTCCGCCCATCTACCTTCTCCTCGTAATGGCGGTAGCCCCCTTCGCTTGGCGGTACTGGGGCTGGATCATTGTTCGCTAGGCCGTTCTTATGATAGCTCGTCTGTCCCGGATTAATCGTCATCCGGTGCATGCCGTCTCGTTGATTGTTATGTACTGGCGTAATCGGTCGGTTAATCGGGATTTCCGCAAAGTTCGGTCCCCCTAAGCGAAGCAGCTGCGTATCTGTATACGAGAACAGCCGACCTTGCAGTAAGGGATCGTTCGTGAAGTCAATGCCGGGTACGAGATGTCCGACATGGAAGGCAACCTGCTCCGTTTCCGCGAAAAAATTGTCCGTGTTCCGAGTCAGCGTCATTTTGCCAACGATCCGTATAGGGACGATCTCCTCCGGCCATAGCTTCGTCGCGTCCAATATATCGAAGTCGAAGCTGAACTCATCCTCTTCCTTCAGTATTTGAACGCCAAGCTCGAATTCGGGATAGTTGCCCTGCTCGATCGCATTCCACAAGTCGCGGCGGTTGAAGTCCGGATCCTTGCCGGCAATCTTCTGCGTCTCATCCCACACAAGCGAGTGAACGCCAAGCTTCGGCTTCCAATGAAACTTTACGAAGTGAGACTTTCCTTGCTCGTTAACGAATCGGAACGTATGCACGCCGAACCCTTCCATCATACGGAAGCTGCGTGGCAGCGCCCTTCCTGACATAACCCACATAATCATATGGGCGGTCTCCGTATTCATGCCTACGAAATCCCAGAATGTATCATGAGCTGATGAAGCTTGCGGAATCTCATTGGGCGGCTCAGGCTTCACGGCATGAATAAAGTCGGGGAACTTAACCGCGTCCTGAATGAAGAACACCGGCATGTTGTTGCCCACAAGATCATAGTTCCCTTCCTCTGTATAAAATTTCACCGCAAAACCGCGCACATCGCGCACCGTATCGCTTGAGCCGCGAGAACCTGCTACGGTAGAGAAGCGGACGAACAGCGGCGTGCGAAGCGAAGTGTCCGTCAGAAACTTCGCTTTCGTATATTCCGCAAGCGATTCGTACAGCTCGAATTCGCCATGCGCGCCGAACCCTCTAGCATGCACGACACGCTCGGGAATACGCTCATGATCGAAGTGGGTCATTTTCTCCCGGAAATGGAAGTCCTCCATAATGGTCGGACCGCGCGGACCAACCTTCAAGGAATGCTCGTCATCCTCGACTCGCAAGCCTTGGTTCGTCGTTAACGCCTCGCCTTGATCCGTAACGCGATAGGCATTTAATTGCTTCTGCTTGGCGTTGTCCACACTCGGACTTTTCTTGCCATTATCCTTACCCTCCATCTGTGTTAAGCCTCCTCATCAAGATTAATCATAGTATCCACAGCAGATACGATATTTATCCTGTTATTTCCACTTAGAAGGTTTCATCATCCTAGCTTACTTCTTGCGATTCGCTAGCATATTAAGGGAAACTATAAAGTTAATGTTTGATTTTGTAGATGACTAGGTTAGGAATTGAACCCTGCTTGAGAGATTTAGCCTGTGTGCGATTATTTATCTTTACATACAGGGACTAATTACCTATGATTATTTTGTCGGAAATTGTCAACGACCAATTTTTTCAACTCTTATTTACGAAGCTGTTAAATAGAAAGTTTTGGAGACGATCACATGGCGTACGGTAAGCTTGTAAAACGAATGGTTTTTGTACTAACTACGCTATGTATTCTGACCTCGTGTCAAGAAACAAGCATTCAAACGGATTCGCCTATGGCAGAGCCTGAAGAAGCGGCCAAATGGCAATCCGTGAACGATTATTACCGCGTTGCCGATCTGCACTCGCAGGGCTTTACGGGGCGCGGCGTACATGTGGCGATCGTAACGTTCGACACCTTCGAAACGTCGGATATTGAGCTTTTCTCGAAGCAATTCGGATTGCCGAAGCCGATTATTAACGTTATTCCGCTGTTTGGCGGCGCCGTCCATCAAGGTGCAGCGGCCAATGGTCATGTCGAGTCGACGCTGGACATCGACGTGGTGCACGCAGCAGCTCCGGATGCGGTGCTGGATGTGTATTCCGTCCCGCCTGCCGTACCTTTCTCCTACGTTCTTCAGAAGATTTTGGACGACGGACAAGCTCGAATCGTTACCTTCTCATGGGGACGAGCGCCGAACCCGCAGGATGACAAAATAGCCTTTGAAATCATAGAAGAGATGAGCAAACAGGGAATTACCGTATTTGCTTATACGGGCGATAACGGGCCGAGCCAGGAAAACTCGCATTTGCTGTCCCCCTCCTATTTGCCCAATGTCGTTGCGGTTGGAGGAACAATTGTAACCGTCGACCCCGCTTCCAAACGCGTAAACGAAAAGGTCTGGCCGCTTTCGGTAGGCGGCTGGAGCGTCCATTATTCATCGCCTGGCTATCAAAACGCCGCTGCGGCTTCGATGAAAGGGATCGCAGATAGCGGCAAATATCGGATGGTGCCCGATATCGTTGGGCCGTCTATCGTTACGGCAACCGATTCGCCGACTTCGGAGCGAGACGGGCTGCCGATCTTTGTCACCGATCCGAAGACGGGCAAGGGAGAATGGATGCCAGCTATAGGGACAAGCGTGGCTGCCCCGTACATTGCCGGCATATTCGCGAACATCGTCGGCGGATTGAAACAAGGCTTAGGCGATATACATGAACCGCTCTACAAGCTGATGGAACAGCCGGCCTTTAATCCGGTCGGCCCAAGCAGCAACCAAAGCGTTTTTGAAGGAGGTGATGTCTATTCGATGTCAGCAGGTCTCGGAAGTATTAATGCCTATGAAATGGCGGTCGCGTTCGGTCTGCCGTTAAAGTAAGGCGCAGCGCAAGGCTTCATCACATACAGACATTTGGAAGGATGACATCTATGACGAGACGATCAATGAGTAAGGCTCTATGCTTGGTTTTGATTGCATGCTTGCTGTGTGCAGGTTTTCCTTTGAACCAATCCTATGCGGAGGCGGGTCCGGAATCTCCCGTTAGAGAGGTAACTACCTCGGAATGGGGTTCCGTATTGTCCGTGACGGACGGCAATCTAATCGATAACGAAAACGGAACCTATTCCCTTTGGTTAACAAGTTCCAACGTAACGTTTACTTACGAGAATGATACCGAGAATGTGAATAGCGAAGATACCGCCGCTTACCAGAAAGCGGCTTATGGCGCTCAACCGAATATCAATACTTGGAATCCGGGAACGTTCCAAAGCGTGGTGGCCGGCGTAAGTTCGGATGATGGACTCAAACAGGATATTTTCTTTCGTATAAGCGAAGAACAAATAAAGGTTACCGTTCACTTTATGTTAATAGAAACATCGCCTAACGCTTACAATACGGATACGGATGCTACTCTTTGGGGTACCGCAAACGAATTCGACGAAGAGACGTATGTAGGATTCGAGTATTCGAAAGATGTATCTTTCACAAATTCTTCAACAACCGAAGATACAGATACGTCGATAGGTTCCAATTCTACTTTTTTCAGATCGATATCGGAACTGGAACGCGGCACGACTTATTATTACCGCGCTTATGCCGTCGTTGACGACAATTTCATTTATGGAGATACCCAGTCGTTGAAGACTGCAGCTATTGCCTCCCTTGATGTGAAAGCTGCGAATGGAAGCGTGCTGACGAAATCTCCTGCGGCTTTCAGTTACGGCACGACGTCTTACGAGGTGCATGTGCCGCATGACACGACGATCGTGAACGTCGTTGAGACGGTGGATTTAGGGACGGCGCCGGCCATTCAGGACTTATCTTTCGAAGTAGACGGGAACCAAAACTTCGAAGAATGGGTCACGCTGTCCGGCACGAGTCAAGCAGCGACGCATGAGGTCAGCATTACAACGGATTTGACGACTGTCTGCGTAGGCTCACCGGTATTTACAGGGCTGGGTACGCTGGCTGGTGCTTGCGATTCCGATCAGTTCGAAGTTAAGATCATTCGCGATGCTGTGCCTTTCATACAGACCTTGTATGCCTCTTATAATACGGACGTCGATGCCTTTTTAATGGGATCGGCGGCAGGCTACGACCAAGAGACCATTGTTGGATTCGAGTATTCGACGGATGCGAACTTCTCGAATTCCGCAACGACAGAAGACATCGATACTGCAATCGGCTCCCATCCAAGTTTTTATAGACCGATCTCGGAGCTGGAACGCGGTACGACTTACTACTTCCGCGCTTACGCCATCGTTAACGGTACGCCGGTTTACGGAGCTGCCAAAACATTCAAGACGGCGACCATTACCCGCCTTGACGTGAAAGGCGCTAACGGGCAAGTGATTACGAAATCGCCTGCTGCCTTCAACTACAATACGAAGTCTTACGAGGTGCATGTTCCGCATAGCACAACGAGCGTGAGCGTCGTTGAAACGGTAGATTTAGGAACGGCAATTGCCATTCAGGATTTATCGTTTGAAGTAGCCGGAAACCAGGATTTCGAACGCTGGAATGCAGTGTCCGGCACTATCCAAGCCGCGGCTCATCAGGTCAGCATTACAGAGGATTTGACTACCGTCTGCGTTGGCGCTCCGGTATTTACCGGGCTGGGCACACCGGTAGGCGCTTGCGGTTCCGATCAATTCGAGGTCAAAATCATTCGCGATGCCGCGCCGTCCAAGACAAGCACGACAACAACGGAAGCTGTGCTCGTTCTGGAATCCGACCCTAACAAAACGGACCAATCGGCTAAAACAGCCATCACGCAAATCGTTGGTCAAAACCTGACGCTGTCGGCCACGCTAATGACTTCCGACGGAAAGCCATTGGACATTCCTGACATACAGATCGGCGCGGACGGATCGTTCAGTCTGAGCAATGTGCCTCCCGGCGTCTACAAGGTCGCGCTTAGCATCGTGGCTCCTACGGGCGAGAAGCTCGCCGGCCGCAGCGGAACGCTCACTGTGAACAGTGACGGAACCGCTCGGTTAGAAGCCGGACTCATCGATCCGTACGGCATCGTGACGGATGCGGTTACAGGGAAGACAATCGACGGCGCGAAGGTTACGCTGCACTGGACGGACACCGAGCTAAACCGTTCCAAAGGCAGAAAGGCTAGCGACCTCGTAGTACTTCCGATATTGCCGGATTTTGCGCCGAACCAAAACCGCGATCCGCAATCGACCGTAAACGGCGGGCAATACGGCTGGATGGTGTTCCCTGACGGGGACTACTACATTTTGGCCGAAAAAGACGGATACGAAACTTTCGACAGCCGCAACGATACACGCGACGAGCTGCAAGGCGACGACAGCTATATCCAAAACGGCAATATCCATGTCGGCACGTCGATCGTGCAATACGACTTTGTGATGGAACCGAAAGTCGTCGATACCGGCGACCACAAGCCGTATATGCTTGGCTATCCAGACGGCAGCTTCCGTCCGGAGCGCGGTCTTACAAGAGCGGAAACGGCGGCTATCCTTAACCGCTTGTTCGCTGGAGAAATAGACAAGGCGGCGGCTGGCAATCCATTCGCAGATGTCAAGAAATCGCACTGGGCAGCGAACGATATCGCCGTTGCCACTGCGCAGAGGTGGATGGTTGGCTATACGGACGGCAGCTTCCTTCCGGAGCAGCAAGTAACGCGAGCTGAGCTTGCACAAATATTGCTCAATGTGAAGAAGTGGAGCAGCGCGGCGGAAATCACCTTTGCCGATGCGAAGGGACATTGGGCGGAGAAGGCCATTGCTCAGTTATATACGCAAGGTTTGATTGCAGGCTATCCAGACGGTACCTTCCGTCCGAATGAACCGATCAAGCGCGTCGAAGCGGATATCATTTTCAACCAAGTGACCGGCCGCACGCCTTGGAAGGTTCAGGTTGAACCAATATGGACGGACGTCGACTCGAGCTATTGGGGTTTTGACGCGGTAATGGAAGCGTCTGTTCCGCATCCTTATGAGGAGTTCGAGAGCGGACTTGAGAACTGGACGTCAAATTAAACAGCTTTGCAAGCAGCTACTTTGATCTGAAGTTAGTCGATAAACGTTATGCAATGAGTATTGGGCTGGCCTGCAGGTCATATCGACCTTTGGGCTCAGCCCTCTTTTTGTATATATCAAGCATCTTACCCGCAGCCTCAATCCAAGAAACAAAGCAAAATATGCAAGAAACTGAGAAATAGCCATTTTAACCCACCATATCCAAGAGAATGACCTATAATCCTGCCAAATTGAACGAATTTGGATGATAACGGCGTTTGCAAGCGCTTTAATCAGCATTATATAATGATTGCGTGATAGTTAGGACATCAGGAACATGTTATAAGACAATATGAAGGCGATGTTACCTGTTAAGGTACAACCTCGTGCACGTTATGTGTAATCGAGGGTGTGCCTTTTTGTGTTGTCCACCCAAGAGAGGAAGGTGTCCCCGTAAGTATCGCTCCGGCCTACGACAAGCAATGAGTCAACCTACCCTGCCGCCGGATTGATTCGCAAGACCTGTTTGCCAAACCTATCGAAGGGGTGTTCCTATGTTAAAAAGATCAAAATGGTTTTCCCTGGTTGTCAGCATGATGCTCGTCTTCGCTCTCGCCGCATGTAACTCAGCCGGCAACAATGGCAATGAAGGCAATCCCGCTCCTGCCACCAACGCGCCTGCCAATGATACGGCCGAGGAAGGAAGCACCGATGAACTAGTTCCCGAGAAAGGGGCTAAGCTGGTCGTGTGGGAAGCACAGGAGCAGCAAGCTTACATGCAGGAGATCGGCAAAGCGTTCGAGGAGAAATACGGCATTCCCGTATCGGTTGAGGTTGTAGCAGGCGGGGATCAAGGGGCTCGGCTCACGACTGACGGCCCGTCCAAGACAGCCGCCGACGTATTGACGCTGCCGCATGATCAGATCGGACTTGCTGTGAAGGCGGGCCTGCTGTTGCCAAACGAAGTATTCGAGGAAGAGACGCGGGCGAACAACGTGGAAACAGCCATTAAAGCTTCTTCTTACGATAACGTTCTGTACGGTTATCCGAAATCGGTAGAAACGTATGCCATGTTCTACAACAAGGACATCCTGCCCGAGCCTCCAAAAACATGGGATGAGATTCTCTCATTCGCCGAAACGTTCAACGATCCCGCACAAAAGAAATATGCGATTATGTGGGAGTTCGTCGGTTATTACACGTATCCGTTCATCGGCAGCTACGGCGGCTACATGTTCGGCGACAATAATACGAATGCCGACGATATCGGCTTGAACAAAGGCGATGTCGTGCAGGGCTTCGAGTTTCTGCGCAAGTTGAAGTCGATTCTGCCGATGAATGCGGGAGATATAACGTATGACGTCAAAACGCAGCTGTTCCAAGAAGGCAAGCTGGCGCTGAACATCGACGGTCCTTGGTCGGTCGCGGCGTTCAAGGATAAAGTGAATTTGGGTGTCGCTCCGCTGCCGAAATTCCCGAACGGCAACGACTCGATAACGTTCTCCGGTGTCAAGTCGTATTACGTCAATTCGTACACGCCGTATCCGGTCGCTGCGCATCTGTTCGCGAACTTCGCCAGCAGCAAAGAGAACCAACTCAAAAACTACCAGTTGACGGGCGCAATTCCGGCCAACATTGAAGCAGGCGAGGATCCTCTCATTAAAGACGATCCTATCACGAGCGGGTTCTTCCAACAATTCGCTAATTCCGTGCCGATGTCTTCCGTACCTGGCGTAGACCTTGTATGGGAAGCACTGAAGGCTACCTTCATCGCACTATGGGACGATACGAGTCTTGATATTAAGACGACGCTCGACAACATGGTCCAAACGATTAAGGACGGTATGAGCGCAAGGTAACGAGCATTCAAAAACGGCCCATTCGCCCGCTCCTGCAAGAGGAGCGGACGAGGGGCCGTATCCTGCGAGAAAAGAGGCTGCTGCCCCATGACCAACCGACGCGCGGGCGCGATATTATCGGCCCTGCTGATAGGCTCTGGCCAGCTCTACAACAGGCAATGGCTGAAAGGCTTATTGTTTGCGGCTTTAGGCCTGACGAGCATTTACTTCTTCATCTTCGAGCTATTCGACCTTCTCCGAGGTTTGATTACGCTTGGTGATCGTCCGAGCGGCTTCATGAAAGTCGGAAAAATGACGCGCCTCGTTGAAGGCGATCATTCAATCTTCATGCTGATTAAAGGGCTTGTCGCCTTAATTGCGGCTTTGCTCATTCTTTGCTACTACGTATTGAACATTCGCGACGCTTATCTCGTCGGCAAGCACCGGGACAACGGCGGCAAGCCGAACCGCTTCACGGAATCGCTGGCATTGCTCGGACAGAAGCATTTTGCTTATCTGGTGCTGCTTCCCCCGTTTATTGCCATTGCCTTCTTGACCGTTCTGCCGCTTATCTTCTCGATTCTGCTCGCCTTCACGAATTACGCGGATCCAATCCTGCCGCCAGCGAATCTCGTCGACTGGGTCGGGTTCGATAATTTTATGAAAATGATCAATATGAAGGTATGGAGCAAAACGTTCATTGGCGTGCTCCAATGGACAATCGTATGGGCAATCCTCGCTACGTTCACGACCTATCTTGGCGGCATCATCGTTGCGGTGCTTATCCACCAGCCGGGCGTGAAGTTCAAGAAGTTTTGGCGGACGGCGCTTATCATTCCGTTCGCTATTCCGAACATGATCTCTCTGCTCGTTATGCGCAATATGTTCAACAATCAATTTGGTCCTGTGAATGATTATTTGCGAGCGATTGGACTGAATGGCCTCCCTTGGCTGACCGATCCGTTCATGGCGAAAGTAACCGTCGTACTCGTCAATATGTGGATGGGTATCCCGATCACAATGATATTGGCGTTCGGCGTTCTGACTACTATTCCGCGCGATCTGTACGAGGCCGCGGATGCTGACGGCGCAGGTTCGCTGCAGAAGTTCCGCTACATTACGATGCCGATGGTGCTGTTCGCTACCGCTCCGGTGCTCATCATGAATTTTGCGGGCAATATTAACAACTTCAACGTCATCTACTTGCTCACGGGCGGCGATCCCGTTAACGTCGGGTATCAATTCGCTGGCCATACCGATTTGCTCGTTACGTGGCTATATAAGCTGGCGCTTAACCAGTCGCAATTCAGCTTTGCGTCCGTTATCGGCATTTTCATCTTTATGTTCATCGCCTCCTTCTCCATCTGGAGTTATACGCGGACGCGATCCTACAAAGAGGAGGATATGATCCATTGAGACTCTCATCGGCCAAATGGAAACTAGGCGCTACCTACCTCCTATTAACGATACTTACGGTCATCAGTATTTATCCGGCATTATGGATTTTGTTATCCTCGCTGAAGACTGGCAACAGTCTGTACAGCGAGTCATTCATCCCTAACGAAATGACGCTCCAGCATTATTACGATTTGTTCGAAAAAACGAAATACGGCACTTGGTTTCTTAATACGCTTAAGGTCGCCGTCTTCTCGACCATGATTGGAACATTTCTTCTGCTCATCACCTCTTACGCCATCTCCCGCTTCCGGTTCGCCGGTCGCAAGACGACGCTTAAAGTATTTCTTGTGCTGCAGATGTTTCCCGGCTTCATGGCGATGATCGCGATCTTCGTCTTATTGAATTCCATCGGCTTGCTTGACTCCCATTGGGCGCTCATTCTCGTCTACAGTACAGGCGCGATCATTACGAACGTTTTCGTGGCCAAAGGTTTTTTCGATACGATTCCGAAGAGCCTTGAGGATGCGGCCCGCATCGACGGCGCAAGCCATCTGAGAGTGTTCATGAGCATCATTGTTCCTTTATCAACACCTATGCTGACCTATGCCAGCCTCATGATCTTCAATGGCTCCTTCGTCGACTTCATATTCGCTGATCTCATCCTCCGCACGGAGGAACAGCGTACGCTTGCTGTCGGGCTCTATCGTATGGTGAGCCAACGCAACTCGACGGAGTTCACGATGTTCGCTGCCGGCGCCGTTCTTGTCGCCGTGCCCGTGACGATGCTGTTCCTGTTCCTTCAGCGCTTCTTGATTGAAGGCTTGACAGCAGGCGCTTCGAAAGGCTAAATATGAGCGGAAAAAGGAGGTGCCCCTAAAGCATATAGCTTTGGGCACCTCCTTTTGTATTCTTACTCATTGCCTATTTTCTCAGCGACATCGCCTGCGATCTCGGCTAGCGTAATTTGGGCAAGCTTATTTTCCATCGCTTGCTGAGCTTCGTTGAAGGCTCTTTCCAGCGAGGTTTGAATGTTGCGCCCGACGCCGCAATTCGGATTCGGCTTCTCGTGAATCGCAAACAGCTCATCCTGCATGGGACTTGTTACGGCATGATAAATATCGAGCAGCGTAATCTGATCGGTTGCCCTCGTAATGACGGCACCGGCTACGCCCGCGTTCGTCGTGACGAGTCCTGCCTTGCTTAACATCCCGATAATCCGGCGAATAACGACCGGATTCGTATTGACGCTTCCGGCAATCAGCTCCGAGGTCATCCGCTCGCCTTCGCTAACGTCCAATAACGTCATAATATGAACCGCTACCGCGAATCGATTACTAGTCACGTCCTCACCCTCTCGTCGTTACAATATGTAAGCATTATAGTTACACGAGACAGCGATTGTCAATGATCTGCGAACGTGACCTGACCGCCTTCGAGCGACTGAATTCTAGCAAGCGACTCCACATGATAGCCAAGATCGATCAGCTTCCGTCTGCCTGGCTGGAATGTTTTCTCGATGACGATGCCAATCCCAACGACCTTTGCCTCCGCTTGCTTCACAATGCCAGCCATGCCGAGCGCGGCGTCGCCATTAGCTAGAAAGTCATCAATAATAAGCACGCGCTCGCCTGCCGAGAGAAACTTGCGGGAGACGGACACCTCGCTCACTTCCTGCTTCGTGAACGAATAGACGCTCTCCGTGTACAAATCGTCCTTCAGCGTTAACGATTTGCGTTTGCGCGCGAAGATCAGCGGTACATCAAGCTGCAATGCAGCCATTACTGCAGGCGCGATACCGGACGACTCCAGCGTCAATATTTTTGTAATGCGGCTGCCTTCGAAACGTTCGACGAACAGCTTGCCGATTTCCCACATCAATGTCGGATCAACCTGATGATTCAAGAAGGAATCCACCTTCAGTACATTTTCATTTAGGACGATGCCGTCCTGCATTATTTTTTGCTCCAGCTTGTTCAACGCGTGCTCCTCCTAATCCAATACTTGACTATGTTCTATTATACATGATATGATAAATTCCGTTGACACATTATTTTGCGGTCGTGGCGGAATTGGCAGACGCGCTAGATTCAGGTTCTAGTGGTGTAACAGCCGTGGAGGTTCGAGTCCTCTCGACCGCACCATAATCATCAAAGGCTACAGCTCACGAGCTGTAGCCTTTGTTCGTTTAATCGCATGATTTTTCCCACTCGGATTTGTGCATCATATGACTAGCCGATGCTTACAAAAAACCTGTATAGAGGAGAATCAATGCAATCTTTGAAACGCTTGTTTAGTTTAACCGTTATAATTGGCGGCATGTTCGTTTTCGCCATCAAAACGGACGGGACGACCGAAATTCCATTACTGCGTTTCTCCGTCATGAGCGATATTCATATTAGCGCGAAAGATAGAGAATCCCATACCCGGTTTGTTAAAGCGCTTCGCGATCACCTCAAAATTAATCCAAATAGCTCATTATTGGTTCTAAACGGAGATTTGACGAATGGAAAAGAAGAGGATTACAGAATGCTTGACGCTTTATCCGGAAAGGTTCTCCACCCTCCCATACATGCAACGATCGGAAACCATGAATATTATAAACTGTGGATATTCGAAAACAAATCGCTTCGACTTAATCCGGACTGGTCGTCCGAACAAGCCAAAAATCTGTTTCAAAACAGTTTTGGCTACAGTAAGCCTTATCACCATCTTTGGCTGAATGGCTGTCACTTTATTTTTTTGGGCAGCGAGCGTTATCGGGACGTTGATCGGTCAGTAAGCGAAAATGCCTTTTTGAGCGTTGCCCAATTAAGCTGGCTTACTGAACGGTTACAAGAAAAGCCCTCTGCATTATATGGTAAGGAACCGTTTCCGATCTTCGTTTTTCTTCATCAGCCGCTCTTCCAAACGGTGGACGGATCGGAATCTAGGCTCGGAGTCGTCCAGTTCAAGCAATTGCAGGAGCTTCTACAGCAATATCCTGACTTGATCTTATTTTCGGGGCATACGCATATGGATTTGGTAACGACCAGGCAGCTTGTTTATAAAGGCTTTTATTCAGTGGGAACAGGAGCCATTCGCAAGGTTAAGTCGCATTCCAAGAGAAGCGAAAGCTTAGTCGTAGAGGTATACCGCAAACGCATCATTATCAAATATAGAGAACATTCGACTAAACGCTGGATATATCCCAATAAGTCCGTTTATTACGGTTCATAACTGGGACGAAAATAAAATGCCGTTATTTGGCGCGCTTCGTGTACACAACGAGTCTTGCCTCGTACTCTTTTTTTTGTCGAATGTATTTACCCCCGCATGTTATCAAATTCAATCTCGCTTCATTCGTTGGACCGAATATTTTTTGAATAGGAGCTTCGTCGGTTTTATACAACTTAACCGACTCTAGGATGAATTCAATCTTTTCCCCCTCATTGCTCTTAAGAATAACGGAGTCGCCTCTTTTGAGCTTTTTCAGGGGGAAGAACACTGCGGGGCCTTCTCTGCTATCCACATGCCCATCCATAATCACGTTGCCGACGGCTCCGGGTAAAATGTCTGCAGGCGAAAAATATCCGACATCCTCAAAATTCGCAGGAACGCCCAATTGGCCATTATCCATTACGGATACCGGTTCGACATCCGCATGGATTCGGACTGCTGGAATATATAATTGAGCGGGGGCGATTCCCTTTAACTCTCGCTGAGCCCGATTGCCATCGATCTCAATTTGTTTGTGGATTTGCGGGAAAAATCGAGTTGGATCCGCTCGATTCGATTGTATGTTTAATGGCGCAGATTGTGAGGCAGGGTCAGGAATGTGATCGGACTTAGAGCAAGCGACATTCTTCGTGCTTCTTCTCGCTTACAGGTGCCGATGATGCGTAAGCTGCCGTGTCGGATGTTAACATCATACATGCCGTAAATACCGCAACGATTGTTTTTTTCATGTTGTCGCCTCCTAGAGTTAATGTGGGGCTTACCCTGATAAATTGTCTCCCCGTTGACTGGCGACTATTAGTGTCAGTAATCGCCATAAGAGACAATCGTTTGTACGTTGCAGGCTAGTATAGATTACTTAATAAAGCTTCATAATATCCGTGAATCTAACACACAGGAGGATGAAGAGTGAAAGTAAAAATCGGATCGTTTACGCTATGCTTTATGATATTGCTGCTGGCGACTGCGGGGTGCTCGACTGCTAAGGTGAAAACAAACGAGTTTAAGGCTCGTTCCATTGAAAATCGAGTCATCCATAACGGCAACACAACGCGGTCACTCAACTATCCGAACGCAGTGGACAGAACAAAATCGGCTCCATCGGATCATGTTACGGCCAAGCAAATCGAGAAAGAAATTGCTGCGATCAAAGGTGTCGACAAACATACCGTCATCGTGCACAATCGCAACGCAATCATCGGTCTCGATGTTAAAGCAGGCCATAATGCAGCTGTTGTCGCTAAACAGATTAAACAAAAGGCCGAACAGGTTGGGAAGGGCTACACCATTCATGTGACCTCGGACAAATCGATTCATTCCCGGATTCAGAACATGAGTCAACAAATGGTACCGCTTGACGGCCATCCCGTTAGAAACTTCACAGAAGATGTAGGAATCATCATTCGTGATATTGGCCGTACGGTTACTGCCCCTTTCCGTTGAGTGAAAGCTGAAGCATCCCTCTGATTTGATGACATACAAAGAGGCCGTTCTCTCGTAAAAGAGAACGGCCTCTTGTGATATATTTGTGCCGGCATCGTTAATCGAACAATTCGCCGAAGATGTCGAGCACCGTTTTTTGGCGCTTTTTGGAATGGCCGTATTTGTTGTAGCCGTGCTGATTGTAGCCGTGCTGATTGTAACCGTATTTGTCATAGCCATGCTTGTCATAGCCGCCATGATTAAAATTATGGTTGTGATTATGGTTATTGTAGCCTTGCTGCCCGAACGGAGGCTGTTGCCCGCCGCCGAACACTTGAGGTTGGGAACTGCCGTAATTGTTCATTGGTGTCACCTGCGGGTTGCCTGGATTGCTATAGTTAGGCTGATTGTTATATCCGCCTTGCTGAGGTGGTATAGGCTGGCCCTGCTGAGACGGCGTTACGAATGGATTGCCGCTGCTTACTTGAGGGAAACTTGGCGTTCCTTGCCCTTGCGGCTGATTATTGTTAATGGGCGGATTGGGGCTCGGGTTATTGGCTGCCCATGATCCTGGAGCAGGACCGCTTATCGGTTGTGCAGGAATTGCGGATGATCCGCCGAACGCGCCTGCGCCCGATGAATATTGCTCGAGCCGCTCAACCTCCTGCTTCATATCCTTGACGCCCTGCATGAGCTTATCGAGCTCGCCGCGGTCAAGCCATACGCCTTTGCAGTCTGGACATACATCGATCAGCACATTGTCCTTCACAACCTCGCGCATTCTTACATCATTACAAACGGGACATTTCATCCGTCATTCTCTCCTTTAACAATCGATCAGAACTTGCTATGTCTCATACTCAGCATACGCACAGCCTTTTACAACGTTTCATCTATGTAGCTGTATATGGCGCAGGTCTCTCTTCCGTCGCAAGGGCGATGCTGTATATACGGCTCAGCTTCACGACACGTCGATTCTGACGGCGCACGACAACGGATGAGTCATCCCAAGCCACAACAATTCCGACGACATCATTCATCTCAAGCTCATCGCGTACGACGCGAACTTTCTCGCCGCTTAGACGATATTGATTAAGCTGTTCTTCGCTAATCAAGGTAATTCCTCCAATTCGATAGGCCCTAATAGGCCGACATCACTTTATTTGGAAAAACCTCAACGAATGCGCTCAGCACTCCTTGAGGTTCTCTTTTTGTTGCGGGTTATTATATGCGAGTCTCATTAAGCTTTAACCAACATGCTCCTTGGAATCATTCGTTTCATACCATTCGTCGAGCACGCGCGAGGACATGACACGCTTGGCAATATATTCTGCCTGTTTGTCAGTGAATTGACCGCGCCATTCAATAGACAGCTCATCGGACAGCTTTACGATCGTCAGCAGCTCCGACCAAGCCACATATCTTTTGTACCAGAAAAATTGCGGATGCTCAATCATATAAGGATATAAATCGTCAAATTCGGTATGTTTGCAATCCAAAGCACGCTCAAAATGAATTTTTGCGTCGTTCAACTTCGCATTCATAAAATCAGTAGACATTTCCCCCATAGCATGTGCCTCCCCTCAGGTCGCTTCTGTATCATTATAAGCCATTTTGCTTTATCGCGAAAGAGCGCATTCGCTGGAACATCTTACTCGAACTTGATTTCACCATTGTCCAGCGATGAAATTTGTACGAGCGGCTCGACTCTGATGCCTTGCTCTCTGAGCGATTTTCCGCCTGATTGGAACGATTTCTCGACTACGATTCCGAAGCCGACCAACGTCGCTCCCGAGCGTTCGATAATTTTGATAAGACCGCGTGCCGCATCGCCGTTCGCTATAATATCATCGATGAACAGCACCTTATCCTCTTTGGTCAGAAATTGCTTCGACACCATAATATCTGTAACGATGCCTTTCGTGAAAGAAGGCACACGTTCGGTATAGGCATCCGGATCGGCGATCAGTGTCTTCTTGCGCCTAGCGAATACGAGCGGAACGCCGAGCACATGCGCCGTAGCAAAAGCAGCCGGAATGCCGGACGATTCAATAGTAATAACCTTCGTGATCTCCTCTTCCGCAAATCTTCTTGCGAATTCCTGTCCCATCTCCATCGTAAGCGCCGGATCCACCTGATGATTAATGAGTGCGTCCATCCGCAGCACATCGTTCGACAACACCGACGACTCTTCCAATATACGTTGTTTCAATCGTTCCATCTTATTTCCCTCCGCCAAAAATCCCTTTTCGATAACGTAACATAGGTCAGGCGGATAGTGCAACCTTCATGGCAGGTTACATAGTAAACCTATCGATTTTGCTATCTTCATGAGGGAAATATTCCAAAAAGGTGGGTAAAAAGAGAAACTTTTTCCTATTTTTGAGCGTCTTATTCATGTAGATAGAAAGGAATGAGTGCCATGAGACCTCCTAGAGTAGAAACACCTGTACTTGCGAAGCTAGCTGCTGCAGCCGTATTCGCTTTCCTTATCGCTGGTTGTCAAAGCCAGGCTGAGCCGTCATCACCACCTGTCTCTGAATTAGCGGATGTGCAGCCGCTTCAAGAAGATAATAACGCGAACAGCCCACAGAAGACGTATCTGGAGGATGAACATGGTCAGGTTTCGTCCGATGGGCCAAGCCCAGGCAGCGCAGGCAAAGAAAGCCTTACTCCCGGCGAGGCGTCTGCCCTCCATAGTGACGAGCCCGATAAGGCTATCGTGAAGACGGAGAGCGAGGGGCAGAACTGGAACTCATCAAATCCGAAGCTGATCGGAATAGGCATAGGTGATTCCGATGCCGAGATGACCCATTTATTCGGAGAGCCGATGGACAGCTACATCCTTGAAGAAGGAGAAGACTCGGTCACCGTCAATGAGTATGAAGGGTTCGCTGTAGGTATTAACGGGTCTCATTCTGTGCAGTATATTGAGGTGTTCAGCAGCCACATACCAGCAGGGCTTAGCGGACTTGCAGTTGGCGACAAGCCGGACACAGCTATTTCGCATCTAGGCAAGCCCTCCACTCAGACCGAATACTTGCTCACATACGAAGCGGATGGAGCATTGCTGAAGATTGACATCGATCCTATGCTGAACGGCATCGTTTCCATTAAGCTGCTTGTTGCTGCAGACAACTAAGACCAGCTTTGAATACATAAACCAAGCAATGAAATTAGCAAAATAGGCAGCGTTAGGACGATACCGTATTTGGTATACTCCTTCCATCCGACCTCGACGCCTCCCCGTCTCACAAGCTGCATCCAGAGCAATGTGGCGAGTGAGCCAATTGGCGTCAGCTTAGCGCCGACGGACGTGCCGATCAAGCTTGCATAAGGCAAGTAGTCAGGTCCGTTCACGCCTTCAATAGCAAGCGACGAGATGAGCACAGCCGGCAAGTTATTAATCGCAGAAGCCAGCAAGGCGAAGATGAGCCCTGATCCGTAAATACCGACCCATTCATGCTGTTCCGCCGCCAGCGTCAGCAACGAAGGAAACCAAGCGACTGCGCCGTGCACATGAAGACTGTATACGACCAAATTCATCGACAATGCAAATACAATAATAAGCCAAGGCGCTTGCAGCACCGTTTGCTTGAATGGAGCCCGTCCCGCTGCGGCCGAGGCAGCCCATTGGACTGCTGCGCAGCCAAGCGCAATTGCCGCAACAGGTACACCTAGTCTCTCCGAGCCTAAATAACCGATCATCATCAGAACGATGATGACCCACGACAGCCTAAACACTCTTTTGTCGCCAATAGCAGACGCTGGCTTCGGAAATGTATCTGATGTCAGATGATCCCCTTCTCCCCCTACAATTCCCTTACGCAGGATAAACGCCGTGACGCCTATGGTAGCCGCTATAGCGAGCGCACCCGGCAGCAGCATTCTCGATGCATACTCTCCAAAAGGAATATTGAAGAAATCAGCCGTTAATATATTCGTCAGATTGCTCATCATGAGCGGAGCGCTTGCCGTATCGGCCATTAACCCGATTCCGAGCAAATAAGCAAGCCTGCCTCCGCGCGTAAGACGCAGCAGCGCCGTCACTTCGAGTACGATCGGCACCATAATAAGGATCGTACCGTCGTTGTTGAAGAATATCGTAATCAGCGCCGCCAATAGGGAAAGACAAACGAATAATACAATTTTGCGATGATGAAGACGGTGAACGATATGAAGCGCAGCCCATCGGAAGAAGCCGTTCTGATCAAGTAATGCCGTGAAAATCATAATACCGATTAACGAGAACGTCGCATTCCATACGAAACCCCAAATATAAGAAGCATCCTCTAGCTTCAATAAGCCTGCAATGAAGAGCAGGATAGCGCCCGCAAGCGCGAAAAATGCTTCGTTAATTCCTTTTGGCTTAATCAAAATAAGGATGAGTGCCGCTATAAATACGGCTATAGCAATTGCCATGGTCATGATTGCAGTTCCTTTCTAGCAAATATGTCATGCCTGTCCTCCCTGTGACATAACTTCTTAATAGAGAAAGTTTGTTGCCGATTGGAGGAAGGTAGACGATGTGGAAGCGTACAGGCAAAGTACTGCAAATCGCTTCAACCTATGTAGGTACGATTGTAGGAGCAGGCTTTGCATCCGGTCAAGAAATATTGCAGTTTTTCACCCGCTTCGGCTATTACGGCACGTTCACGATTGCGATTGCGACGATGCTCTTCATCTGGCTCGGCGCGAAAATGATGCTGATCGCAAGCGAAATAAACGCCAAATCGTATGAGGATCTTAATAAGGCGTTGTTTGGCGACAAATACGGTCGATGGATCAGCCACTTCATGCTCGTCGTCCTCATGGGCGTCACCGCCGTCATGCTCGCCGGAGCCGGTACCATCTTTTATGAGCATTGGAACATTTCCTACCAGTCAGGCCTGCTCATTACGGCCGTCGCTTGTTATTTCCTGCTGCGCAAAGGGATGAAAGCGATCCTGACGGTTAACTCCATCGTCGTTCCGCTTATGCTCATCTTCACGGTATTCGTTATGTTCGATACGTTCCGCTCTCCCGGTGCGGACAAGTTCCTTACGCTGGAAAGCGATTATTCCCCGTGGGCCGCATGGTCGGCGCCCTTCTTGTATGCCGCGTTCAACCTAACGATGTCCCAAGCCGTTCTCGTGCCGCTGGGGGCAGAAGTGAAAGATCGGAAGACGATTATTGCCGGTTCTTGGGTCGGCGGGATCGGGATCGGCTTTATGCTTCTGGCCGGACATATCGCCTTATCGGTCCATATGCCCGGCATCCAGCAATTCGCTATACCAATGGGCGGCATAGCGAGACAGCTTGGAAGCAGCGTTCAATTTATTTATGTTTTTCTTATTTTTGCCGAGATTTTCACGACGCTTATTGCGGATATCTATGGCCTGACGCTTCAACTGCAGGAACGGATGAAATGGACTCGCGGCGCGCTGACGATTATCGTCCTCGCCATCTGTTATGTCGCCAGTCAGATCGGCTTCGGCACGCTGTTGTCGACGCTCTATCCGATATTCGGCTTAATCAGTCTCGGTTGGCTGCTTCTCATCATTCGCAGGCAAGCTCAAGCTTGATATTAGTCAGTGTTGGCGATTAATTAGCAACAGAGCTTAGCTCTACAAGCGAAGCAGCGCTGCCGTATTCTAGCAGCGCATCGCGCACATGCTCATGGCAGGTCATGACGATGACCTGCCTTTGCTGTGACAGCTCGGCAATAAGCTTAGCTGCGGCGCGCAGCCGATCCTTATCGAAGTTGACGAACACATCGTCAAGCAGCAGCGGTAGCTTCATATGATGCGAAGCTTCCTCCGCTAAAGCAAAGCGCATCGCTAAGTAGACTAGCTCAGCCGTACCGCGGCTTAGCAGGTTGCTGTCAATAATACGGCGATCGGCCGTCTCCAGTCTTATCGCCGTCGCTCCAGGATGGCTCAGCACCCTTATATATTTACCGTCCGTGAGCGTCTCGATCAGGCTTGAGGCATGACGCAGCACGACGGGCTGACGTTCCTCCTCATAGATGCGTTTCGTCCGGCTAATCAAGGCCGCGCTTACGGCAAGCATTGCATACCGCTCGGCATCGCCATCCAGCTGCGCTAAGAGCAGCTCTCTGTCGGCCACCAACCGCTGACGCTCCTTCGTCTGCAGCAGCTGATCGATCGATTGACGCAGCCTCCCTTTTTGCTCCAGCTGGTCCTTCTGCTCGGCTTCGAGCTTCGCAAGCTCATGCACCGCTTCGTCATGGAGCGCGCGCAGCTGCTCCTCGTCATAGCTGTGAAGCAGCTCTTCAAGCTCTGCCAGCCGCTGCTCGCTGAGACCGGCTGTCAGCTCGAGCTGCAGCTTGTTCAGCGCGAGCTCGAGGTCGGCGAGCGTGCTGAGATGAAGCAGCGCTTCTTCGTACGCTGCTTCGCTTGGTAGGTCCGCTTCATGCAGCAAAGCTTGCATGAGCGGACGAAGCTCGGCGAGCGAGGATTCGATGCGAGCTATGTTATGCAGCAGCTCGTCTTGCTGCTGCCGGGCGCGAAGCGCCTGTTCCTTGGCGGCGGCATGACGGCGCGTCTCGGCCTGCAGCAGTCGCAGGCCGAGCGCCGGATCTGCCGGCAGTTGCCCTGCTGCGTCAGCGAACGCTGCGCAGAGCTTGGCCGCTTGCGCCTCGAAAGCGGCGAGCTGCTGTGTGACGGCGGCTTGCTTCGCCGTCAGCTTGTCATATTGGCGCAGCCGCTGCATCGCTTGCTCGGCAAGCTCGATCGCTTCGAGCGCCGCTGTCTGCGACATATGCGGCGGCAGCGCCCGTACCTCCAGCCAGCCGCGCCACTCGGCAACGGCTGATTGCTTCGTTAATGCAGCTGAGGCGGCTGCCTCGCTGCGTTCGTTTAATTGCTCGCGCAAGCGGGCGAGCTTACGCGCTTGTTCGCCCTTATTGCTTTCCAGCCGCTCCGTTGCCTGAAGGCGCTCCAGCCTTGCTTCAACAGCGGCATGCAATCCGCTGCGCAACCGTTCGGCAGCCAATGTCTGCTCTGCCGATCGACCCTCTGCCTGGCTCGAGGAGGATAACAGAGCTGCCGCCGCGTGCTCAGGTTCACGGACCACAGCAGAAAGCGCAGTTACGAGCTGCTGCTCCCGATCTCGAAGAAACGAGTCATTCGGGTATCGACCGGATGTTCCTGCGCTGCGACCGCCGCTGCGTGAACGCCTGTCATTCGTCTTCTGACTTCTCCCCAATGCCAGGACCATGAGCATGAGTGCGACGACTGCCAGCACGATTGCGGCAATCCAACCAAACCCGCTGCCGCCTTCAGCACCGCTTGCTGCTGCGGCAATGCCAAGCGCCACCGCAGCTCCGCCTGCTCCTGCCGCTCCAGCCCATACGGGCCCGGCTCCGCCCCGGCCCGCTGCCTCGCCGCGCAAAGCCGACGGGTCTATCCCGTCGGCCGCAGCGGCTGCGGCAAGACGCGTCCGCTCGAGCTCCCACTCGCGGAAAGCCAAGTCCAGGGCGTTCCACGCCCCTCGCAGCGCTTCCCGCGTACGCGGCAAGAGCGCGAAGCCGCCGGCCGCCCGCTCGCCATCCGCGGCCGCGCGTTCGAGCGCCGCCTCCGCTTCGCCGAGCGCGCTCTCCACCTCGCGCTCTTGCCGCTTCAGCGCTTCATGCTCCGCGGCGATCCGCTCCTCGCCGCGCATACGTTCTTCCTCCTGCTGACGCAGGCCGCGAATATAATCGCGGTCGGCAACCGTCACGCGGAGCTCGCGCAGCTGGCGCTCCGTCCACTCCGGCGCGATGCTGCCCAGCAGCCCGCCTATCGCTTCATCTTGCGATAGCAGCTCAGCTCGCAGCTCGGCCAGCTCCAGCTTAAGCAGTCGATAGCCTTCCGCCGACTGCACCATCGCTTCCGTTTCATCAGCGGTATTAATCAACGCTTGATCATATTCGATCGCTTCAAGCTGCTTTTCCGTCAAATACAATTGCTGCTTGTAGCGCTCCAGTTCGGATAGATGCTCGGTTCGCAGGCGCGATGACTCACGCCAACTGCGTTCCGACTCGGTGTTTATCCGTGCTGCATACGCGTACCGCTCACGCTCCATGAGCAGCTTCTGCTTCTGCAGCCAACCCGCCCTTGAAGAGCAAGCTTTCGCAAGCAATTGCTGCTTGGACGCCAGCCGAGGAAGCGCTTGATCCCGCTCTGCGATATCCTCCTCCAACCTCTCCGACTGGTGAACGAGCGAGTTGTATGCATCGATTGAATCCTCATGCTTGCGCAGCGCAGCTTCGATCTGCTCCAGCTCCTTAAGCTGCTTGTTCATCGATTTCGTCGATCCCTTAGGCTTGAACAGCTCCTCCATCTCATCCCGCAGCTTTTTCTCGGCCGCAGCGATTGACTTGCCGTTATCCCAGCCCGCTTGATACAAATATTGACCAAGCTCCTCGCCGGACAAAGCTCCGACCTGCTGCAGCTCCGATAAGGTCACGGCGAACAACTGTCGATACATTCGTTCACCGATACCGCCCAAATAACGTCGCTCTAGCTCCGCTTGCTGCAACATCACGCCTTCTACTAGCCCGCTGTTGCTGCCAGCTTCCGCATCAAGCTCTCGCAGCGACAGCTTCCCTGAACCGTCCGTCGCATAGCGCTGAATGACATAAGAGCTGCCCGTCCCGTCGCGCCAGAACAGACGGCCGCCATGTCGACCGCCGTTCACCGGCTCCTGCCGCTCGGGAGCCTGTGCCGAGCCTCGGTTCGCGAAGCCGTACAGCATCGTCCGGATGAATCCGAATACGGTGCTTTTGCCAGCTTCGTTCGGTCCATATAAAATGGTAACGGGAGCATCTAGATCGACCTTTGCGTCATGCAATTGGCCGAACCCATCGATCTCAGCCTCCACAAGCCTCATTGTTATTCCCCCTCTAGCTGATCTGCCTTCAGCCCCGCCGAAGCGCTCAGCTCCTATCCATTCCCGCGCTCCTCTTCCGCAATAAGTCCAATCACATGCTCACGCGAGCGCTCCAGCCATCGCTCAGGCAGCTCTTCCCACTTGCTTCGCAGCAGCTTGGCTAACTTCTGATTTCCTGCCATCACCTGAACAGCATCTTTCGCGAATGAACGCCAACTCTCGTCGCTAGACGCAAGCTCAGTGCTTAATCGGCACAGCTCACCGGCGAAGCTGTCCTCCTCTGCAATCTTCGTCCAATCAAGCTCGGAGGCAGTCATATTGTCGAGTTCATATACCCATATCATTCGATCGCCGCTTTCCTCGCTTAGCTCCTGAAGCTGTCCCAGCAGCGCAGTTATCGCCTGCGGTTCTGATATTTGTCTATGAATCGGACCTCGCCCTGTAAGCTCCAATCGAATCATTGCAGAGCGCCCTTCCGCATCCAAACCAAGCCTAGTCATCGTCGCTTCAAGCTGCTGCAGCAGCTCATGCTCCGATTGGATGCCGGCAATTGATACTTGCTCGTCCAGCCAACGCACATCGTCGAGCGGCGTGAATCTAAGCTCTACCGCTCCCGCTGCCGTTACATCCACGAGATAGCAGCCCTTCTGACCGGTCTCCCGCGGGTTTCTGCCCTGAGTATTGCCCGGATAGACGACATGCGGGTATTCATGAAGCACTTTGCGGTGATGAATATGTCCCAGCGCCCAGTAATGGAAGCCTGCATTACTCGCAAGCTCGTCCAATGAACAAGGCGCGTAGGGATCATGTCCGTTATCTCCGCCTACGTTGCCGTGCAGCATCGCGATGTGGAACCCAGCTCCTGGCATTGACCGGTAACGAATTGCTAAGTTTTCCGTTACGCTTCGGGATCCGTAAGAAATACCGTAAACAAAAGCAGCCAGCTCACCATCTCTTCGGTAAGCCGGCTTATGCTCGATATGATCTGCGCCAAATATATGTACATTCGAGGGCAGCTTAAGCTCTGCCCTTGCCCCGCTAAGCGGATCATGATTGCCATGAATAACGAATACGGCGATGCCATGAGCGGCAAGTCGCTCCCATTCGCGTACAAGCCGCAGCTGTGCGCGAAGTGAGCGATCAGTCGCATCGAACAAATCGCCTGCCAGCACGATAAAATCGACCTTCTCGGCAACTGCCGTATCCGTTAACTGGCGCATAGCTGCGAAGGTCGATTCGGTTAGCCGTTCCCGAAGCGCTTCCGGCGCTTTGGCCAAACCTTTGAACGGACTGTCCAAGTGCAAATCCGCTGCATGAATGAATCGAAACGGTACTGCCATGAACTCAATCCCCGCCTCTGTATCTATATTAGCCGAGCTGTTTTACTCCGGCTTCAGGTTTGTATAAACTTTCTTGAGCTGTGAAATGACCCGTTGCAGAGAGTATACTTTTTTAGCTTTGTCCCAGCCGGCACGCGCTAGGTTATAGCGGTAAGTAGGATCTGTCACGACCTTCTCCAGCGCATCGGCGAGTGCCAGCGGATCTTCCGGCGGTACGAGCAGCCCGTTGACGCCGTCATCGATTTGTTCGGCGATACCTCCGACATTCGTTCCGACTAATGCCAGCCAGCACAAGGCTGCTTCTGCGAATACAGAACCGAACGCCTCCGCCCTTGACGGCAGAACGAATACATCAAAGAACGGCATGAACTCCTCCGGATGAAGCATATAGCCGTAAAAAATAATATCGTCGTACAAGTCCAGCTCCACCGCGAGCGCCTCCAGCTCCTCGCGAATCGGTCCGTCGCCGATAATATGAAGTACGAAAGGATTTCCTCTGCGCTTTAGCTCGGCACAAGCCTTCAACAAAATATCAAGTCCCTTTGCCGGCACGAGCCTGCAAACGGTAATCAGCTGCGTCACTTCGTTTTCGTGCGCGCTCGGCCTGAATCGTTTCTCATCGAAGCCGTTTGGTATCACTTTTATAGCCTCAGGGTGTTTAACTTGCGGCGCAATATAGGAACGGAACGACTCCGATACGGTCAACAGCTGATCCGTCTTCGCTTCCAATTCCCCATAGATTTTCATTAAGAATTGATGCTCCGGTCCGCCCTCTTCAATTCTCCCATTCAAAATGAGCTCGCGCTCATAACTCGAGTGAATCGTCATCGCAACCGGTGTATCCGGGAACAACTGCTTCATGACGAGAGCTGCGATCGGATGATGCGCATGTATAATATCAAACGAGCGATTGAGACGTAGCCGTGTCCACCATACGTAATCGCGATACGTTTGAATGTATTTGTCGACCATTGCATTACCGCTGAATTCCGTCCAATCGAACGTTTGGAAAACAACTTCCTCTTGCCCTTTGCCTCTTACGCGCTTAGGCAGCGAGAACAACTCCATCTGCCAGCCCAGCTTAATGAATCTTTCCTGTATATAAGGGACCATCGATGACACCCCACCCGGCTGTTCCGGGGGGAAAAACAAAGCTTGCAATATATTCATGTGTCCCACACTCCTTCTTCCTGCTTCATACCAGTCTATGCTCGGCAGACAATGTGCCCAAAAAGCTTTTCCGTCACCGTAAAACATGATATATTAGAACATATGTTTCTGTAAAGCTAGTACATAACTTACTTGATAACGAGGTTTAGACATGACAATTATTCAGTGGCTTACGGGACCTAACGGACAGCTATTCTCTTCGGCGGCTGTCATCATTATTCTTATTCTTATGCTCTTTATGTCCATTAAGCTTTACGTCAGCTATCGCAACAAAGGGATCTATAAGTGGCTCACAAGCGCAATTCCGCTCATCATAGCCGAGCAAGTATTGCTCATTCTGCTCGCATATCCCGGTTGGTCGTTATCGCCATGGGTCTATTTAACCGCGACAGTGCTGCAAATCATTTCATTTATTATTATAAACTTTGTTTTCATGAAATTATATACTCATCGTTCCGCTCAGCTTAAAGTAATTCCTTTCATAATTATGATTATGTTGACGATCGTCATAGCAGGCGTTCAGTACGCAATTAATCCGTTCACGCCAGGGGCAGTTCCGGCCGGCTCGATACTGACCTTTCCGGCGCTTGATTTCTATGCCGTTATCGTGACATTCATTATTCTGCTTGATACGCGCGGAGCCGAGATGAATGCGAAGTATAACGCAAGCCTAATTGTTTTTTTCATCTATGAGCTTTCCCGGCTTGCTGACAATTATTTATTCCAAGGCTCGTTGTCATGGCTCATTCTGCTCAGCCATCTGCTGCCGATTATCTATTATACGATATTATTTTTATTGCTCTTTGATTGGGTTATTGATCGGCTTATCTCGACCTATCAATCCTCTGTTGTAGACGGTCTGACCGGTCTTTACAACCGGCGCCACTTCTCGGCCAGAGCGCAGAAGCTGCTCGCTCAGAATCGGCCGATGGCTATTATCTTCTGCGATATCGACAACTTCAAGAAGCTGAATGATACGCATGGCCATCACAAGGCAGACGGCGTATTGAAGCAAGTAGCCGAGATCCTTAAGGAAGAAACGAGCGGCATCGGCTCAGCCGGACGATATGGCGGCGAAGAACTGCTCGCTTGCATGACCGCTGACAAAGTCAAACCAGAGATCGTTGCGGAAGCGATCCGCAGACGCGTCGAGCAGGAAACCATGGTTACCATCAGCGTTGGCGTCAGCACGAATAAGGAAGGCAAGGAAGTGCAAGAGCTTGTCAAGCAAGCCGACGAAGCGATGTACCATTCCAAGTCGACCGGCAAAAACAAAATAACGATGTTCAAAGCCATCTCGTCCGCCAAAAAAACAGTCTAACAAGCTGACACCCCTGCCTACCGACTGATACATGTCGGTAGCGCGCGGGTGTCTTTTCATTTTTTCACCTGTCGCTCTTCTCCTGCTCCTCCCGCTGTTCCTGCACCTGCCCTAACTCTCTTTTTCCACTTTGCTCCACTATCCCTGCAACTCAGGAGTCACTATACTCATATCTGTTATTGGTACTTGTACGCAGTCCCTTACCGTTACGGCGGCAATTTGAGCTGTTCTAATCCCTTCTATCCTGAGTAGATGGGAGATTGAAGCAAAAGGAGTTCTTACATGAAGTCCTTCTCTGAATTCCCTGAGCAAGAGAGATAGTGTCGCATTAGAACGCAAAGAGACGTGAACCTGCAACAGCGATCTCGAGTATCGTCTGTGTCACAGGTTCACGCCTCTTCGAGCAGCTCATCTCAAATGAAGTGTGTTGTTGCGCTTATCGTTTGCCGCCTAAAACGGGCTTCTCTAGTGCGTACAGCTCGTCTTCTAGTGACTGCATCCGTTCCAATACGGTTTTGCGCGCATCGCTCATCGCGTGATTGTACAGGAATGGACCGAGCTGCTCGATCATAAAGTCGAGCAATTGCTCTGCAGCGAGCGTGCCTATTTCCTCGGAACGCTCTAGTTCGAAGTAGCCCTGCAATTCATTTACTAATTGCTGCTTATTTTCCTTCGTCAGCTTCATACCCATCATTGTTATGCTCCCCCTAATCGTCCATTCAGTACGGTTACAGCTTGACCTTCTAATATGACGCGATCACCATTATGCTTCACTCGCACGATACCGCCTCGTTCCGACGCCTGATAGCCCACCAGCTCGTCTTTCTTAAGGCGCTTCACCCAGTAAGGAGCTAGCGCGCAATGTGCCGAACCGGTTACTGGATCTTCGTTAACCCCAACTGCCGGATAGAAAGCTCGCGACACAAAATCATAACCGGTGCCTGCGGCCGCCCGGCTCGTCACAATTACGCCTCGTGCTTGCAATCTCGCTATCATCGCAAAATCCGGCTTCAATGTCCGCACTGTCTCCTCTGAGTCCACCTCAATGAAATAATCCATGCGGTTTCGACCTGCGAACCTCGGGATAAGACCAAGCCCCTGAACCAGCTCCTCCGGCACTTCCTCCGCCACTGGCGGCTCTGCCGGAAAGTCCATCACGATCCATTCTCCTTCGCGCCTGGCTGACAATAATCCGCTTTTCGTCTGAAAGCGCGCCTCTGCATCTCCAGCGAGCCGTCCCGACTGCCATAGCTGATACGCTGCGGCAAGCGTAGCGTGACCGCATAGGTCAACCTCCGCCTTCGGCGTGAACCAACGAAGCCCATAATCGCTTTGCCCTGCAACCGGAGCCACTACATACGCTGTCTCCGATAAGTTCATCTCAGCCGCCACGAGCTGCATCCAGCCTGCATCTTTCTCCTTATCCAATAAGCATACCGCTGCCGGATTCCCTCTAAACGGTTCATTCGTAAATGCGTCAACAATATACAGTTCTATTCCTTCACTCATTTTATTGTCTCCTTCCTTGCCGCCCTCAGGCAACAAAAAAAGCTTGCCACTGTGCGCCGCAAGCCCCTATTTTCCATAATTATGTTAGCCCTTAAGCGGGATAAGCAGCTCAACAGGCTCTTCCTCTACATGATGTTCATCGATATAGAAGAGCTCAAGCGCCACTGCGTGGTTATGTTTCTCTATGCGCATCTCGTTCATCCACGTATTAAGCTGCTCATACCCTTCCCCGATTCGCTTGTTGGAGCAGCCTGCCATTGCGTATCGCATAGCCGGAATCGTGATCTGGACCATACCAGGCGGGAGCTCTTCCATATGTGAAACCTCATAGCATGCCCAATACGTTACGAATACTTCGTTACCGTAATACGGGCTGTAGAGCACCGGCGACTTCGACGCGCCGTACAATTCATGTTTCCTTGCTAGAAATTCCGTCTGCAAGCGAATCGCTTCGTCAGGAAATTGCGAGTAAGGTCCGCTATAGCTGATTCCAACCAAATTGAGTGCAGGCTTCGAGATGATTGAGCAGTTTTCCACGCGATTTCCTCCTTAGATTCCATCAGGACTTGTACGCAAGGATGAGCTTTCTCTGCCCATAGTGTAACACGTATTCCCATTATAAGGGTAGTCATTTTAAGTTTTCGCTCCACGCGATCTCAGCCTGCGAAGTATCATTGCAAAAACGGCCGTTATTGCTATATATACGGCAACGACGATTAAGAACGTCGTTCGCCTCTCTTCAGGCGTACCGTCAGCCAGCAATACTGGGCCTAGCCCGAAAAAAGTAACTAGCCCGTATAGCACGACAAACAAAGCAATAATTAACGCTTTTAGCATCATCATCCCGCCTTCCTCTACTAGAGATTATCCCTACACCTCATAATCTATATGCAGACAAGTCCTAAATTAAAGAGAGCACCCAGCCGCAATGGCCTGATGCTCTCTTAACTTGCATGTATTTAGAAGTTGAATACGAAGTCATCGTCGTTAAGCGGCTCGACATGGATCGTACGAACATAACCGTTGCCTTTTTTGGAGAAAAAGTCATGCTGCTTCGTATGTGTGCTAATTCCGTTGAACACGATCGGGTTGACCGGCTCTTCCGGGAAATGCGCTTCGAAGCCCAGGTTCATAAGCGCTTTGTTGGCATTGTAACGAACGTAGGTATTCACTTCATCCTGCAACCCAAGCGGACTGTACAGATGGTTCGTGTATTCGACTTCGTTCTCGTACAGCTCAACTAGAAGCGCAATTAGTTCAGTGTGCAGTTGCTTCTGCTCTTCTACGCTGAACGTTTGGTACAGCTCTTGTGCAAGTACGCCTACGTACAAGCCGTGGATACTCTCGTCGCGGAGGATCAAGTCAATGATCTCGCCGCTGCTCGTCATTTTACCTTGACCAGCGAGGTACAACGGATAGAAGAATCCGCTATAGAACAAGTAGCTTTCCAAAAATACAGATGCCGCCATTGCTTTGTACAGCTCTTTAGGGCCTGTAATATTGGAGTACCACGAAGCGATCAGGTTCGCTTTTTTCTGAAGCTGTTCATTCGATTCCACCCATTTGAAGATCGCGTCGATCTCCTCGTTGGATGCCAGCGTCGTGAAGATGCTGCTGTATGACTTCGCGTGGATTTGCTCCATCATGGACATGAACGACAGCACCGCTTTGCGCTGCAAGCCTTCCACATGCTCAAGAATCTTCGGCATGCCTACGCCGCCTTGAATCGTATCGAGCAACGTCAGACCGCCGAGCACATTTTTATACAGCAATCGCTCGTCTTCTGTCATTTCCATCCAGTCCATTTTATCATCCGACAACGGAATTTCTTCGTCCGTCCAAAATTGCATTACATTTTGCTGCCAGAACGTCAGCGTAAAATCGTCGTCCGGGCGGTTCCAGTTTACTGCTTTCATTAGGTGAGCTCCTTCTTTGCTACGTAAGCAACGATATAATGGGTCTTATACGGCGCAGCTTGTGCATTCCTCAACGGAAAGACGCTTCGTTCTCGTATAGTAGAGTGATTTGAGCCCCTTCTGCGCAGCATATACATAGAAGCGCGCCAGCTCACGAGTGGTTACGTTGCTGTTAACGTGCAGGACAGTCGAAATACCTTGGTCGACGTGCTGTCCGATCTCGGCAATCAGGTCAATCAGCTTGAACTGATCGATATTGTAAGCCGATTTGTAGTAGAAGTAATTTTCCTGCGCCAAATAAGGCATTGGATAATACGTAGTCGAGTTGGCATACGTACGTGTCTCGATATGCTCAACGATCGGCATAACGCTCGAAGTCGCGTTTTGAATATACGAGATACTTTGTGTTGGAGCAATTGCAAGGCGGTAAGCATGGAACAGACCAAACTTCTGTACTTGATCCTTAAGTGCTGCCCAGTCTTGCGGTGACGGAATTTCCATACCTTCGAACAATTCCGCTACCCGTGCTGTCTTCGGACGGAAGTCGTTCTCGATATAACGCGTGAAGTAAGTGCCCTTCGCATATTCAGAACGGTCGAAGTCTTTGAAAGTCGTGCTGCGTTCTTTCGCGATCAGCATGCTTTGCTCGATCGAGTAATAGTTCATCATCATGAAGAACACGCCGGCAAAGTCTTTCGCTTCTTCGCTCTCGTAAGCAATTTTGTTTTTCGCCAAGTAGCCGTTCAGGTTCATCGCTCCAAGACCGACAGAGTGCAGTTCCTCGTTCGCCTTGCGTACGCCTGGCGCATTGTCGATTTTGGACAAGTCGCTAACAGTCGTCAACGCTTCGATGCCCACATGAACCGATTCCTTCAGCTTCTTGCGTTCCATTACGTTCACAATATTGAGAGATGCCAAGTTGCAGCTAATGTCGCGCTGAATGACATCGTCATATCCGTAGTCGTTGATTTCCGAAGTCTCTTGCAGCTGGAAAATTTCCGTGCAGAGATTGGACATTTTGATCGAACCGATATCCTTCAAAGCGTGGATTTTGTTCGCGTTCGACTTGTTCATGATGTATGGGTAACCCGATTCAAGCTGAATCGAAGCGATTTTCGTCAACATGTCGCGTGCGTTCATTACGGTTTTTTTCGTTACTTTGTCATTCGCAAGAAGCTCTTCGTACATCTCGTCCATATCGAGATCGTCCAAATGCTTGCCGTACGCTTTCTGTACGGAATGTGGTCCGAATACGACTAGCGGTCTGTTGGTAGCTGCAAGCTCGTAGAACTTGTTCGGTATAATAAGGCCGATTGACAACGTTTTGATCCGTGTTTTCTCGTCGGCGTTAATTTTTTTGCAATCGAGGAACTCGATAACGTCCCAGCCGAAAATATTATAGTAACCGGCGCCGGAGCCTTTGCGTTGGCCCATTTGGTCCGCGTAAGAGAAAGCATCTTCCATCAGCTTAAGCACAGGCATAATGCCTTTCGCTGCGCCCTCTACACCTTTGATCGGTTCGCCGCGTCCGCGCAGCTTCGATAGGTTGACGGCAACGCCGCCGCCGATTTTAGAGAGCTGCATACAAGTGCCAAGCACGTAGTTGATCGAGTTAAGCGAGTCGTCCATTTCCAGCAGGAAGCAGGAAACCATTTCGCCGCGGCGGCTCTTGCCAGCGTTCAGGAACGTCGGCGTTGCCGGCTGCAGGCGCTGTTCGATCATCGCTTCAGCGATGCGAAGCGCGCGGGCTGCGTCGCCTTCACCAAGGTGCAGAGCTACGATCGCTACACGATCCGAGTATTGCTCTAAGTATTGCGCTTTGTTGTTCGTCTTCATCGCATAGTCTTTATAGAACTTCGATGCTGCCATGTACGATTGGAATTCGAAGCCGCTGCTTGCTGTCAGCGTAAATACGGCCTCAACCTGATCGTATGTATATTTGTCAAACACATTATCGTAATAGTCGTTCTCGATTAAATAGTCCAGCTTATGACGAAGCGAATCAAACTTCACGCTCTTCTCTTCTACTTCCGCCATAAAAGCGGCTACTGCCTCTTTATCCTTCTCGAGCTGATAGAAACCGTCTGCGCCGCGTTGCATCAATTCGTTGTTCAATTCAATATGCTTCAATAGTTCGCACCCTTTCGACAAAATGCTCAGTATCTTGACTCGTACCGGATAATTCAAATTTCAATATAACGGGTACATCGTACATCTGTGAAATCGTGTCCGCGCTCTTAGCGAAGCCCGCACCCCAATTTCGATTGCCGCTCGCCGATACACCGCGAAGGTGCTCGAAGTTGCGTTTTAAGAAAGAAGTTACCTTCTCGGGCACTTGTCCAAATCCTGTCGTATACGTGACGAGAACAAAGGGCTCTTCTACCGGTTTTTCCTCATCAATTGGCATTGCCCGCATATTCAATTTGTTAATAAATCGCTTGACATTGCCTGTTTTTGAATCATATACGACTAGCATTGCGACTCGCTCCCTACTAAAATTTTAGCAATCAAAAAGCGCTCTCTGACTGCGGTTTCGTCAGATGCGCTTAATCAAGATTTGCTAATGCTCGTCCTTTGAAGGCACCTATATACATCAATATGTAGTTGATGTTCTTGATTTTACATCAAGATATAGGTTGAGTCAATGCAAATTATGGAGAAACTATTAATCTATATTTTTAAGGCACTCGACTATTTTAACAGATGCGGATATGATGGGATAGTGACATTTTATAGTTATTTTGGAGGTCAATATGGACGAATCAAGAGAACCCGCGCCACTACGCGATTGTGTGTCTGCATTATTCCGGGATGCCGGTTACGAGGTACCTGAATTGCTCGCTTATATAGACAATTTGGAACGCGAAAATGAAAAATTAAAGCTCGAAAATCGCAAACTGAAAACTGACGCCGTCCGCCGCTCGCCATCGGCGCAAGGAATGAACAGCCGGCTAAAGGATGCTCTTCGGGAGTAAATAACCTCGTCCAAGAGGTATGAATCGTTCAATATGTAGTGCTCCTATATCCTTCTCGTTTCACGGACAGCATTCGACAAGAAACTACGACCCTCACCCTAGATGTTGTGTTGCCCCTATGAGAATCATCGCCATCGCAAACTAAAATCCCGGCCGCATGACCGGGATTCCATTCACAGCTTTCCAACTCTTGTTTTAGTAAGCTCTTTTGTACTGATCAGGCAATTCCGGATTATGGCCGACAGCCTGAAGCGCATGAGTCGCCCAATACGGGTCCCTTAGCATGCCCCTTGCTACGGCGATCAGATCGGCGTCTCCGCTTTCAATCGCGGCATCCGCAACAATCGGATCTTCGAGTTGGCCGACAGCAATGACGGGCACGGAGAGCGCCGCTCTGTACGCTTTGGCCAGAGGCAGTTGATAACCCGGGAAGTTGCCAGGCTTCCTCTCGCCGATCGGCCCGTCGCCTCCCGATGAGACATGGAATACGTCTACGCCGGCGGCCGTATAATCTTTGGCAATCGCAATGCTGTGATCGAGCTCGTATCCCCCGTCCATGTACTCAACAGCGGAGATGCGCATGATGAGCGGCATATCGGAAGGCATTACGCTCTTGACCGCGCGGATGACCTCGACTCCGAATAGGGACAACTGCTTGCCATATTCATCGGTGCGATTGTTGATGCCCGGCGAATGAAATTGATGGATCAGGTAACCGTGCGCCCCGTGCAGCTCGATCGTATCGACACCCGCAGCTACCGCTCGGCGAGCCGCATCGCGGAACTTAACGACCATTTCCTTCACCTCGCCTGTGGTCAATGCACGCGGCTTCTTCGAATTCGAATCGTACGGCAGCTCGGATGGACCGACGGGCACTTCTGCGTCGAGCGCCTTGCGCCCTGCATGAGCGATTTGGATGCCGATCTTGCTGCCATGGCTATGCACGCCGTCGACGATTCGTTTGAATGCCGGTATTTGCTCATCCGACCACAAGCCAAGATCTTGATCCGTAATCCGGCCATCCGGCTCGACATCGGTCATCTCCATAAGGATTAAGCCCGTTCCGCCGACTGCCCGCGATAAGTAATGGACATAATGCCAATCGTTCGGCTTGCCGTCCTTCTCGGTAACGGAATATTGGCACATCGGCGCCATTACGATCGAATTGTTAAGCTGCAAGCCTTTGATCGAGAAAGGAACATTCAAGAATGACATCGGTATCGTCTCCTTTTTTTAAAAAAAGGGATCGCCCCATGATGTCGCCGTGACGACGCATCGTTGCAATCCCTCTGCACTATTATCTATGATTTCACTGCCGCGAAGAAGAGTCGTTCAGACTCGCTGCTCGCAGGCTGAAGCTGGAAGTCGGCGTAACGATCCACGGTCTTAAAGCCCGCACGGCGAAGAGCAGCCTCGATCCAGTCCGGATCGTAAGCGCGCTGCACATGCGTTTCCTCGAACCGATTGAACCGCGAATCCGAATCACGCGCGAAGATTGTCAAGTTATGCTCGATCTCGCATCGCTTCTCCTCGAAGTCGCATGTCCATATGTAAGCCACGTCCCGCTCATCCAACACGAACGGCTGCTCCTCCGCATAACGAATGAATTGCTTCGGCGGGTGAACATCGAACAAGAAGACGCCTCCTGAGCGAAGCCCGGCGTATGTCGCACGGAACGCTTTCTCAACGTCGCTCTCTTCAGTCAAGTAGTTCAAGCAATCGCAGAACGATATGACCGCGTCCACAGGCTCCGGAAGCTCCCATCCGCGCATATCCTGTTGGATCCACCGAATCGTTCCCGCACGCGGCCTAACAGCCTGCTGGGGAGTCTCATCCCACTTGCTGCGCGCAACGGAGAGCATATCTGCGGATAAATCTATGCCGTATACGTGGAACCCCGATCTAGCCAGCGGAATCGATAAGCTGCCTGTTCCGCAGCCAAGATCGACTACCGTCGACGGCATTCCGTAGCGTACCCAGCTCGCTCTAGCGAATCCGAGCCATTCCGCATACGGCATGTCCTCCATCAATTGATCGTATACGGTAGCGAACTGCCCGTACGAACGCGCCACTAGCCTTCATCTCCTTCTGCTTCATCGGAAGCAGGTGCAGCTTCAGCTGTTGGCACGAGATAGGTCCAGCTTCCCTTCTGCGTTACTAATCCTTCACGCATTAGCTTGCCGATCGCGCGCTTGAACGCCCCTTTGCTGATGCCGAACTTCAGCTTGATAATATCAGCTTCCGTCTCATCCGAGTACGGCATGCCGCCGTTCGGACGTTCCTTCATGAACGCAAGTATGCGGTCCGCATCCTCTAGACGCCCAATTTCCTTTCGCTGAGCCATTGACAGATTCACCCGTCCATCCTCGCGGATGAAGGTCACGCGCGCTCTAACGCGCTCGCCAAGGCGAAGCGGCTTTGTCCGCTCCGAACTAGGTATAAGTCCATAGGCGCCGAAACCAATGACGCCGCCGTCCACGATGACGAAGGAGCCCAGCTGCAGCGTCTTGGACACCCAGCCCTCAACCCATTGATTATTCCATGTCGTCGGAGCCGGAAATACAAGCTTGGACAATTCTTCCTCGTATGCGATCTTCGCAACAAGTCTTCCGATCTTATCATGCTTCATAACGACAAATACTTCATCGCCCGGCAGCGGCCTGTAATCAATGCTCTCCGGCAGCTCAGACAGTGGCAACAACAATTGTCTGCCAAGGCCCATCTCCAGGAAGCAGCCCAGCTTCGGATGTACATCAGCGACCTTCAAGCGCGCGAGCTCGCCCAACAGCATGTAGGGGCGCTTCATCGTTGCGGCTAGCCGATCCTCGGAATCATAATAGATGAAAGCATCGATCTCATCATCAAGCTTCGGCTTCTTGCCTACGAGCTCGGTATAATGAAGCAGCACATCGTCTTCTCCGTTAGTTAGAAAATAACCGTAGGGTGACACTTCGCGTGCCACCCTTAATTTTTCAATCGTCCCGGCTGTTAGGGTCATGCAAATTCCACAACCTTCGCGTCGGACCATAAACGCTCGATATTGTAGTAATCGCGCTCGTCGCGATGGAAGACGTGTACGACAACGTCGCCAAGGTCGATCAAAACCCATCTCGCCGAATCTGCACCTTCAATACCACGCACACGTACGCCGTTCTTCTCGGCTTGCTTGCGAATTTCCGTTGTGATCGCTTGCACCTGCGTATCGGAATTGCCGCTGCATATTACAAAATAATCGGCAACTAACGAAATTTCCTTCAAGTTCAAAGCAACGATCCTAACCGCCTTTTTGTCTTCTGCAGCCGCAACCGTAATTTGAAGCAACTCATCTGAATGTACCGCCATTGCTCAGCCTCCTTTAAATATATGATTCCAATAATGCGTTTCTCGCTTCAATCGTTAGCGGAAAGATGCGCCTGTTCTTCTGAAGCAGGAAGGAGATCGTAGAGTCAAAGCCTGCAACTAACGCTTTGTCGAGGTCCTGCTCGCTTAGCTCGCGTATTTTATCCACGCCAGGGAAGTCCCTTCCCGGTTCCATATAATCAGCAAGACATACGACCTTATCCATCTTCGTCATGCCTCTGCGTCCCGATGTATGATAGCGAATGGCGTCCAATACTTCTACATCGTCGATGCCATATTCATGCTCTGCAACCCATGCGCCCACCGGGGCATGCCACAGCTCTTTGTCATAGGCCAATAAAATAGAAGGCAGCCCCCGCTCACGGATGACCGTCTCCATCCGATCCGTCGCCCAATATTTGGCGACATCATGCAAAATAGCGGCAAGCTCGGCTCGTACCGGATCTTCGCCGAAGCGGTTCGCCAATATAATCGATGTCTCCATGACGCCCACCGTATGCAGCCATCTGCGTTCAGGCATTTGAGCGCGGACCGACTCAATCAGTTGCTCACGATTCATATAAGCCGTGCCTCCTTATATAGCCGTACACCGTATCCGGCACCATATATTGGATCGATTGTCCAGCGCTTAGCCGGCTGCGGATATCTGTAGAAGATATACCGATCGGCGGCATTTCGACGATCGTCAGCCTTTGCTTTAAGAAGGACGGCAGCTGATCGAACTGAACCTCCTCGCTCGGCCGCTCCAGCCCGATGAACGTCACGAGCTCTGCCAGTTCCTCGATCCGATACCATTTGCACAAATCATTGATTCGATCTGAGCCGATAATATAAGCGAAGGCATGACCGGGATATCGATTCATTAGATCGCTGACCGTATCGAAGGAATAGCTTACTCCTCCGCGCTTAAGCTCAATATCGAGCACGCGGAATGAATCATTCGTCGCAACTGCGGCTTCGACCATCCCGTAGCGATGCTCGCTGCTCACACCGGGCTCATTGGCCTTGAGCGGAGGCATATAGGAAGGAATGAACCACACTTCCTGAAGACCGCATTGCTCGCGAGCCTTCTCCGCAGCAAGCAAGTGGCCGGTATGAATCGGATCGAACGTGCCGCCCATTATTCCGATCTTGCTCACGAGAGCGACCTCCTTGCATAGGTTTACTTTGTATCGTGCCTTTAGCGATTTATTTCGAAGTCGCTTTAGGAAGCTCGATTTGTTTGTTGTCCTTCGACTCTTTGTATAGAACGATCGTTTTGCCGATCACTTGCACAAGCTCTGCCCCTGACGCTTGCGCGATCTCGACGCCGATTTCTTTCGGATCGTCCAAACAGTTGTTCAAGACAGATACTTTAATTAGCTCGCGAAACTCAATCGCTTCTACAATATGGCGAACGAGGTGATCGTTTGTACCGCCCTTCCCCACTTGGAAGATTGGCGTCAAGTGATGAGCCAATGATCTTAAATACCTTTTTTGTTTACCTGTAAGCATTTATTATTTCCTTCTTTCATTCAACTATATCGTATTGGATAAAACAAACTTCTACTATCTTAAGCTTGACCGAGCAGCGCATCCATAACAACTTCGCGCATCGCAGCGGTCGGTGCAGGCTTTCCTGTCCAATATTCAAAAGCGTACGCTCCTTGATATATGAACATGCCCAGCCCGCCATGGATGATGCAGCCCCGCTCCTCTGCCTCTTGCAGCAGCTTAGTCTTCAGCGGATTGTATACAATATCGCTTACAACCGTACCTTCCCTAAGCCATGACGCGTCAAGCGGGCTTGCGGCCGTGTTCGGATACATACCGATCATCGTCGTATTAATGACAATGTCCGCATCCTGGCACGCGTCCTTCAAGCTCTCTAGCGGCAAGGCCGCAATATCGGCGCGGCTGCTGAACGTTTCGGCGAGTTCGGCTGCCTTAGATACCGATCGATTGACAATCGTCATGCGACCAGGCTTCTCTCCGGACAGCGCATAGACGAGACCGCGCGCGGCTCCGCCTGCGCCAATCACGACGATACGCTTGCCTTCAAGCGAGCTGACCGCTTCTTCCTTCAATGAACGTACATAACCAATCCCGTCCGTATTATAACCAGTCAATCGGCCGTTATTATTAACGATCGTATTTACGGCGCCTAGCGTTCTTGCGCCGTCGTCAATCTCGTCCAATAATTCCATCACGTCAAGCTTATGCGGGATCGTCACATTCACCCCGCGAATGCCCATCGCTCTTACGCCGGCGATAAAACCGCTCAACTGATCATTCGTTACATGAAAAGCCATATAAGCGCCGTTGATCCCCGTTTCGCGAAACGCCCGATTCATCATAATCGGCGATTTCGAGTGATGAATCGGATCTCCAATTACGCCGTATAGCGTCGTATGGCTGTTAATCCGGTTGCCCTCTCCTGCAATCGTCAACGCCGTTCCCTCCTCCGTCGCTCTTGCCTAGATCATCGAATCGCGCAGCATGACTTTAACGCCCTTCGGCGCATAGAGATCAAGCAGCGCTCCATTTGTCCCGTTCACTTGAATCCAGCCTAGACCGGAAATGAATAGGTCTTTATTCGAGCCCCGAGGCACACGAAGCGAATGTCTTGTCCACGCCGGAATCTCCTCCAGCTCCTCACGCGTAGGACCGCCAAGCAGCTCGCCGCGATGATCCTCGTAGAGCGCGTCAGCCCTCTCCAGCTTCGTACGATGTACATTCAAAGCGTTCGATATATACAGCGTAAACGACTGGCGTTCACCTTCAACAAAATCGAACCGCACAAGGCTGCCGATAAACAGCGATTGCCCGGAATTCAATTGGTACACGAGCGGTTTGATCGGCTTGTCCGGCAGCAGGGATCCTAGGAAGCTGCGCGGCACTACCTCGGTCATTCGAGTCGTGTATACGATTCCTGGCGTATCAATAATCGATTTGCCGTCGTCAAGCGGAATATGCACAGCATCGAGCGTTGTCCCCGGATAACGGGAAGTTGTAAGCTCTCGCTCCATATCGCTATAATCGCGAATAAGCCTATTGATTAAGGTCGACTTGCCTACATTCGTCGCTCCGACAACGTAGACATCACGATCCCCGCGATAGCGGTCAAGCGCATCGATGACATGCTCGAAGCCCATGTTGCGCTTCGCGCTGCATAACACAACATCGACCGTACGCAGACCTTCAGCCTTCGCTTGCTTCTGCACCCAATTGCGTAGGCGGTTCACATTCATTGCTTTCGGCAGCAGGTCGATCTTGTTCACGACGAGCAAAACCGGGTTGTTGCCTACAAACCGCTGCAAGCCAGAAATCAAGCTGCCCTCGAAGTCATACAGATCGACGATATGCACAACAAGACTATCCGTCGAACCGATGCTGCTAAGCAGTCGAAGGAAGTCGTCTTGGTCAACGGCTACAGACGATGCTTCATTATAATTGCGGATGCGGAAACATCGCTGGCATATTACTGGATCTCTAAGCAAGGCTGATTCCGGCAAAAATCCAGGCAAGTCCGAGCGCTCCGATTGCAGTTGGACGCCGCAGCCTGCACAAGACCTTGCAGTCTCGCTATGTTGTTGTTCGTTCACTTTGAATCCCCCTCGTACCATAACCCTTTTTTGCGCAGTTGTCTGAGCGCAATCCGTTCCATTAATCGGTTGACACGCGTCATTATCCCTTCGTCGGAAGGCGATATAGCCGCGACCAATATAGTGAATAGCCCCATGCGGTTGCCGCCAAGCACATCCGTCATCATCTGGTCGCCGATTACGACCGTCTCATCCGCTGGCAGCTCCAGAACGCCGAGCGCTCTGCGAAACGCTTTCGCAGCGGGCTTACGCGCCGCATGGATGAACTTAATTTGCAACGGCGTTGCAAACTTCCCAACCCGCGATTCATTATTATTAGAAACAATTACTACTTTAAAGCCGCGTGAGCGCACATAGTCCAGCCATGTGACAAGCTCTGGCGTCGCCAAAGCTTCCTTTGCGCCGACGAGCGTATTATCCAAATCCGTAATGATGCCGCGTATACCCTGCGCGTGCAGCACGTCTAAGTCAATATCATAGACCGTATTGACGCGCATGTTCGGCAACAGCCGTTCAAACATATATTCAATCCCTCTGCTTTCTGCCTGCTATCTTACGAAACTATACCATACAATACAAATTTGTTGCAAAAAAAACCGCCGCCGAATTGCGTCGGCAAGCGGTATAATGTCATTTGAGCTGATCAATAAGCGATTTCACCTTGTTTACGAAACGTTCGACCTCATCATTCGATGCTAGCGTCGTGCTGTATTTGGCTTGCTCGAAGCCATCCAGAACGAATCTGAAGTCGTCGCGCAACCGTTTCTGGCTCTGCGACCATCTCAGCACCGCTTCGCGCATCGTCTCATGCTCCTCGCGTTCCATTCCCCGCTTCTTGCAAATCCGAAGCAGCTTATGCGTCTCTAGCACAATACGGTCATTCGACGTGAATGCCCCGTGACGAACCTTCCTCCATGCACCCATCAAACGATCGCGACGAACAATCATCCACAACGCCGCAGCCACGACGATCAATGAAATCGAGCTCCATAGCCATGCAGGGTGAATGCTGCCGTTATCCGCATTCGTAACCGTCTCGTTGCCGGAATCGTTAATGTTAATATCGGGCAACGCTTCGACTTCTTCCTCAGGAAGCGTGTAGGGGAACGAGAACCCAGCCGTTGCTTCGAATGGAATCCAGCCATAACCTTCAAAATAAATTTCGACCCAAGAATGCGCATCCGAGTTGCGTACCGTGTAAGTACCCGAACCGTTCGGATTCACATCCTCCCCCATCATCTCCTCAGGAGGACCGCCAAATGCGCTGGCCGGCAACGAACCCGGCGAGAAACCTTTTACCCATCGCGTAGGCAAATCGAGACTTCGTGACAGCACCGCCATCGCGGAAGAGAAGTAATCGCAGTAACCTTCCTTAATCTCGAATAAGAACGTATCGACGAAGTCATTGCTCTTGCCCGTTGCCTTGGATAGATCAGGCTTATTATTATAATTGAAGTTAAGCCTCAAATATTCAACGAGAAGCTTCGCTTTATCATAATCGTTCGTTGCCGATTGGGTCACTTCCTGAGCTAGATCTCGCACGCGTTGAGGCACCGTGTCAGGCAACTGCAGATATACTGAATTCCGGTTCGTATCGCTCCATCCGGCGCTAGCCCCCCTTAGCGCTTCTTCATCCAGAACCGTCACTTGGGAGGTGACGGAATACGTTTCCGGATATTCTACCTCACCCCAGTGGAGCTCCCAAGAGCTGGTTAACCATTCAAGACCGCGAGGGAATGTCGTCTCTTCGCTGCCTACCCAGTTGATTTTATTGATGGGAGCGGCTGCGAACAATACCGGATATACGTCTTCGCGCACCATCGTGACGATTTGGCTAACCTCTGTCGTCTCTGCGAGAGGACGCTCGTCCCGAAGAGGAAGTACCTGCTTGCGAAAAATATCACCTACCCGCGAATCGTCTTCAGCCTCACCCGTCGAGATCCAACCTTCGCCCGTGTAGAAGGATTTGGTCTCACCGCGCCAATAGCTTCGATGAGACGTCGATACCGTCATCATTGGTGAGTAGTCGAAGTCGAATCCGCCGCCTAATTGCTCGTCATTTCGACTATAACCCGAGCTCGAATTACCCTTGCCGAACGGAGAAACCGCCTCAAGGCCTTTCTCGCCGAGAAATACTTGCACGGTCTCTCCTTTCGATTCCTTCCAAATCGTATACGGATCTTGAAGAATGGGAGACAATGACGGCATGTTCAGCCCTACGGTCATAAGCACCGCAAGAACAAGCGCAATCGGCAATATTAATTGAAGCGGATATTCGATTAACTCGCTCCAACTGCTCGGATGTTCCTTCTGCAGGCGATGCAAATGACCTGCTACAAGCCACAATAGTCCTACAAACACGACAATGCCAACTTCTTCCCATAACCAGATCGGTGTGAAGGAATCAGCGACCGTTAATATCATTATCGTTACGCCAAGAAAAGCGAACATCCGCGCTCGTTTCGTTACCCACAATCCAAAGAGCAGCTGAATGAGTAATAAAGCTCCGCTAATCCAGATGAATGGATGCAGCTGAACCGCATGAGCTTGAGCCCACCAAAGCCAATCTCGGAAGTTCTCAGGCTTAGCGATAAGCCACTCCATTGGCGCGAATCGTACGGTAATTATGATGGTTGCTGCAATCTGCAGCACTAGCTTAATAATATGGAAGCGATAAGGAATAATAATGCCGACAATCGCGCTGGCCAGCAGCGTTCCTCTAGCGATGGTATACGTTTCTTCCCACCAGAAGCCCTCGAATATCGAAATCGTCTGCCACACCATTAAGGTAACGAATAACAATGTCAGTTTCCTGTACCAATGGTCTGCAAGTCCAGCTCCGATTGCTCGGAATAGTTTTCTCATGCAATTCCGCCTCCTTCCAACACGCCCGGAAGCTCCTGCAATTGACGGATCGAGTATACCTGCCAGCCCTTCTCGCCCATTACGCGCTTCCAAGCCGTATTATGGCTAAGCAAGTCCACCGAGGAAGCAATATGAAGCAAACAAGGAGTAACCCCTTTGCGCGCGAGCCATTCCATGCTTTTCACTACATCTGGTCCGGTATCAGGCGTAATAACGACGGCGAAGCTGCCCGGCTCAATAGCTTGATCGGCCATCATAAGCGACGTATAGAGCGAATACGTAGCGTCGGCATCCACGAACGTAAGATGACGCATCAGCATATTCCGCTGCTCCATGCCTGACTTAGGAGGCACCATCGTAATGCTTGACCCGATGGACAACAAGCCCATCGCCGTATCCTCCTTCAGGCCGTTCTCCAGCAACGAAGCGGCAGTAGAGACAGCCAGCTCGAAACGATCAGGCAGCTCTCCGCCATATGCACCCGGACTGCGATCAAGGACGACGAGCGTTCGCGGCAGCGATTCGCGCTCGAAGGCTTTCGACTTCCATTGTCCCGTCTTCGCCGTAGCATTCCAATGCACGCGAGAAAGCCGATCACCGTACAGATACTCGCGAACACCGTTAATTTGCGTTGTCTCCTTCGCCGATCGAGAGGCGATCGCATGGGAGTAAGGTCCGCGTATGCCGCGCTGAACGCCCTGCCAGCGCCGCAGCTGAACCGTCTGCGGGAGCACCGTGAACACCGTCTCCGAGCCGAAGCGGCCCGCATGCTCGAATAACCCAAAGACGTCATAGGTCAAACATTCCGTACCTGCGAAACGATATTCTCCCCGCTGAAGCGGCGGCGTCTGATAAGCAACTTTGCCCACACGCTTCCAATTCGGGACAAATGACGTTTCAAAGGAAAGCGCTTGCCCGTTATGGCGATGCAGCCGATCCCTGACGATTACATAGGGCAACGGGTATATGCCGGGAATTTTTACATTCAAGCTAACCTCAAGCGAACTGCCGGCAGCAAGCGATTGATCCATAGCAACTGTGCCTTGGCTTGCATAAGCTCTGCTGCCGTCGACCCGATTAATACCGCTCCATTTCCCTAAGAGCAAATAAAGCAGCAGCAAATTAAGAATGACAAAAAGCATAAATGCGGTTTTGCCGCCTTGAAACAAAAAATAAAAAAGGCTGACGGTATAAATAACGGTCACTAACTGCCAACGCCTCTTCGAGGTTCTCGCGCTTGACATCGGCTTAACGCTCTAGCCGGACCGGCACTTTCGTAGTCTGCAGCACCTGTGATATAACGTCCTCCGGACGAAGACCGTTCATCCGCGATTCCGTGCGAAGCAATATTCGATGGGCCAGCACATAAGGAGCAAGCTCCTTCACATCGTCAGGCGTTACGAATTGTCTTTGCTTCATATAGGCGCTTGCTTTAGCCGCTCTCGCCAAGGCGATAGCCGCGCGCGGACTAGCTCCCAACATGACGCTAGCATTCTCCCGCGTACTACGAATGAGTTGAACTAAATAATTGCCGACTGCATCGTCAATATGAACGCTCATCGCTTGCTTCTGAATCCGGATCATATCCTCCATGCTAATCAATTGCTCTACACGATCGGAAGGATGAACGCCCTCTGCGGATAACACCATTCGCTGTTCGTCCTCCTGATTCGGGTAACCGAGCGAGAGCTTCATCATGAATCGGTCAAGCTGCGCCTCCGGCAGCGAATACGTCCCTTCGAACTCGATCGGATTTTGCGTAGCCAGCAGCACGAATGGCTGAGGCAGCTCATACGTATCGCCGTCAACGGTAACATGACCTTCTTCCATCGCTTCAAGCAAGGCGGATTGGGTTTTGGTCGTTGCCCTATTTATTTCATCCGCCAGCAAAATATTCGCCATCACAGGACCTGGACGGAATATAAACGCTTCTTGCTTCGGATGATAGATAGAAACGCCTGTTATATCGGTTGGCAGTAGATCCGGGTTGCATTGAATCCTGCGAAACTGACCGCCGATTGTTTTTGCTAACGCTTTCACTAATTGCGTCTTGCCTGTACCAGGTACATCTTCCAGTAATACGTGTCCGCTAGCTATAACGGCTATGAGCAATCTCTCAATCTCGTCGTGTTTTCCCAGGATACAAGATTCTAAGCTACGTAATATCGAAGAGCATAATTGCATGTCAGCAGGACGAATATCCATTTCATTACCTCCCGGAAAGTTACAAGTATGAATATAGCACTAGTACTATTTTACAGTAATTCCTTTAGAAAGCACAAATTTTTTCACTCCAAAAAAAATTGGAGAATCCCACAGGACTCTCCAATTTACATCTATTCGCCTGCAATTGTTACCCTTTTGGTCGAACAACAAGCGCCGCAAGAAATGAAAATATTATCGCTGCGGAAACGCCTGCGCTTGTAACTTTGAATATGCCGGAAATAACGCCTATCCAGCCCTGATCATGAAGCTCGGTCAAAGCGCCGTGCACGAGCGCATTGCCGAAGCTCGTAATAGGAACGGTTGCTCCTGCCCCCGCGAATGCGATAAGCGGCTCGTACAAGTCGAATCCGTCCACGATCGCCCCGATTACGACCAGCGTCGCCATCGTATGCGCCGGCGTAAGCTTGAACACATCGAACATAATTTGGCCGACAACACAAATTGCTCCGCCAACTAAGAATGCCCACAAAAAAATCATACCGCTTAATCACCTCCGTTCGAGATTGCGACGGCATGCGCAATGCATGGAATGCTCTCGCCTTGCTGGAACGATAAGGGAGAGAGCAAAGCGCCCGTTGCCACAACCAATATCCGATTAAGCTCTCCTTGCCGAAGACGCTTAAGCAGATGACCGTAGGTGACGACAGCTGAACAGCCGCAGCCGCTTCCGCCTGCTTGTACCTTCTGCCGCTTCACGTCATAGACCATAAGGCCGCAATCACTGAAAACCGTATCATCCATCGGCACCCCGTCCTTGATAAGCAGCTCCTTCGCGATGGGATGGCCAACTCCGGCGAGATCGCCGGTTACGATCAAATCATAGTCCTTGGGCGTTCGTCCCGTATCATTAAAATGCATCTGTATCGTGTCGACCGCTGCCGGCGCCATCGCTGCTCCCATGTTGAACGGATCCTTAATACCAAGATCAACGATTTTGCCAATTGTTGCGCATTCGATAACAGGACCTTCGCCCTTAGCGGCTATCACCGCAGCGCCTGCCCCCGTTACGGTGTACTGCGCTGTGGGCGGCTTCTGCGACCCGTATTCTGTCGGATATCGAAACTGCTTCTCCGCCGTACAGTTATGGCTGCAAGTACCTGCTAACGCATAATGCGCTCCCCCTGCATTAACAATCATTGCCGTAAGCGCGAGCGACTCCATCGATGTCGAGCAAGCGCCGAACACGCCAAGATATGGAACGCCAAGCGATCTTGCCGCGAAGCTGTTGCTAATAATTTGATTCATGAGATCGCCGCCGATGTAATATTGCAGATCGTCACGCTCAATGCCCGCTTTCTGAATGGCGAATTCAGACGCCTGCTCCAGCAGCAGGCGTTCCGCCTTCTCCCAGCTCTTCTGCTGCATATCAAGCTCGGGATGTATAAGATCAAAGTCGGCGGCAAGCGGTCCGTCGCCCTCATCGGGCCCAACTACAGTAGCAGCGCCTAAAATAACCGGGCGTTTGTCGAACCTCCAGGATTGTTTGCCGAGCAGCATCTTATTGCCCCCCAGTTCCAAGAATCAGATGTGCGATACCGACGAAAAAAGCGGCTACAACGCCAAAAACAATAACGGAGCCAGCCAGTTTGAACATATTAGCTCCAACGCCAAGCACAAGACCTTCGCTTCGATGCTCCAGCGCTGCTGAGCACATCGAGTTCGCAAACCCTGTAACGGGAACTGCTGAACCGGCGCCAGCCCATTGCGCAAGCTTGTCGTAAACGCCGATGCTCGTCAATATAACCGACAACAATATCAACACAGCTACCGTCGGATTGCCCGCGGCCTCCCTTTCCATACCCATCAGATGTACGAACATCTCCGTAATGACTTGCCCGAGCACACAAATTAAGCCGCCGATGATAAAAGCTCTAATGCAATTAGTGAACACCGACCTGGAAGGCTCGCGCGTCTTGGCGAATGTCTGATATTCCTTTGGCGACATCGACATTTTTTTGTACTTTTGACCGCCCGCACTTTTCGTTGACAACCCTTCATCCTCCTTCACTCGTGCGGCTTACCTCATTAACGCCGCCTGTTCATCATGACAGAACAATCTGTCTTCCCGTTCATTATTTGTCACCACGGCGTTACTTATGCTTCAAATTCCAATCTAGTCAACATCGGCCAAGCTCTTCTACATTCTTTTCTTCCGTTCAGTTCGTCTCCTCGTTTTTTCCCTTTTAGTCCAATCTCCCCTCAACTCAGGAATAACCTAAATGAATCAATCGTAAATTCATAGCAAACCAGCTATTGTATATCACTTCCATTTTTGATAAGATTAAATAAGAACACATGTTCTCTTTTAAGATGAAGGAGTTGCTCTCAATGGCATTAACGGCTTATATAGATCAATTCAATCAGAGCTTTGCAACTGAGCAGCAATGCTTGTCATTTATATATGATTGGAAGTGGCCTAACGGTTTTCGTTGTCCACGATGCAGCCATTCTGCCGCATACACAATCACGACTCGGAACCAGCCATTATTTGAATGCAGTAAGTGCAAACACCAGACTACCCTGACAGCTAACACAGTATTCAACAAAAGCCGCACAGCGCTTCGCAAGTGGCTTTTGGTTCTCTTCCTCGTATCCTCAAGCAAGGAGGGAATTCATGCTGTCCAGCTTGCGCAATTGATTCAAGTGACATACAAGACGGCTTGGTCCATGCTTAACAAAGTCCGTGCTGCCATATCGGAGTATGATGAGCGTACGCTCCTTGACGGTTTCGTCGAAGCTAAGTTAGAAGTATATATGAAGCAATTGCATCCCACTTATGAAGCAGAGAATAAGGAGCATGCAGCAATAGCTGCCAGCGGCACATTACCCAACCAATCTTCTTCCTATTTCAAAATAAAACTGGCAAAAGAAAAAGGCATTGCACGCAACCGGCTTTCTTCTTCAATGGAAGAAGCGTTCATAAAAGATCATGTCCATCCCGAACTCGATCAACTCACCATTAATCGCTGGTATGTAAATGTTCCTAATTCCACAGCGACACTGCCTCAACTAGCTAAGTCAGCTTTCAAATGGATGAATGATTATTTTCACGGACTTTCCCTGAAATACGCTCAATCTTATTTGGACGAATATTGTTATCGTCGCAATATTTCTTACGACCATTCATGTACCCCACTCGTACATCTGCTTAGCCTCTGCCTTTCTAATAAAGGTTCTGCCACTGACAAGCCATACTGGACGGATTCAAAGCTATCGGCAATTAACAAACGATATATAGAGAGACAGCGCATCGACTGGTCCTCCATGTTCAATCCAGCCAGTGCAATCGATCAAGTCATCTAGAACTCTTTTCAATGACCGTAATTGACCAGAATACTGTGGACCGCTGGAATTAAATCTGTCGACAGTCGACTGTTGGCTGGTTTGGTTTCTTCCTGAGCTAAAGGGAGAGTGGAGCAAAAGAGAATAAAAGAGAACTAAAAGAAAAGAAAAGGAAAGGAAAGAGAAAGAGAAAGAGAAAGAGGAGAACCATGTGGCCTAAGGAAGATGATTGCTGGATCAGAATAAAATAAAAAAGCCGAGCTCAGCTCCATAGGAGGTGGGCTCGGCGGTAGATGGTAGTTACGGGCGATTCTTAGGCACTTGAGCATTTATTTATAGCCATGAAGTGAGTAATAGGATAACGAGCAATACGTACAGCACGAGTACAATAAGCGATAACGATAGTGGTGTACGCCGTTTCCTTGACATCTGCCGTCCCCCTCGCAGTGGGCTTCTACCGTTACTATATGCCGCCGACTGCGAGGACGGAGCTTGTCTGGTTCGTCGTTACCGATATTATTCGGTGCTATTGCTCAATTATTAGAACGCCTTTGGCAGCAACGCTGTATTCACCACTGACAAGCTCTCCAGAAAGCAAATCCTTGCGCGGCTCATCTTGAAGCTGTACAACCGAAGCTTCGGAATTATGGTTAAGCACGAAGGTGAACGATTTGCCGTCTTTAACACGGCGAGTCACTTCCACGCCGCTTGGCGCTGCTAGCAGAGGCTCGATTCCCTTCTCCTTGCAAATGGTGGAAAGCAACGATTGCAGCATAGCCTTATCCGGGCTGGAAGCGACATACCATGCCTCGCCTTCACCGAATTTGTTGACCGTCAATGCCGGCATGCCTTGGTAGAAGTCGGATCCGTATTCCGCGATGACTTCTGCTCCTTCGGAATGGATAAGGTCGCATAGAATGCTACATGAATAGGTGCCGCTCAGTTCTCCTCTCGCATTGGTCACAACGATTTGATTCGTCTGGCCTGGCAGCAGCGAGTCGATCTCCTCTGCCCAGATGCCGAGCACGTTGCGCAGCTTGCCTGGGTAACCTCCGATCGTTACGAGATCGTTCTCGTTCACGATGCCGCTGAAGAAGGTCGTAATGAACGTGCCTCCACGGGCAACGAATTGTTCAACCTTCTCAGCAAACCCTGGCTTAATCATATACATAACCGGCGCGATAACGAGATCATACTTGTCCATGTTTTCTTCTACGCTGATCATATCGGCCTGAATGTTCAATTCAAATAACGCATCGTAGTACTTATGCACCTCGTCCACGTACTTCAGCGCAACGCTTGGTCCACTCGACAACTCGACAGCCCAGCGGTTTTCCCAATCAAAAACGATCGCCGCTTTAGCATCGTTACGAGAGTCTAGAAGCGTATCGCCAAGCTGCTTCAGCTCATGGCCAAGCTCGGCGCATTCACGGAATACGCGCGTGTGTTCATGGCCAACATGTTCGATGACCGCGCCATGATACTTCTCGCAAGCGCCGATTGAGCGGCGAAGCTGGAAGAACATCACGGTGTCCGCGCCATGCGCTACCGCTTGATAGCTCCAAAGCCGCATGACGCCAGGACGCTTCAACGAGTTATACGCTTGCCAGTTCTGCTGGCTTGGCGTCTGCTCCATCAGCATGAACGGCTGTCCGCTCTTCAGACCGCGCATAAGTGAATGCGTCATAGCGGTAAAGCTGACCGGCGTATCGATGGAAGGATAGTTATCCCATGAGACAACGTCCATATGCTTAGCCCATTTGAAATAATCGAGCTCAGGGTAAGTGCCCATTAAGTTCGTTGTAATCTGTATATTGCTCGAATGCTTGCGGATAGCATCATACTCAAGAAGGTAGCAATCCAGCAGGCTGTCCGATTGGAAACGGCGGTAGTCGAGCGAAATACTTTGGAAGTTGGTCCGGCTGCCGCTCCACTCCTCGCTAAGCGCGTTAGGAGGAACGATCTCGTCCCAATCATAGAACGTATGACCCCAGAAGCCTGTGTACCAAGCCGAGTTGAGCTGTTCGATACTGCCGTATCGCTTCTGAAGCCATATACGGAATTGCTCCGCGCAATTGTCGCAATAGCAATAGCCGCCGTATTCGTTAGAAATATGCCAAACGACAAGTCCGGGATGATCCTTATAGCGATCAGCAATTTTCTCTGCTAGGAGTGCGGAATACTTACGATAAGTCGGGCTGCTCGGACAGGAGTTATGGCGTCCGCCGAATTTACGCTTGCGTCCATCGTAATCAACGCGAGTCACATCCGGGTATTTCTTAGCCATCCATGCCGGATGCGCGCCCGTGCTCGTTGCGAGCGTAATATAAATATTGTCCTTGTAAAGCCTGTCCATAATGCGGTCGAGCCACTCAAAGTTGTATGTATCCTCGTTAGGCTGAATGCGCGCCCAAGAAAATACGTTCACCGTTGCTACATCGATGTCCGCGAGCTTCAGCATGCGGATATCGTCTTCCATCACTTCGTCCGGCCATTGCTCCGGGTTATAATCGCCGCCGTACCAAATTTTCGAAAGTTTATTATTGATCAAAGTTAGTCACTCTCCCTCGATTTAAACAACGGAAAGAGCTCATCTGCATGAGCTCTCCGTTTTCTTATTATTTTATGCTTATTTGGACCAAAGCTCAACGCGGTCTTTAACCATCTTCGTGAACTCAGCATTCAACTCAGCTGCGCCTGCATCTTCAAGATCTTTCAAGAATGCATCGTATACTTTGTCGAAGTCAGCTGGCTTCGCAAGAATGGCTTCAGGGATACGTTTCTTCATGATATCTTGTGTCTTTTGGAAGATAACGTTCGCTTTGGAGCCAGTCTCGAACGGCAATGTCCAAGCAGCGCCGTATTTGCGCTCCGGGAACGCGTCGTCAGACGGCCAGAAGTCTTTATACACTTTTACGCCGTAAGCCGCAAGCGTCTTTTTGTCTTCTGCGGTATAGCTAGTTTGGATTTGCTCTGGGAACGTCGTTGTGTAATAGTTGCCCGATGGATCCAGAACGCCGTCGCCATAACGAGCGGACAAGAAGTAGTTGCCGATACCTGTCGTTTTCTTGAAATTGTTGTTATCGTTTGTTTTCATAGCTTGTACGTCTTCAGGGATAACGCGTTTGCCGTCCACGACATTGTAGTGCTTGCCTTCAATACCCCAGTTCACAAGTACTTGGCCTTCGTCGGAAGCAAGGTAGTCCAGATATTTGATCAAACGAACCGGATCTTGCGCGCTTGTCGTAATACCTACGCCGTAACCGGACAGGTAACCTGTTCCTTGGAACGAATGGTCTTGATATTGATCGTTAAGCGTTACAGGGAAACGAGCATATGTTGCACCGAATTTGCCTTCGGCTTTCAGAGCGTTCTCAGCATCGCCGTAATCCCAGTTTTGGTCGATTAGACCGATAACACGGCCAGAAGCGATTTTTGCTTTGTATTGATCGTACTTCTGAACGAAGCTTTCTTTGTCAAGCAAGCCTACATCGTTCATATGGTTCAACCAACGGAAATATTCTCTTTCTTCAGGACGTTGGTAGTGCATGATTGCCTCATGTGTATCTTGGTTGACATAGAATTCGCCGTCATCCGGTGCGCCAGTAGCGTAGAACGCAGGGTTTGTAACGGAAATCAGAATTTGCCATTCGCCGCCGTTCAGCGACATGCCGATACGCGGTTGGCCGTCTTCTGTTTTTGGGTTTTTCTCGAGGTACGCTTTGATCGCGTTCTCGTAATCTTGAACGGTCTTGATCTCAGGATATCCAGCTGCTTCAAGCACTTGATGCTGCAATTGGAAACCGCCGCCCGCATCGAAATACGTGTGGCCGACAAGATCTAGAGGAAGAGTATAAATGGCATCGTCATCCGCACTCCATACAAGACGATTGAGGTATTCGCCGTAAATCTTTTTGATGTTAGGAGCATATTCTTCGATCAATGGACGAAGATCGACCATTGCGCCTGCGTCAACAAGCTTGCCGATATTGCCTTTCGGCATTACAAGATCCGGATAATCGTCACTTGCTACCATTAGGGCGAACATATCAGCGTCAGAGCCGCCTACGGGAAACTCAGCTTTAACCGAAACGCCTGTTTTTTCTACCAGAAATTTGCCGATGTCGCTTTGATTATCGTCCCAGTTCGCATTAACGTCACCGGAAGCGAAACGGATTGTCATCGGTTCAAGGTTTTCGGATTCTGCCGGCGCATTCGTGCCGTTACCGGCATTCTCGCCAGTGTTGTTGCCAGTGTTGGAGCCGCATGCCGTCACGAAAACGAACACAAGCGCCAGAAGCAACGTTAGAGCGTACTGTGTCTTTCTTTTCATTGCCTTAAAGCCTCCCTTTTCTTGTATAAAGATTATTGTGTATATAACAGGGAACCTGCTATTACCAATGTTAGCTTTTCACTGCGCCCAATGTCATTCCTTTGACGAAATATTTCTGAAGGAACGGATAGACGAGCAAAATCGGTACGGTAACGACGATCGTAATCGCCATCTTGATCGATTCCGGCGATACGGATGCGATCGCTTGCTGTGCGTTCGGGTCGCGATAGTTGTTGCCCGATTGCGTCGACTGAAGGACTTTCATTAATTCATATTGCAACGTCGTATTTCCTGGAACGCGGGCATTGTACAAATACGTATCAAACCAAGCATTCCAATGTCCTACGGCGATGAATAACGCAATTGTGGCAAGAACCGGCTGGCATAGCGGAAGAATGATCCGCCAGAAGATAATCCAGTCGTTCGCGCCGTCGATTTTAGCCGACTCTTGCAGCGCATAAGGCAATCCGTCGATGAAGGAACGAACAACGAATACGTTCCACACGCTTAGGAGAGCCGGAATGATGTACACGTAGAACGAACCGATCAAACCTAAGTTTTTGATAAGCAAGAAGCCTGGAATTAGACCGCCCGAGAAATACATCGTCAAGGCGAACAAGAAGGACATCCATCTTCTTCCCTGGAAGTCGGGCCGGCTTAACGTGTACGCCAGCATGGAAGCGGCGATAACGCCGAAGAGCGTACCGACAACCGTCCGGATCACCGAGTTTCTGAACCCGGTGATTAGACCCTCAAAGCCAAAAATCGTTTCGTAGTTTTTCCAAGTAAACTCCCGCGGGAATATCGTTATGCCGCCGCGCACGGTATCAACCGAATCGTTGAACGAGATTGCGAGTACGTTAAGGAAAGGGTATAAAGTTACGATCCCTACGATCGCCATCACTACATAAATGAATATATCGAATAATTTGTCGCTGCTTCTCTGTACAGTCCCTTGCATATGCCGCTCCTCCTATATGATTGATTCTTTGGTGACTCGCTTGTATATACCGTTCGCAATTAATACGAGCAGAATGCTGACGACGGAGTTGAATATGCCGATTGCCGTACCATACGAATAGCGGCTCATCTGTATCCCGTACTTGAGCGCATACAAATCGAGTACTTCTGAATAATCCGTTACGAGAGGATTGCCTAGCAGCATCTGCTTCTCGAAGCCAATACCGATCAAGTGGCCGATCGAAAGAATGAACAGAACCATGAAAGTCGTACGAATGCCAGGCAGTGTAATATGCCACATTTTGCGGAAGCGACCTGCGCCGTCCACGGTCGAAGCTTCGTACAGTTCCGGATCAATACCGGCCATTGCGGCTAAGAAGATGATCGAGTTCCAGCCTAGCTCCTTCCACAGATCCGACAAGGTTACGATACCCCAGAACCATTCGCCTTTAGCCATGAATTGAATCGGCTCATCGATAAGATGCAGCGACATTAGCAATTGATTGATTGCGCCGCCGTCGGTTGACAGCATCTTCGATACGAGACCTGCTACAACGACCCATGATACGAAATGGGGCAAATACGAAATCGTTTGAATCGAGCGCTTGAAAACCTGCCCTTTCATTTCGTTAAGTAAAAGAGCGAATATGACAGGAATCGTAAATCCGACGATAAGTCCCATCGAGCTCATTGCCAGCGTATTTCTAAGGACGAGATAAAACCGTTCATCCCCAAACAATTCAATAAAGTTGTCCAAGCCTACCCACTTCTGATCCAAGAACGAGTTTTTGGGCTTGTAGTTTTGGAACGCCGTTATCCAGCCCCATACCGGTACGTAGCTGAATACGATGACCCAAATGACGAATGGCAACGACATCAGATACAAGTAGCGCTGCTGAAGGGCTCTCTTCCAAACGGAAGAAGACTTCCTCGTCCCTTTCTGCGGAACGTCTTTTGCTGTTAGCGATTTCATGAATGCTCCTCCTATTTAACGAACACAGTCGGCTTGGCAAGCGTTGATTTTATTTTCTATAGCTTGCCCTCTCTCTTATGTCCTAATGATACCCGACAGGAAGGACTACATTGCACCCGACAAATCCGTGCGAAAATCATATAAAAATACGCTCTTTCAAGCGCTTTCATTTGGACAATCGGCACAACAAAAAAACGAGCTGCCTCTTTCGTTCGGAGTGCGAACGATCGGCAAGCCCGTCTTATATTTTCTTATACGTGGAAGGAGATACGCCTTTGTACTTCTTGAATTTGCTGTGGAAGTAGTCAACGTTAGCGTATCCAACCCTCTCGGATACTTGATGGACCTTCATCCCCTCCTGCAGCAGCTCAATAGCGTGCTGAATTCGGACTTCGTCCAAGTAGGTATTAAAATGCTGACCGGTGTGGCTTTTGAACATTTTCCCCAAATATCCGCTATTGTAATTGAATAGATCAGCTAATGTCTCCAGCTTAAGATTCTCATAATAATGACGATCAATAAAATCCGTAATTTGCTTCATAACCGAAGATGCGTCTGAGCTTCCGATCTTCTGAGCTAGCTCAATAAGCTTGGCATTCAGCTTATCCAGCATCTCATTATAATGATGCTCCAGATAGAGTGCGGTAATCATCGGCAAATACTCTTGAATCGGCAACGTCGGATTAGCTGTTGACACTTTGTTCAAGACCATCGATACGATACCCGCCCAGGTTGACTTGAGCTGCTGTTCAGTGATGTCGCCGGCTCCTCCTAGTTGAGCCTCCGCTTCACGAAGCGCCTTCTCAACACCTTCAGCGCTGCCGATATCGATCATATAAAAGAAACGTTGAGCGAACGACTCCATAATTGGCGTCAAATCGCTTTCTATTTGATGATCCTCTCGGGTCTGCGATGCGGTGTGAATTTGTCCGCCCTTCAGCATAAACCTGCGCTTCAGCAAGCCGCTTACATAGGGTGCCCAGTCCTGCAGCTCCCGCCAATCGCGAACTGGCTCGCTGACCGCTGCCGCAAATCTGGCATTCGGTCCGCATAGCTCAGCCAACCAGCCATTCATTTGCTCCCGCGAGCCGCTCTGCAGCAAATAATCTTTCAGCAACACACCGATGTATGGCTCAGCGCTGAATACGAAACCAATCTCTTTCTGCTCAATAAGATCAGCAAGCTTTTTCTTAAATGTATCGCCCCTCGTTAAAGAATGCTCGCGGCTGTATACCTCAATCAGCATGAGCTGATAATATTTCGCCGGCGTGCCTAGCAGCTCTTGAGCCTCTCCATCGAACGTCGTTTCCTCAAAACTTTGGTTGCCAGCCAGCTTCTGGAGCAATTCATCCCGACGCAGCAGCATCGTCTGTTCGCTGCTAGCCTGCTGCTCGCCTCTTCTCTTCAAGCTGTCAGCGATGCGCTTAACATAGGTCTCGAGCTCGTCCTCGTCAACCGGCTTCAAAATATAGCCGTCAACGCCAAAGCCGATCGCTTGCTTCGCATAGTCAAAGTCAGCATAACCGCTCAATATAATGAAGTTCGTAGTCGTATCGTTCTGTCTCACTTCTTGAATGACTTGCAGTCCGTCCATTCCAGGCATACGAATATCAATAAGGATAAGATCGGGCTGCAGTTCCCGATATTTAGTTAAAGCATCACGTCCGTTCGACGCTTCGCCTACGACGGTGAAACCATGCTTGTCCCATTCGATAATTGATTTAAGCCCTTCACGAATCATCGGTTCATCGTCTACGATCATGACTTTATGCAAAATGATGACCCCCCAGTGGTATTTCGAACGCAATGCATGTACCCTCAGCACTGCTCTGTATTTGAAGACCGTGTGCCTCTCCATATATCATAATCAGCCTTTGATGAACGTTGCGAAGACCAATGCGGTATTCATCTTCTTCCTCCATATCGTGAAGCGATTCGGTAATCTGATTCATTCTCTCCTCGCTAATCCCAACACCGTTATCAGCAACCTCCACACGCAACTTGTTACCGTCTACCCTTGTTATTAAGGAGATGAAGCCCCCCTCCGCTCGATCCTCAAGTCCATGTACGACCGCATTCTCAATAAGCGGTTGAATAATGAGCGGAGGAATCTCAATCCCTTCGCTTTGAGGCGCAATATTTAGAACGAAGGTTAGGCGTTCGTCCCCATACCTGAACTTCTGAATTTCCAAATAGCTGTGAACGATCTCAATCTCAGCCTTTAAGGCAATCTTTTTCGTTCCGATCTCGAGATTGCGCCTAATCATCTTGCCAAGCATCCGTACAATGTACGAGATCTCTTTCTCGCCTTTAATATGGGCCTTCATCCGAATGGATTCGAGCGCATTAAACAAGAAATGTGGATTGATCTGGCTGGCCATCATTTTCAGCTTAATTTCCTTCTGCCTTAACTGCAGTTGGGCCTGCTGCTGATGCGATTCGGTAACTTCGTCCATGAGTCCCCTAATGCTGACTACCATGTTGTTGAACTGTCTCGACAGCAGACCAATCTCGTCATTGCCGCTCACATCGGAGATTACATTGAAGTCGCCAAGCGCCACCTTGTTCAAATCCTTGTTCAGCGCAAGCATCCGCTTCGCGAGAATAGCAGAGAAGAAATAAATTAAAATGAAGGCGATAACGAGACTGATCAAAATAACCCCAAACCCGAGCAAGCTAATCCGGTTAGCGCCGCTCACGATGCTATCGATCGTAAATACCGATACGATCTTAAGTCCGTTGCTGCTGGATGGCGGCATCAGATTCTCGATTACGACTTTGGACGGCTTGCCTTCGAATTTGAACTCGTACGTCCCCTCAGGCTTGTCCGTCAATTCGCTGGCGAAGTCCAGATCGGATATTTTCAGTCCGACCCAAGCTGTGTTTTTGGCAGCAATAATATATCCGTTATCATCAAAGATCATCGTATCGAACGGTTCTTGGCTGATCATTCCATTTAGTTCCTGTTGGTTGACATCGATGACGAGCACGCCGCTCGTGCGGTACGTCGGGAATGATATTTTACGAATAAGGCTTAAATATTTGTTGTTGTTTTTTGTCTCATCCTTAATATACGCCCAAATGATATTTTCTTGCGCAAGCGCTGCATTGTACCATGGCATTGCCTCTATCGTGTCATCTACCTTCAAGAACTCCCAATTGTCTAATATCGTCATATTGGTCGTATAGAAACGAATATTGTAGACTTCGCTGTACAGCTTAATGTAATCGCGAAAGTCGCGGTAATCCCAGAAAGCCTTCACGACCTCGAAGGTCGAATCGTAATGCGTATTAACAACATTCGTCAATCGGCTGTCAACGAGCAGCTTATCAGAAATTTCAATCGGCATCCCGATAACATCCGTCGTCTGCTTCTTAATACGCTCCACATTATTCGTTATTTGCTGGGTCGCCTGATCGAGCACGTTCTGCCTGAACGCAACGGTTAGACACACGCCTACGATTAGCACCGGCACAAATACAACGAGGACGAATGAAAAGATGAGTTTATTTTTGATGCGGACGTTATTCATTTTCTTCGTTAAAGACTTCATGCTGAACATCGTTCGGAATGCCTCCTCGGCAAGGAAAGCGTTTACTTAATTTCACATTTGAAGAAGTTACATCGCTTATTAAATGAAGCATCCTATATAATATAACATTGTTTGCTCAGAGCATACCTTCATTATTAGTTATTTTATCAGATGTAAATTAGAGATATACGCCAGAAAAAGAGACCTGCCGGAGTTGGCAGCCATATCGCTGTTCACTCCATAGGATCTCTTTGTCAATAGGATTATGTTAATTAATTGCTTTAGTGAATACGAAAGTTGCTTAGCTTTACGCTGCCGCTTAGCTCCAGATACAAGTCGTTCAATGCATCAACTCCGCTAAGCTCCGCTGAAACGGTAATCCAAGCTTGCTCTTCACCTGCTTGAACCTCGAGGATAGCCGCAACGGCGCCGTTCTCGCTGCCAGCTCGAACGGTAATGGACCCGCCTGCTTGACCGCCTGCTGCTCTTACCTCGATTACCGCTGCACCATTGCTCCAATCGATGTCATTGAAAGCGATCCATCCTGTTTCGCCAGACAGACGAACGCAAGAGCCGCCTTCCTTGCTCTCATCCAAGTACACGCCTGCATACTCATCATAGTTGTCCGCGCGTGTCGTCAATGACAGATTGCGGGCTGGAATGCTCTCTCCGGCAATGGTAACGGTTGTGGTTGCCTTTACGTCAGAAGATGAGCCGCCTGCTATAAACGTATATTCAGCTGCTTCCAGACAGAATACATCGCGCGTTACGTCCCACATTGCTAGCTCTTCAGCCGGTACGGCAAGCTGGACTAGTTTCGTTTCGCCCGGCTGCAGCGCAATACGAGTGAAACCAACGAGCTTCTTAAGCGGACGTTCCACTCTCGAGCCTTGGACGCGGACATACAGCTGAACAACTTCATCCGCTTGGATAGAAGATTCATTCGTAACGCGGAGCTGTACTTGCACTTCGCCCTCCAGCCCTTTCGTGCGATCAGCAACCTCTAAGCCGCTGTACGAAAATTGACCGTAGCTAAGTCCATGACCGAATGGGTAGAGCGGCTCGCCGTCAAAGTACAAGTATGTCCGCTTCCCTTTGCGAATATCGTAGTCCATCAAGTCAGTCAACTGCTCCTCTGACTTATACCAAGTCATGTTCAGACGTCCTGCCGGCGAGTAGTCGCCGAATAGCACATCCGCAACCGCGTTGCCGAGCTCTTGCCCCGCATGGGACAAATATACGACAGCCGGAATGCTGCTATTCACCTCGTTCAACGCGAACGGATAGCTGCCGATAACGATAACGATCGTATTCGGGTTCACAGCATGTACAGCTCTGATCAGCTCGTTCTGCGATGCGGCAAGCTCAAGGCCCGGACGATCAATCTCTTCTTTGCCATTAATCAACGGATTGTTGCCGACGAAGACGATAGCCGTTTCTGCTGCTTTCGCAGCTGCAACTGCTTCCGCAATGCCGTCGCTTACGATTTTTTTAGTGAACAATTCGGATTGAGCGGTCACGCCTTCACTGTCCTGTTCAGATACAACGAGCGAGCCCGCTCCGTCTTCCGAAGCAACGACGGCCTTGCCGTTCCAAGTACGGAGAGCGAACTTCCCGTTTTCTTGTTCTTGCGAATCCAGCTTGAATACTTCCTTCACGAACCAGCCAAACGCTTCGTCCGCGTTAGCTGCAATGTTCGTATCGTCGGCACTCGTAAGCAGCTTGCCATTCTCCGTGCTCTGCAGCGTGTAGCTGCCCCAGCCCCAATCGGTCAACTCAAAGATGTCGCCGGCGCTGCCCTTGCCCGCGCCCTGCAGACGATTCTCGTTGTCCGCCGCAATTCGCAGCTCTTCGCCGCTTGCTGCCGATTGCAATACAATACGGTCATTGCCGCTGTTGTAGGATACTCTTTTCCCTTCCAGCTTGCTTGCAATCCCTTGCAGCGGAGTAACTTTGTAAGGGAGCGAGCCGGAGTACCAGTCACGGTACACAACATCCGCAAGCGGTCCAATAACGGCTACACTGCTAAGTTTATCCTTGCTGAGCGGAAGCGCGTTGTTCTCGTTCTTAAGCAATACGATCGACTCGCGTGCCGCTGTCAGCGACAGCTCGGCATGCTCTGGCGCGCATAGCTTCGACTCTGGCGTATTCGCATACGGTACCTCTTCCTCCGTATCGAACTCGCCAAGCATGAAACGAACTCGGAACGTATTGACAAGAGCCTTGTCGAGATCACTCACCGTTAACAGCCCTTCTGCAAGCGCCTCGCGGATAGCTGCGCATGACTTTTCCTTGTCGTCGGTAATACTATCGATGCCGGCTTTGATCGAGTGTGCGACCGCTTCCTTGTAGTTGTCATAATAGTGGTGATCGTTCACGATACCTAGCAAATCGCCGGCATCGCTTACGATAAAGCCGTTCATGCCCCACTCTTCCTTCACGACCTTATTTACATCGTCATGAAGAATCGTCGGCGTACCGTTGACGGAATTGTATGAGGTCATCATCGAATGCGCGCCGCCCTTAACGAATGCGGGCTTGAATGCGGCTTGATAATATTCCTTCATATTGCGCGGGTCGATGCTCGCCGAGCAGCTTCCGCGATTGATTTCATTGTTGTTGCCGATAAAATGCTTCAACGTCGCAACGGCCTTGAAGTATTTCGGATGATCGCCTTGAATGCCTTGCACAAGACCAGCGGTAAGCTCGCCCGTCAGCTTCGGGTCTTCACCGTATGCTTCCTCCGTGCGTCCCCAACGCGGATCACGCTCCATATCGACTGTCGGCGCCCACAGCGTGAGACCGTTAATTGCCGGATTGCGCTGGTAAAAGACTCGCGCCTCGTCGCCGATAGCAGAACCAATCTCCTTCATAATATCCGGATTCCATGTGCAGCCGAGTCCGATCGGCTGCGGAAAAGTCGTCGCTTCGCCTAACCATGCCATACCATGCGCTGCCTCCGTACCGTGCTTATAAGCTTTCACGCCAAGCCGTTCAATCGCCGGCTGATATTGCACCATGGACTCGACCTTCTCTTCCAGCGTAAAGCGGGATACAAGATCGACCGCGCGCTCATGCGCAGGCAAGGCCGAATTTTCATAGGGGTACCGTGTTTGATTCGTCATTAAGACACTCTCCTCGTCTATTTCGTACTACTAGATGTTTCTCTATTTCAATGTGACGGTAAACGACTCTCCTGCAACAGTAGGGAAAGGCTTGCTCATATCCAGCGTTGCTCCGTCCGCTGAACGAACGACAAGAGCTATATCTCCATAAGACAACACGCAATTCTGACCATGCGTTGAGCGAACTCGCGCATCAATCAGCTTGCCGTCCGCCCAGTTAAGGTCGATCTCGAAGCCGCCCCTTGCCTTCAATCCTCGAATATAGCCAGTTGGCCAAGCCTTCGGCAAGGCAGGCAATAGCTCGATGTTGTCCAAGTGACTTTGGAGCAGCAGCTCCGCTATCCCCGCTGTTCCGCCGAAGTTTCCATCGATTTGGAATGGCGGATGATCGTCGAACAGATTCGGGTGCGTTGACCGGGCAAGCAGCGTATGAATGAACCGATAGGCTTGCTCCGGCTCGCCAAGGCGTGCGTACAAATTAATAAGCCAAGCACAGCTCCAGCCCGTATGCCCGCCGCCATTCGAAATACGACTCGCCAGCGACAGTCTGCCCGCTTCCAGCAGATCCGGCGTATTCTCGAGATTAATGGCCGTCCCTGGATAAATCCCGTAAAGATGAGAAACATGACGATGACCAGGCTCTTGCTCTTCGAAAGCATGATGCCATTCCTGCAGCATCCCGTTAGCACCAATCTGAAGCGGCGGGAGCTTGCCTAGAGCCGTTTCAATTCTTATGCTCAATTGCTCATCTGTATGAAGCAGCTTAGCCGCTTCAAGCATATGCTCGAACAGCTCGCGGATCAGCGTAATGTCCATAGCGGATGAAATTGCTACGCTGCATGCTTCTCCCTCGGCCGTCAGGAACTTATTCTCAGGCGAAGTCGATGGCGAGGTCATCACGTATCCGTCTTCCGTCTCAATCAGCCAATCGAGGCAGAACAATGCCGCGCCGCGCATGATCGGGTACGCTTTGTCACGCAGAAACTCCAGCTCTGGATTGTACAAATAATGCTCCCACAAATGCTGCGTCAGCCATACGCCGCCAAGCGGCCAGAACGCCCAGCTCGGATGACCTTCGGTCGGCGTGGAAGCCCGCCATAGATCGACGTTATGATGAGCAACCCAGCCCTCTGCGCCATAATGAATGGCCGCGGTCCGCGAGCCGCTTTCGCTTAGTTCCTCGATCATCGTCAGCAACGGCTCATGGCATTCGCTTAAATTCGCGAGTTCGGCTGGCCAATAGTTCATTTGTGTATTAATGTTCGTCGTGTAATCGCTGTTCCACGGCGGTTGAATGCGATGATTCCATATCCCCTGCAAGTTCGCAGGCTGTGTGCCCGGTCTTGAGCTTGCCATCAGCAAGTAGCGGCCATATTGGAAATAAAGGGCCTCCAGCCCTGGATCGCTCTCGCCTTGCTTATAAGCGGCAAGACGCTCGTCCGTCGGCAGCAGTCCATTCTCCGTCTCGCCAAGATGAAGCTGTACGCGGCGGAACATCTTCTGGTGCTCCGCGATATGCCTCTCGCGCAGCTTCTCGTAACCGAGTGCAGCTGCTGCCGCCAAGATGCGATCATTCTCTTCGCTCAGCTCGTCCACCGAGCACTCTGGCTGCTTGTCGAATCGCTTGAAGCTCGTTGAAGCTGAGAAGATCAGCGTGATTGAACTCGCATGCGTCACCTTCATGCAATGCTGATTGTACTGATCCGTCGTTATCGAGCTATCACCCTGCAGGACGGCAAGACGCGCTTGGAAAATAATGCCATGGTCGCTCTCGTATTGCACGGCTCTAGGATGGTCGCCCCAGTAGTTGTCCGCCACATGCGTCGGACAACGACCGTCAAGCGTCAGCGAGCGGTCATTCTCGCTGCCTAGCTCATTCGACTGCGGGGACGTGAGCGACGCCTCGATCGTTAAGCCGCCCTCGCCCTCCGCCTCATACTTGACGCACAGCACCTGATCGACGGCGCTGACGAACAGTTCGCGGCGATAAATCGTGTCGCCAACGCGGAAGCGAACAGACTGAATCGCTTGATCGAGATCAAGCGACCTTATATATTCGGCGGCCTCTTGCTCACCGCCGTCGTCAAACGTTTGCTTCAGCCACATATCGCCTAGCGGCTGGTATGATTCCGTATTGCGCCCCAGCATCTTCGACTGGACGAGCTGCTCCGCTTCCACATATTTATGGTCTGCCAGCAGCTCTCGCACACGCTTCAAATAGCGAAGCGCCTCATAGTTGTTCGTATCGCGGGGAAACCCCGACCATAACGTATCTTCGTTCAATTGAATGCGTTCTTGAATGATATCTCCGAACACCATACCGCCGATTCGGCCGTTGCCGACCGGAAGCGCCTCTTCCCAACATGAGGCCGGCTGCTTATACCATAACGACCACGGTTGCTCGTTATTTGTTTGTTTGTCCATGTGCTTCGCTCCTGTTACCGCTTTCATCAACTGTGAAAGAAGGTTATTATTCATCATAGCTACTATGTACTTACTGCAACACCCGTAAGATCTCATGAAAAATCATATAAAAATTAGCGTTGACCCTGTCCACATCATAGCATTGCAGGATGACATTTACAGTCCGATTTTTGTTTGATAATAAACTTTTCGAAGCAGCAAAGAAAGAGCAAGGAGCGCTCGCGCTCTCCCTGCTCTTCTACTTTATCCTAATTCTATTTGATTAATAAATTGCACCTGTTGGGGACCGCTCACGATTTCCCCTATCTCATAGGAATGGCAATCAAATGACTTTAGATGAGCCTTAATATGAGGAATCGATGCCGAATCAGCGACCAATGCGATGCCTACGCCCATATTGAACGTCCGCAGCATATCTTCTATTGGCACTTGACCCTCCGCTTGAATCGTTCTGAATATGGGCAATACCTCGATTCGGCTCAGGTCGATTCGCGCGCTGGTCCCGGCAGGGAGTATTCGGTTCAGATTTGCCGCGATACCTCCGCCCGTAATATGCGCCATTCCATGAATTTCTACATCGTTTACGTTTCTAGATATCAATGCTTTAAGGGGCTGGTAATAGCATTTGTGCGGTTCCATAATAACATCCAGGAAACGTGAGCCTTCGAGGGTCAGGTCAAGAACATCCGGCTTGTCGTCGATTAACTTGCGGATAAGTGAATAGCCGTTCGTATGCACGCCGTTCGAAGCGATCGCGAGTACCGAATCTCCGATTTGGATGCGGCTGCCATCAATCACTTTGTCGCGATCGACAACGCCTAGCACGGAAGCGTTCAGCATATATTGACCTTCGGGCAATACGCCCGGCTGCTCCGAGGTTTCTCCCCCGATTAATGTACAATCCTGCTCACGGCATGCTTGCGCTAAATGTTTCACCAGCGCGACAACGGTGTCCTTCTCGATCTTCCCGCACAAAATCGTATCCAGAACCGCCTCCGGTTTTGCCCCCATCACAACAATGTCATTCACTAGATGATTGATCAGATCAAAGCATATGCCCGCTACTTTGCCATACTTGAACGCCAATTGCTGCTTCGACCCCGGCTCTTCCGCCTTTAATACGAGGATGGGATGTTGAATTCCCTTAAAATCAGCTTCGAATAACGATGCGAATGCACCCGGTTTATTCATTACTCGGCGATCCTCTTGCGACTGCGACATGACATCAGCCATCACCGCTTTTGCATCATCTGCTTGTTCAATGTTGACACCTGCGTCCTTGTACGTATACTTTTTCTTCATAACGTCCACCCCAGTCTGTATTCATACTGTCCATGAAACTCATTATAAAGATTAATTGTCATTTCCAAATGTACAGAAAAATAATAAAATAGATGACAGATTACGATCCCGATCGATGCAGGATGAAAGGAATCTAACCGACCATGCTTATACCGCCGCAGTGGAGTGATACGTCTTCGGAACCGATCTATATTCGGATTTACCGTTTTTATAAAGAAAACATACTAACAGGCTCTTTGTCGCCGAACTCGAAGCTCCCTTCGATACGAGCGCTTGCGCAGCATTTGGGAATTAGCCGCAATCCCGTAGAAACCGCGTATGGTCACCTCGTCGCTGAAGGTTATATTGTCAACAAAGCCAAAAGCGGCTATTACTCAGCCTACATTGAGCAGCTTACTACCGGGAATGGCAAGCTCACACGCTCGCTTCCGATTACTCCTCCTGTTCGGCATGTTACGCCAGCCGTTGACATCGATTTCAGCCATGACAAAATGAGTACGGAACATTTTCCGCTGCCTTTATGGAAAAAGATGACGTTGAACATTTTGCGCTCAACCGATCTTAACCTATTCAACTATGGAGACAACAAAGGGGAGCCCAAGCTTCGCTCCCTCATCATTGAATATTTGCGTCAGAACAGAGGCGTTGTCTGCGAACCTGGGCAAGTCATCATCACTTCAGGCACTCAGCAATCCGTGTATATATTGAGCTCGCTGCTCCGTAACAAAGAAGGTGCGATAGGCGTGGAAGCCGCTATGCATCCCGGAATTTATCATATGTTCAAGCAGTTGCTAACCCCCGTTCACTTACCTCTGGATAGAGATGGCCTTTCCTGCAGCGAGACGACGTCTTGGGATACCATTCCATTAAAAAGCATCTATGTAACGCCTTCTCATCAGTTCCCATACGGTATGGTGCTGCCAGCCGCGAAAAGGACTCAATTGCTGAATTGGGCAATCAACACGGACGGGTATATTATCGAAGACGATTACGACAGCGAATTTTTGTACGAAGGCAGTCCGCTGCCCGCCTTGCAGGGCATGGACAATAATGGACGCGTTATTTACTTGGGGACGTTTTCCAAGGCGCTTGCGCCCGCCATTCGGCTTAGCTATCTCATCTTGCCGCAAACGCTGCTGGAAGACTTCGAACGCGAATATGTCCATTACGATCAAACCGCTTCTAGGCTGACTCAGAAAACGATGGAGCTGTTCATGGAACAAGGGCATCTAGGCAGACATGTACGCAGGATGAGGAAATTGTATCGGGAAAAGAGGGATCAGCTCATTCGCGCCATACAAGCCTCCTTCGGCAATAACGCGAATGTGCTGGGTTCGGCTTCCGGTCTTCATCTCATTCTTGAGATCCATAGCAACTACAGCACCGAACGGCTTGTCCAGCTTGCAGAGAGCCAAGGAATCAGGGTCTACCCGGTGTCTTACTATCATGTGGCAGGACAACATGTTTTCACGACTGCCTCAGAAACAACAGCAGCATCACACTTTGTGCTCGGGTACGGCGGATTAACCGCCGAGCAGATTACACTTGGCGTGGAGAAGCTCGCCGAAGTGTGGCTTGAAAGTTGAATAAATGAAAACGGGATAGAGCAGGGTTTATTCTGCTCCATCCCGTTTTCATTTGGGTCGCTTAATGCTTGTCATAAACTCGCTTCGTTGCACTCTTTGCAACAGATAAGGCTTTTAAACGGCTCTTCATTGGTTGCCGTTGCAGAAAATACAACAGAATACTGAATATAGCTTCGGCTATGACCATGACAACCGAATTCTGTTGCATAATATGCAATCAGCACTCAGCTTTGAGTGATCTTTAGCTCATTACGTTGCATATTGTGCAGCGACGGACTAACTAAATATTATAAACCTGCAGCTGCGTACACCTTGTCGAAGCCGGCTTTGGAGCGCTCGACGAGGCTTTCCGCCGTGCCTTGCGGCGCTTCCGCGCTCAATATTTCCTGCACAACCGCGCCTTTGTAGCCGATTTTGTGAAGCGAGCTAAGGAATCCGGCCAAGTCGATAACGCCTTCGCCCGGATATCCCCTGCCATTATCGAGCGCTTCCGCGACCGGTACGTTAGGCGCGTCGTTGATATGAACATGAACGATCTGCTCCGGACGAAGCGCCTCAATGTCCGCTGTGCCGAGCTCATTCGTGTACCAGTGGTAGGCGTCGAACAGCAAGCCGACGTTGCTCTCACCAATTGCATCGATCCAATCAAGCGTCTCTTGCAGCGTCCAGATGAACGGATTCGCCCAGCGCGTACGCAAGTGATGCGGGCCTACGAACTCCAGGCCGAGACGGATGCCGTAAGCGCCAAGCACTTGCGCGCAAGTGCGCAAGCGGCGCGTTGCCAGCGTCATGAAGTGCGCGGCAGGCAAATCCGTAGACGGCAAAATATACGTACAGCAGCTCGTGCAGCCCAGCGATTCCGCAGCAGCAGCAGTGGCAGCCAGACCCTTCAAGCCCTCGCGAAATGCCTCCTCTGTCCCGCGCCATTCCACAGGAAGTCCGATCGAGCCGATCACGACTCCGTTCGATGCGAGCAATTCGCGAGCTTGTTCCAATCCATGGCGCTCAATAAGGCCGCGAGCGTCGATGTCGACGGCTTGGAAGCCGTATTTCGCCGCAAGCTCAATGAGCTGCTCGTCGCTGTCCAGCTTGCCTAGTCCTGCGCCTGACAATCCTCTTAACATGTTGTCGCTTCTCCCCTCATTAATAAGTTATTAAATATCCCAGTTCAGCTTCACTTCATTGCCCGTACGGGACGATTCGTAAATCGCATCTAGAATCAGGTTGTTCGTAAAGCCGGTAAGCGCCGAAGTGATTGGCTGTTTGCCCTCGCGAATGCATTCGAGGAAGTGACGGCTTAGACGTTGTCTCTCGCCTTCGTCATTGTCCGCTTTGGACAGCTCGGTTTCGATCGGACGATCGAACTTCTCGGTCAGCAGCTTGCCCTTCCCACCGCGGTAGCTTGCGCCGCCCTCGGAACCCATCAAGTGAATGAACGGAGTGTTGTCGGTATCCATATGAACCGCCCAGCTTACTTCGAGCGACAGCGTGCTGCCGTCTTCCATTTTGATAAGCGCCGTTGCCAAGTCTTCCACATCGTAGCTGCCGTCCCAGTTCGGCTTGCCCCATGTGCCGATGCCCTTGCGCTTCGGTCCAAACTCCGCATACGTTGCGCCGTATACCGATACTGGTTTTGGATTGCCCATTAGATACAATGCAAGGTCGAGCATGTGGACGCCGATATCGATCAACGGGCCGCCGCCGGCCTCGTCCATTTTCGTAAACCAAGTGCCCCAGCCCGGAATGCCTTTACGACGGAACCAGCCTGTTTTGGCCGTATAGATCTTGCCTAACTCGCCGCGCTCAACCTGCTCCTTAATCTGCATCGGAACCGATTCCCAGCGCATTTGGTGTCCGACCATTACGACTTTGTCAGACGCCTGGCTTGCTTTCAAAATTTGACGGGCAGCGTCGCTATTGATTCCCATCGGCTTCTCAAGCAGAACATGTTTGCCTGCTTCCAGCGCTTGAAGCGCAAGCGGAGCATGGAATTGATTCGGAACGCCTACAATAACCGCGTCCACGTCCGGGCGGGCGATAAGCTCCTCCGGGGAAGCAGCTACGTTCGCTATGCCGAATTCCTTCGCGCGCTCTTGCGCCAGCGGCAAGTAAGTATCTGTGATCGCCGTAATCTCACATTGGTCTGCTAGTTTAGTAAATTCCGTCGCATGTACACGGCCGATATTGCCTGCGCCAATGATGCCAATTCTAATTTTATTGTTGCTTGCCATAATAATAAGTCCTCCCGCAATGTTTCAGTCATTGTTATTTGTGCTGCATTTAGCTAACTTAAATCCATTCACCCTACGTACTTTATGGTAAAATAAATAGATAAAGAAAGCGCGCTCTTTCTTCGATAAAAGTCTCAGTTTTTCGGAGGTAGCTATAGAAGATGACCTATTTTCCCGATTACTTGAAATCGTTTCCAAATATGGATACCTCTTCACCGCTTCATATTAATTTGAATCGGTTGGATAGCGGCTTCCGCCCTCATCGGCATGATTTTTTGGAATTCTCCTATGTGATTGACGGCGCAGGCGCAGAAGCCATCAATGATGTAACTCATGTTATGAAGCCCGGCACGTTCACCTTCGTGCTTCCATATCAAGTGCATGAAATATTCACGGAGCAGGACAGCACGCTTGTCCTCTATAATTGCAATTTCAGCATGGACTTGCTGATGGGACCTGGGCGTGATGAATCGCTCAATGATTTCATCGAACAATCCGCGCTTCCGTCCTTCGTCCAGTTAGAAGGGCAAGCAAGCGCGAAGATGCACGCCCTCGTAGAAGAAATGTACGCCGAATATAAGAGCGCAAAGCCTTGGCGATTAACGCTGCTTCAATTAAAGCTTAAGGAAATATTGATCCACTTCGATCGCGAAAGGCGTATAGCAGCTCCGCAGCATATGGATGCTCAGCCCGCCAGTAAGAAGAGCTACTCCGTATGGCCGATCATTCACTATATCCATATGCATTACCAAGAGGATCTGTCGCTATCCGACCTATCTGCCAAGTTCTCGATGAGCATATCCCGCATTAGCGAGGTAATTAAGGAGACGACCGGCCAGACCTTCGTCCACTTCCTGCACGATTTACGGCTTCGCCACGCTTGCAGCCTGCTCGTATCGACGGAGATGAGCGTGTCGGAGATCGCGTTCGAGGTCGGTTATGGCTCGTACAAGACGTTCTCGCGTATTTTTCACGAGAAGAAAGGCATCGTGCCGAAGGATTATCGCAAATTGAAAAGTATTAGCGCCAGCACGGCAGCTGCAGTTATAACCGATGCTCATTAGAGTTCGTAATGATGATTATCGAGCGAAAGCCGGGCCCGCTTGTTAAGCTGGCTCGGCTTTTCCCGTTCAATTCGTATAATGAATAACGGCGCTTACAACCCCTGCCACAACGAGACAGCCGTAAACGATAAAAGAAATAATCATCAACTGTCGCCTGCTCACAGCTCCGCTTCCCTTCTGCGTCTTAATAGGCTATGCCTCTTTCCTATGCCATATTATGCAGGCCGTGACAAATGCGGAGATTGTCCGCGCTATTTCTTTATTTCCGCAACCGGGGCTATTTGCATGTTCTCACCTACCAATAATTGTATTACAATAGACGTAATCATTAGACCGACATCATTCGTCATGAATCGCCTTAAGCTGAATACTGATTCGAAGAGAGGTACGCATATGTCATTCGAGCATCAACAGAAGGCGGCGAACAAGCAGACTGCTGCCAAATCCAGCGATACGACGGCAGCAGCCGGGAGCGCGGCGAATCAAGCTTCCATGTCCTCCTCACAGCAGCAGCAACTGCAATTACAGCAAGCTGTCGGCAATCAGGCTGCATTGCAATTGCAGCGCGGACAAGCCGCTCAGCGGAAAGCTGACGGAGGCCCAGCGGAAGGCGGTGCAGCCTCAGGCGGATTAGGGGGCGGCAAGCTTCCGTTGCCTATGTATGACAAAATTCAAGCCGCATTCAATGTCGACCCATCCAGCGTAAACATTCACGCGAATTCATCCGAAGCTTCGAAGGTTGGCGCACTCGCATATACACAAGGAAACGATATCCACTTTGCGCCGGGTCAATATAATCCCGAATCCTCACAAGGACAAGAGCTGATCGGCCACGAAATGACCCATGTCGTGCAGCAACGAGCGGGCAAAGTGAAACCGACAACGGAGATTAGCGGCATGCCCGTCAACGACGACCCGAAGCTCGAACGCGAAGCAGAGAGTATGGGCAGGCGTACTGCCGCGGCCAGCAGCCCGGTCCAGCGCTCTGCCGATCCGACTGCCGCAGCCTCCGCTTCCTCAGGAGGAGGCTCGCATGCAAAGACGCCTATTCAGCGGCTGCCTACCCGCAGGCAGATGGAGAAGGAATTAAATCCAAAGTCGAACTTTCTTTTCATTAAGAACAGCACGCGGGTGAAGTCATTCCTCTCCCTCCTCGACAAGTTCAATAACTATGTGGACGGGACGGATGTTGGACGAACAGCCGACGCGATCAAGAAACAGATGGTCGTGCTCAAGTCGCTGTACGGCAGCATCGAGCAATCCGCGCTTCAATATATAGAGAGCAAGGAGGAGGGCGGCAAGCAGGATGCGATGGCTCAATTCGTTGAGCGATTGAAGCGAGAACGAGCGCTTATGCTTCTGAAGGCGCAGAACTTTGTCGACTCCCCTCCCGATCTTCCGCCAAAATGGTTCATCGTCATGACCAGCCTGCGCGGCATGGACCCGACGACAATTAAAGATATTAACAAAACCGGCGAAAGCGGCAGCGGCGCGCTCAACTCCGTTGACTTCGTCAATCTCGGTGATCGCGAAGGCGTCTTTAAGGGCGACAAGCAGAGGATCGTGGAAGGAAGCGAGCTGCAGGACGCATCCGAAGCCGAGAAGCGCTCGGCGGACACGGAGCATTGGGTAGCGAGCAAGATGGCCAAGATCAATACGAACGATGCTCATATGGCAGCGCGCAACGTAGCGGCCTCAAGGCTCGACAAATGGCTGGGAGCAGGCGTCATCGCACACGCCGAATTCGCGCTACACGAGAGCGGAGGCGCAGTCAAATCCGGCTCTTTCATGGAGAAAGCCAAAGGCCAGCAGGCGGGCAAGTTCGAGACGACGACAATCGACTTCGCCGACCCGGTGCTGCAGCGGAGTCTCTCGCGCTTGCAGCTTATGGATGCGCTGTGCATGCAGGTCGATCGCCATACGGGCAACTTTTTCGTCCAGACAGACGATAGCGGCAACGTTCTTGGCATTACCGGCATCGATAATGATATGTCGTTCGGTGAGCGGACCGAGGTGCATAAGGGGTCACAGGAATATCCGGGCCTAAGTCGTTTCGTCGACAAAGACTTGGCGGAGCGCATCATCGCGCTTCAAGACGACGATCTCATCTTCATTGTCGCTGATCTACTGTCTGCCGCCGAGGTGAAGGCATTGCTTACGCGGCTAAGCTTGCTGAAGGCGCATCTGAAGAAGCTGAAAAGCGAAGGCAAGCTGCTGGACGCCGGCGACTGGAACAAACAGACATCGGACGACCAGATGGAAGAGAAAACAAACTACTTGAACAACTTCAATTGGAAGCTCTCGAAGACGTAACAAGCAGGACTGCGCGGCAGTCCTGCTTGTTTTCTTTGTTTACGGTACATTCTACTCTACCAGCCAGCTGTCTATGATCCTCATTTGTCTCGTAAGGCTATGGCACAAGCCATTCCAATGGGATGAGCATATCTTATATTAGACTACTAGGAAAGGAGCTGACAGAATAATGTGTTGCAAACCATTTTGCCCAACTGTTCGCGTATACGATCCTCCTGTCACGGTTGTAAACGATGTATTTCACCCACAAATCGTGGAAGTCGTTCATCAAGTGAATGTCGTTACCCGTCACCACTGCGTGCCGTGTGAAAAACATATCTATGAATATTGTTACCACGATGAAGGGCTCTCCCAAAGTGGGGAAGATAGCAGTAACGGCAGTAACGGAACCTCTACTATTTCCAGAACGAAATCGAGAAAAAAACAAAAACGTTCCAAACGATAATCCAATCGGGTCAAGCGTAAACGGCTATCGCTACGCACGAACCGTTAGCTGCGTCTATGCGCAGCTCGGTTCTGCGCCGTCCTTTGGCGGCGTTAGCTAACGTTTCGCGGATGAAATATAAGTCCGTTTATAAGCCTGAAACTTATAAAATTCTTATATTTTAGAAAACGAAGAAAAAGGGCAACCGATCGTTTCATCGGAATGCCCTTCTCTTGTTTTTAAGCCTTTACTACTTATATAGGCTCGCTTTTTCTTTCAGCAAAATGATAGACGCCCAGCCTTTGATCGGTCTCGTGAATCCGATGAATCAGCCGGCACAGATTACCCATCATATCAGCATCCCTCGTGGTCGAGGCGGCTTGATACAAGGTGTGGAGACAGCCTAGCGCGTGGTCCCTGTTGACCGCGCCATTCCTTAAGTTACTTAGAACTTTCTCCGTCTCGGCATTAATGAACCATACGACACGCTGTTTTAAAGAAGAATTTTTCAACGATCAGCCCTCCGATGAATGTCATGAAGCTTACATTAATCAGTATAACGATCCTCTGCCAAAAACACTGTCGAAGAACGACGTCGAAAAACAACTTGTTTGGTTGGTTTTCTGCCAATAAAAGTCAATTATTTCGATTCGCTAACCGTTCCACGCTGACGGGATGGAATGAACGCCGATGCAAGCAGGACAAGCATGCTTACGGCGCCAAGCCATACCAGCACGGTCGTCGCATGGTTCATCGATAAGCCTTGGCCGAAGAAGAAGATTTCGCGCAATCCGTCGACCATGAAACGCATCGGAAGCCACGTCAGCACATAATCCTGATAGAACGAAGGCAGAAACTCAGCCGGCATATTAAGCAGCGGTCCCCCGAAGAATAAAAAGATCACGAAGATTGCCATCCCTTTAATGCCGATCAACGAAAATACGGCAGAAATCATAAGGAAGAAAGCGATGTAGCTGATCGCAAGGAATAGCGCCGTTTCATTGAACTGCGGAATGTTAAGACCCCAGCTGTCAGCGAACCATGTGAAGCTATAGCCTGCTATTAAGGCGAGTACAAAGCCGCAGATGACTTGCATAGCATTTACCTTTAGTTTCGCTATAGGGGATGTGAGCTTCAAGCTTTGTTTTACGAACAAGAAAATAATACTGCCTACAATGCTTGCCATCCATAGCGGCTGGAACAATGCGAAAGGCGCGTTGCCGCCCGCACTATGCGTACCTGTCACGTTCACATTCGTTACGTCTTTGACAATCGGCGCTGCCAGCGCTGCTGCTTGTTTCGTTGACACCGTTCCTCCCTGCTCATCGAAAAACGTTATCAGCTCGCTTTGCAGCTTCGCATTAACGCCGTCTACCATCTGATTCAGCGCTTGGCTTGCCATTGTTGAAGCCATCGTGCTCATCCCTTGATTGACGTATATGCTAATATGAGCTTGCGTCGGTTCAGGTGAGCGCAGTGAAGCTTGATTGCGGCTGAAGTCGGCAGAAATGACGAGCGCTGCGTAATATAGCTGATCATTAAGGCCTGCTTGAACCTCTTCGTCACTTCCAACGGCTACCCATTTGATCGGCGCCTCCTCATCTGTTGCGCCAGCCGCAGCTTGCGCATTTTGAATGATAAGCTCGCCCATATTCACATTGCCTTGATCCGGAATGTCGACGCCTTCATCCTCGTTCACAATCGCAATCGGTAATTGCTTCGGTGCCGGATTAATGGAAGGAATAGACGTCAGGCTGAATACAAATAATACAGCAATAACGATAATCGGCAGTAATAAAGTCAGTTTGTTCTTGAATAAGTTCATGGTAAACATCTCCCTCTCTTTTCTCAAATCTTTTCATTGATTGAACGTACGTTCAATTAAACGGCCTAAATAAATCCTTGAACGCCGGTTGTTGCGAAGCTGTTCAAGGATTCTATTGCTCCCATAAGGTGACGGTAAAATCAATCATCTCTTTAATATACTTTCCTTTGTCCACCTCATGCACGAATTCAATGCCGATAATTTCGCTAAGAATGAGCTGCATGGCAGCGCCGACCACTTGCCTCGAAGCAAGATCGTAATTAAGCTCGCGAATCTCGCCCTTCTCATGCCGTGCTTGCAGGAACTCTCTGAAAAATTGCTTCTGTACTTGAATAAATCCGCTTAGCTTCTCTCGTTCTTCCTTCTCGAGCACATCGCCCTCGCGAATCAATATCCGAGCCGAATCCATATCTTCCATGAACAGCTCGTACATGCGTCTAATCAGCGCGACAAGTGCTTCACGGAGCGGCAATTGCTCGATATGTTTATTGACTAACGATATTTCCGTGAATCTCCGCTCGAAGCTTTCTTGAAGCAGTACCGACAAAATTTCACGTTTGCCGCCAGGAAAATAATGATAAAGAATACCATCCCCCATGTTCAACTTCCGATTAATTGCACGTACGGGAGTGCCGTGATAGCCTTTCTCGGCGAACAGCGCTTTAGCTGTCTCAAGCAGCTTCTCTCTTGTTTCGGCTGCCTGTTCCTTGCGTGTGTTGCGAGTCATGCTGATCACGCTCTCCTTTCATTCAACGTTCGTTTAACGAAATATTACGTCAATTCTGTAATAATGTCAATTCGCAATCGATCCTTTATTTAGGACAACAGACGCCCGCCACATTGGCGGACGTCTGTATCGGATCTAGATTGTATTATCCAGTACCTGATTACATTGTTCCTCCGCCTCGGCGGATGTTAGCTGGGATCTGCTCAGGACCACGATTAATATTGTCATAGATAAACTGGGCAACTGCCCGTTCGTTGAAGCCGTCCAGCACCATTGTCTTCGTCCATGCTGTCACAACAAGCTCCGTGCCTTCTGGCAGCTCATCGTTAGGAACCGCTAGTACGCCAGCGCCTGCCTCACGGAACTTCGCTAAATATTGCAGCAGGTTTACTTGGTCGTGAGTAGCGGAAGGACGGTAATGGATAATAATGTCGCCATGCTCCAGATTGTGAACGAGCAGCTCGAAGTCCGGCCGTTCGCTATAGAAGCCGAATTTAATGTCATGCGGGCTATGCGGTCCCGAAGTCGGGATGCTCATCTCGTAATCGACCTTGCTGTCGGTATGATCTGCGCCAAAGTATTCGTCGGTTTTTACTTCTATCTTCATATCGTAATTCAACTCTGCGACATCATACGTCTGCATCCACTTTGGCAAATAATGAACAAACACAAGAATAAGAGCGACGACAATGAGCAGATGGCCCGATAGACGCCACTTCTTCACAGTCTGCTTCAACAAATTCCGCTCTTCCTTCTTCATTCGGTTGACATTTTCTTTATTTTTGCGGGCGGCCAAAAAATAACTTACGATGGCAACGATAAGGATAAGTCCTGCAGCGTATAACCAAATTGCCGATTCAGATCCTTGATTGTGCATGTTAATATGAGTTTCCATAATGGGTTACAACACGACCTTTCTTTCTTTAGTTATGTCATTGCTAATACGGTCAGCGCCATAAGAAGCAGCAGCGCGTAAACGGAGATTACGATAGCAGGCGTCTCCAGCTTAACCGGAATGGCTCGCTGCGGTTCAATCAGTTGACGCAGCCTATAGTTGATAGCTTCATCAGAGAACGAAGCGAGAACGGGACTAGTCGAAGCGCTGCGGATGATGCCGCTGCTTTGCACCATTTTCAGCAATGCGCCTCCAAGCCCAAGCTCTGAGCCCGTTGCCTTGATGGCATGTTCGTCCGCTCTCAGCTCGCTCATAATTTTGTAATTCGCATACGACCATCGCGTTAACGGAATGAACCAAAGCGACTGTGCAATAAGCTGGAGCACAAATAGCTTCAGCGTGTCGTAGTTGTGACGATGAGACGCCTCATGCGCAATGACGGCCTCGAGCTCCTGCTCGTCCAGCAGTCCTACAAGACCACTCGATAAGACGATCATCGGTTTCCGAAATCCCATGGTGAACGCAAGCGGCTCCGCTCGGTCGATGACGATCATAGAGGCACGCGATGAAACATGAAATCTATGCTTCAATTCCTCCGTGTACTGGTGCAGTTGAAGCGAAATCATTGCTGCTTTGAAGCGTGTTAAGCGTACGTATTGCTGAATGATTCGAATGAATGCTATGAGCAGCATATGGATGATGAACGCATTCATCGCGTAAGTAATCAGGTTATAATACCACGAATGCTGCTTGAATAAGCTAAGACAGAATTTGAAAATATTTAGATGCACGTTCATTCCGAACATAAGATGAGCCGCATACATGCCGATCTGTCCAATCACGACCAAGGCGATAAGTACGCTTAACGACAGGACGATATTCGACTTCGTTTTCCAATTCGTCATTGGCTGTCCTTCTTAAGCTGTCTTAACTTGGCCTCCAGCTGCTGAATCAACGACTCGTCAACGTCTTTAATCGCATCGAGCATGTGATTGATGACGACGCCCCCGAACTCGTCAATCAAGTTCTCGGTCAGCTTCCTTGATTGCTCTTCGATGAAAATCTCCTTCGACTGGGTCGGACGATACAAGGAAAGCCTTCCTTGCAGTCTCCTCTCCAGAATGCCCTTCTCGACTAACCGATTCATCACGGTCATAACCGTATTGAAGTTCACGGGCTTGTCTTGTGCAAGCTTGTGCTGAACGTCCTTGATGCAAAGCTCCTCCGCATCCCACAGCAGCTCCATCACTTTCGCTTCCAAGGAGCCAAAAAACCGGTTCAAACCGATTTCATCATATTTAAAATGATTGATTTTCATTCCGCTCCCCCTCCACTACACATTATAGTGCAACGACCCGCACCAGTTCAAGCTACTTCCTTTTAATAGCAACACACCTCTAACAATCCGACAAAATATCGCCATATTTGCAAAACGTCCTCCAATACTACTACAATAGTAATTAACAAATCTAAGGAGGCTCCCACTATGAGCACATTTAAATCTTGGCTGCAGAGCAGCAAGCAAGGGCTGACCGATCAAGTTAAAAAGTTTAAAAATAAAGAATTTCTGGACGCAGTCGTGGCAGGATGCGCGATTGTAGCTGGAGCCGACGGCTCTATTGATTCCGCCGAGAAACAAAAAATGACCGGTTACATAAGCCGCAGCGAAGAATTAAAAGTATTCGATATGAGCGATGTCATTAACCGTTTCAACCATTTCGCCAGCAATATCGAATTTGATGGCATGATTGGCAAGCAAGAAGCGCTTAAGGCGATTGCGAAGTTCCGCAGCAAGCCTGATGTCGCACGCGTAATCGTTGGCGTATGCAGCGCGATCGGCGCGGCGGACGGCAACTTCGATCCGCATGAGAAAGCGGCGGTTACCGATATTTGCAACGCGCTTGGTTTGAACCCTAGCGAATTCAGCTTGTAATCGTTATGGAATGAAGAAGAGCCCCGTACGCGAGATAACGCGCACGGGGCTCTTTTGGTTGATGTTTATGGGATTAGATCGTGTAGATTTGAGACACTTTTCCATTCTTGAATGTTACATACTGGCTGCTTAAGCCGTAACCCCAAGTTTCAATTACAATGCCGCTGCCGCTTATGACACTAGTGGAACTCGGATTTCCCCACGACAGTAGGACTTGATCCTTCGTCATGCCGACGCCGATTTTCTCGGCTTTGACCGCTGTCCATATTTTCGTGGACCAGTTATATTTTTTGTACGGATCATACGTCAACAGATAGTAATCTGTAGCTAGATACGATTCTACGGCACTGCTGCCATACAATACGCTTGACTTGACTTTAACGCCTTTCGTCGTTTGGAAAACAATTACGAAATCTTTTGATGCATCGGGAATGATATCAACAATCGTTAGTTTAATGAATCGGTCTGCACCTGGAATATGATTAGACCAATAAGACTTTCCAATGTACTTCGTTAAAGTGCCAAGCGCCTCTCTCTTCAGCACGTTCGCTGTATCAGGCGTTTCGATTTTCATTTTGGCTGCGCCGAACAAGATCGTGATCGTCTTGTACTTGGTATCCCATTGCAGCTTAGCTCCGAATACTTTCGTCAACAAGGCTGCGGGGAACACGGCCGTTCCGTTTGCCGTTTGAATCGGACCTCCAAGCACTACCTCCTTGCCATTCACGGTGGCTTTGGCTTCGTCTGACTTCAGCTTGATCGCCGTGCTTCCAACCTTAATATCGAATGTCTTCGATGCTGCCGTATACACAACTGTACCGCCAATCGATTTGAAGACCGATTGGATAGGCACGTAAGTTACATTTTTAATCTGCGCTGCATTTTTAAGATTCGCGCTCAGGCTTGTCGTTACAGTAAGCGTTTTCGCTGCAGTCCCGGATGTAACTGTAACTTTGGATACTCCGACGCCGAGTGCTTTAAACGTACCATTGCCCATAGCTTTCAATAAATGCGGTTTGTCGATTTGTACATTGGCTTGGCTCAAAGGCACTTTCTTCGTTTCACCTGTAGAATACGTCTCGGAAATTTCCGCTTTAATGCTATCTCCTACATTCGGAGTTAGATTAGATAGTTCAAAAGTTAGATCGGCTACTTTTGGAATCTCAATCTGCTTCTCCAATCCATATTGGTACAATTTCCAATCTCCGCTATTAGTTAAGAAGTAAAAAGATTCATCATCTTTTAAAGCCGAAATCTGCTTCACATTTTTTATACCCGTAAGTTGCTTCTCTAGTTTATATCGGTATTCATAATCACCAGTTACCCACACGGTTCCATCCTTAAGAGTTACGAGAAGCTGTCCGTTGTCGGCGAATACGATACCCGATGCATCTGATGTCACCTTCTCAGGTATAATCTTCCATCCGTTCTCGTAATCGATATTTCTCTCATCATAAATCATGACTTCACCGCTGGAACTTAAAGTTGCGGTCCGCCCTTTATTGTATTCCATGAGAGTGGCATCAATAGCAATAATAGATGCAGCGTCACTTAGAGTATAGTTTTCTTCCACGCCTGCTGCCGATAATACCCCTGACTTTGTAAGGTAAGCAAGACTTCCTCCGCTTCCGCCGATTAGGCGAACATTAGAAGTCATTTTGTAACCATCGGTTGACCATAATGTGCCATCAGTCTTCAGATATGAACCAAACACTAACTGGCTGATGCCTGTTTGTTTGGTGTCTACTGCCGGTTCAGTAATGTAATCCCAAGAAACAAGCTCTCCCTTTTTCGTTACACCGAAGCCCTCTTTGCCATATCCTACGATCTGCGCGATATCCAAATTCTTACGGATCGGGCCATTCGAATTTTTCACCCAGATAGAGCCGTCATCCAATAAAATGTTGTCGTAAGCCACGCCTATTACTTTAGTACCGGTACTAGCTGCTGACGCTACAGTTCCGAGCGAAGCAACGGACAATACAGTTAAGCAAAAAACGACCAATAGTGATAAATATCTCTTCAAATCTATCTCTCCTCACCTATCTAGTAGGAATATTGTACCATGTATGTAGCCTACAGGTAAGGAAAATTTCGGAATCTATAATTACGATATCTTGCTTTTTTATTGATGTCAGCGTACAAACGACTGTTATGGAGGGTATACTAGAGCAAGAGGTGAAAGCAGCATATGGAACCGTGGAATGAGAAATTTGAGAGACGTCCAACTCAAGAGACAGGAGTATCAAGGGTAGACTTAAACGAAGAGAAATGGCAGGCAATCCTGCAAAACAATGCCTCTTATGACGGCAAGTTCTGGTACGCCGTCAAAACGACGTCCATCTTCTGCCGCCCGTCCTGCAAATCTCGGCCCCCTAAGAAAGAAAATGTCCGCATCTTCATGGCGCCCGAGCAAGCGTTAGCGGCCCGATTCCGCCCATGCAAGCGATGCAAGCCTACAGGCGAGAAGCTGCCGGACGACGAATGGATCAGCCTAGTCACGGATTATATGGACAGCCATTATAACGAAAACATCACGTTGGAGCTGTTGGCCGAGATTAGCCATAGCAGCCCCTTTCATTTGCAGCGTACGTTCAAGCGTCTTTGCGGCATAACTCCCACTGAGCATATGCAGAACCTGCGAATAGAGCATGCCAAAAGATGGCTTTCCGAATCCGATCTTAAAATTGCCGACATCGGCTTGCAGGTTGGAATGGCCAATACGCCATATTTCGTCACCTTATTCAAACAGAAGGTCGGCTGTACGCCAGCAGTTTATCGGCGACAGAACAAGAAAGGAGATCACATTCATGAAAGCTGATAACCATTCATCTATCTATTGGTCGCTATTATCAGTAGACGATTGGAAGCTTCATCTAGCTGCTACACCCGCAGGACTTTGCTATATTGGCTCGCAAAATCAATCGCTGGATGAGATTTCCCTTTGGGCTAATAAGAAGTTCCCCGGCAGCGCGCTCGTACAAAATGATGAAATGCTGGAGTCATACAAAACGGTATTAATCGGTTATCTGCGTGGTACGGTGGACAACGTCGACATGCCGCTCGATCTGCGAGGAACGCCTTTCCAATTGGACGTATGGAAAGCGTTATGCGAAATACCGTATGGACAAACTTCGTCGTATTCGGACATCGCAAGCCGCATCGACAAGCCTTCTGCCGTACGCGCCGTTGGCACCGCGATCGGAGCTAATCCCGTCCTCATTACTGTCCCTTGCCATCGGGTAATTGGCAAGAACGGCGCGCTAACCGGTTTCCGCGGCGGCCTTAGCATGAAGTCAGCGTTGCTCGAACTAGAGCAGAGTCGTTCCGGCATCGATAACAATACGAAGGAACACATCGTACATGGCTAACGAGACTTACAAGCGCACGCATCCGAAAACCATTTCGAACAAAGGAACCGGTTATCTATCGGGATACAGCCATACGCTTAATCCGTATGCAGGCTGCTCTTTCAGCTGCTCATACTGTTATGTACGCCAAATGCCGATCTCCCTCTTCCGGCAGGAAGCATGGGGATCATGGGTAGATATTAAGCAGGACGCGGCGAAACTGCTCCGCAAGGAGCTAGTGATTGCGAAGCGCAAAGGGCCTGTGACGATCTTCATGTCTACGAGCACCGATCCTTATCAGCCCGTCGAGCACAAAGAAGGCGTCACCCGATCCTTGCTGGAAGCAATGGTCGATGAACCGCCTGATTTTTTGTTCGTGCAGACGCGGAGTCCGCTAGTGCGCCGCGATATTGATTTGTTCGCTCAGCTTGGAGATCGCGTACGGATCAGTATGACGATAGAGACGGATCTCGAGGATATCCGAAAGCAATTCACGCCAGAAGCTCCGCCGATTGCGGCGAGGCTGAAGACGCTGCAGCTGCTCCGAGACGCCGACATTCCTGCTCAAGCGACCATCGCGCCTATTCTCCCAAGCAGCGAGATGTTCCCAAAGCTGCTGAAGCCGCTCGTTAATCGCGTATGTATCGACGACTACTATATGGGCGACGGAAGCGGAGGCAAACGAACGAGGTCTATCGGTATGGAATCGATCTATGCCCGATTAGGACTCGAGGATTGGTACAAACCGGACGCCTATCGTTCCGTCTATGATCGCTTCGTCGAAGTATTTCCCGCCGAACAGGTATATATAAGCCAAACAGGCTTTGAGCCTTAAAAAAGCTTATTCGGAGGATAGCTGCCACAAATAGATCGAGGCGACTGTACCGAAGGGCGAATAGAACGCACGATACTCGTCGAACTGCTTTTTGGACAGCTCGCTTAAGCCGTATAACCTCATCATTCCCTTGCGGATCGCCGCGTCGCCCCAGCTTACGATATCCGGCCGCTCCAAGGCATGAATAAGCAGCATCTCTGCCGTCCATTGCCCGACACCTTTAAGCGACGTAAGCTTCGCTGCAACCTCGGAATCCGGCATGTCATTAAGCTCTTCCAATTGCAATTCGCCGTGCACAATCGCGCTCGCAATCGCATGGATGTTCTCAGCCTTCCTCATGGACAACCCGCAGCTTTTGATCGCTTCTACCGTATGTTCCGCCACATTATTCGGTGTCATTGCACCGAGGCGCTCCTGCATTCTGGCCCATATCGTATCAGCGGCCTTAACCGATATCAGCTGACCGACCATCGCTTCCACGAGGGAAGCGAATAAATCAGGTGTAACCTCGCGCTGCGGCAAGCCCAATCGATCAATCGCCGCACCTAATACTGGATCGGCGTTCCTTAAGTAACCCAGCTCGCGCTGTCCGTAATCGAAGTTTTTTTTATTAGCAGTCGCCAATGGTATCTGCCTCCTCATCACAAGTATACCGAATATGTCTACACTATAACGCTTCGGAGGCTTTTTGTGCGGCTATTCGAATAGAATAGCAACATTTTAAAATCGAACGCTACAGCTTCCGAGCCGCTTCGCAGAATTGCTCCAGCGCCTGGGCTAGCAGCGATCTTGGACAAGCCAGGTTAATCCGAAGCCAGCCAGCTCCATCCTCGCCGAAGCCGGAGCCTTCGTTAAAAGCTACCTTCGCCTGATGGAACATAAGCTCCTTCAAGCCGCGCGAATCTAGACCGAGCGATCGACAATCCACCCAGAGCAAGTATGTCGCGTCAGGCATCATCGTCTTCACTTGCGGAAGATGCTGAGCTAAATATTGACTAGCGAACGCGATATTCCCCTCAATATATACGAGAAGCTCATCCAGCCACGCCTCTCCTTCATTAAAAGCCGTCTCTACCGCGTCTTCGGCGAAATGGTTCGCATTACGGAGGCCGAGCAGCTTCAAGCGCTGATCCATTCTCCTCCTGGAGGAAGCATTCGAAATAACCATGAATGACGTGTGAAGACCTGGGAGATTGAACGTCTTTGTAGCCGAAAGGCAAGTAATCGTAATGTCTGCAAGCTCTTGCGACAATGATGCGAATGGAGTATGAAGATTCCCCGAATGAACGAGGTCGGCATGTATTTCGTCGGATACGACCGTTACCCCATACCGCAGGCAAAGATCGCCTAATCGGCGCAATTCATCCTCGTTCCAGACGCGCCCGCCCGGATTATGAGGACTGCAGAGCAGAAGCAGCTTCGCACCGGCTTGGAACATCGCTTCCATGCCGTCGAAGTCCATCTCATACCGATTGTTGACGACGCGCAGCGAGCTTGCCCCAACCACGCGGTCGTTGCCCCGAATCACTTCATAGAACGGGTAGTACACCGGCGTCTGAATGACAACCGTATCGCCTGGCTCGCTGAACAGCTGAACGGCTAAGCTTAGCGAAGTGACGACGCTTGGCGAGTCGACGATCCAGTCATTCTGTATGGTCCACTCATGCCGGCGGCGGTACCAGCTTACGATCGCTTCATGATAGCTGTCTGTTCGAACCGAATAGCCGTAAGACCCTAACTGGGCACGTTCCACAAGACGTTGCGTGATCGCAGGTACAGTTAAGAAATCCATATCCGCAACCCATAATGGAAGAAGATCCTTCGCGCCGAACATCGTTTCCGCATGATCCCATTTAAACGAACGCGTATTTTTACGATTCACGATTTGGTCAAATTGATAGTTGGCTGCCATGTAGCTTCACCAGTCTTTCTTCATAAAGGATGTCTTAATCATAGTGCTTCTTGCCGTAAAAGAAAATAGAGAGCAGCAGCGCCGCTCCCTAATGAATTATACCGTATATTTGCGAACCGCCGGCAAGATAACCGTTGCAATCAGCTCAAGATTACGAGCCAACACTTCAAAGGATACGCCGCCAAAATCCATTTGTGCGATATACCGTTGATGGCCGAACAGCTCATGCTGATACAATATTTTTTCAATAATTTGCTGCGGACTGCCCACCATCATAGCATCCTTTACATCCGAGCCTTGGGCAAAATGCTGCATCGGGTAGCTTCTCCCGTTAATAAGCTCCATCCCCTTGTTCACATGAGGATAGGCCTCGCTAAGCGCCTGCTGCGTCGTATCGGCGACATGGAATAAACCCGCGGTCGCTACCGGCAGCGCCGCAGCGTCATGTCCGCTGCGCGAAGCAGCCTCCCGATAAGCATCGATCGATCGCTTGAAGCTCGTCGCCGGGCCGCCGAGTGTAGCCAGCATCATCGGAACGCCTGCGGCACCGGCCTTCATCGCGCTTTTCGGCGGTCCCCCTACCGCTCGCCAGATCGGCAGCTTGCCGCCGCGAGGGCGGGGAAAAACGTTGGCATCGTTAAGCGGAGCTCGGAACTGACCTTTCCACTTGACTGATTCCTCTTCGTTAATCTTTACGAGCAGATCGAACTTCTCTTCGAATAATGCCTCGTAATCGCGCACGTTATAGCCTAACAACTCGAACAACCCGATACGGGAAGCGCGGCCGGCTATAATTTCTGCACGCCCCTTCGAGATCAGATCGATTGTCGCGAAGTCCTCATAGACGCGGACGGGATCGGACGTGCTTATAATCGTGGACGAGCTTCCGATCTTGATTTTGTTCGTTGCCTGAGCGATAGCGCCCAGCACGACCGAATGCGCCTGCGTAGTGAAGTACTCCTGGTGGCTTTCTCCAACGCTAAAAAAATCAAGTCCTGCTTCATCAGCCATCTTCGCCAATTCAATGATTTCGTGAATCCGTTGCTCGGCGGAAATCCGTTTGCCCGTATGAGGGTCCGGAATATGATCGCCTAGCGTATATAAACCAAATTCCAGGCCTTTGCTCTTATTCAATCGATATGGTTCCATGCTGATTAGCCCTTCTTTCTATCTGTTTGGATGAATATCACCTTGTTGCTTTTCTCATGGGCTAATCTTATACCATTGCTATTCAAATTGTAAGTATGCACTTATAAGTGATATAGTATACAAAAAGATACTAATGGAGGAACTATGAAGATCCAGCCCGAGCTCTGCAAAGTGGAAGACGCGCTTACCATCATCGTGGGCAAGTGGAAAACGAGTATTTTGCTGCATCTCATCTCCACAGGCACGATGCGTTATAGCGAAATCAAGAAAGCCATGGGCACGATTACGCCCAAAATGCTAACCACCCAATTAAAAGAACTAGAGGAAGAAGGAATCATCCAGCGCGTCGTTTTTCCTCAGGTACCGCCAAAGGTTGAGTATTCGATGACGGAATACGGCATGACTCTTGAGCCGATATTGACAGCTCTTCATAATTGGAGCGCAGCGCATCAGACTCACAAAGCCAGGACAAATTCTACACAGACTACGGTTCATTAAAGGAAAGATATTCATAAAAACTATCCCGAAAATGACACCTTATATAAACCTCTCTACCTCGTCTCCTGACCAAATGACCAAATAGAAACTTATTCCTATTGTTCGAAGGACGATAGGATTGGAAATCCATCCTATTCGCACAAATATGAGTTACTTAAGGTCAATAAGATCGAAAATCCAGCTTATGGTTGGTGAAAACGGCGATTGTGTTGGGACCGGCGGGGCTACAGACAGAATAGG